>JAZLIE010000129.1:0-87173 GCA_045617165.1 Candidatus Enterocola sp. | reverse complement strand
CGACATGGCTACGATCCGACTTCCTAAATACTTCTTAATGAAATCATTGTAGTTAATCTTGCCTAAAAAGCAGATGCCTTGGCTGTCTTTGCGTTTGGCACTTGGAAGAGACGCACGCTCCGCAATTTCCCTAACCTCAGATTTTGGCATAGCGCCAAGTGGAAATAGTGCTTTCTGAAGTTGTGAGTATGAAATTTGTGCAAGAAAATCGGTCTGGTCTTTAACGGGGTCAACGGCTGTTCCAAGCCAATCCTTACCATTCTCTGTTATATTTGTGGCGTAGTGTCCTGTGGCTATCTTATCATACTCCTTACCCCATTTGTCAATGAATGCCCCGAACTTTATAAGACGGTTACACATAACATCGGGGTTAGGGGTGAGACCTTCTCTGACTGTGCGTAGTGTATATGCAACAACCGTGTCCCAATACTCTTTTTGCAGTGATACCTCTTCAAAGCGGAGTCCGTATTTTTTTGCTATGAATGAAACTATTTCAATATCTTCCTCCGCAGTACAGCCCATATAGCCATTCTCATCCTCCATTCCTATGCGTATGTAGAACAAGTCAGGCTTGTACCCCTGCTCACATAGTTGATACACTACAACAGAGCTATCAACACCTCCTGATACTAAGGCCGCAATGTTCATATAAATAAGAAATAAGAAATTTTCAACTTTCAATTTTCAATTTTCAACTAAAATAGTTTCTTTTTGCAGATTCTGACGGCTTGAAAGAGTCTGACTCACGGAACCTTTCAAACGCCTCTCTCTCTTCCCTAGAGAGTCTCTCAGGCACATAAACCGCAATGTTTACAAGCAAATCTCCTGTGCGGTAACGGTTTATATTTGGAAGCCCCTTGCCACGCAGACGCAAAATCTTGCCTGTCTGGGTACCTGCGTCAATTTTGATTTTCACCTTGCCATCAACAGTCGGCACCTCCACATCACCGCCAAGAACGGCTGTGGTAAATGGTATCATAAGATTGTAGATGAGGTCATCATCATCACGTATGAAGTCATTATTAGGCTCAACCTCAAATATTACAAGCAAATCTCCTGCTATTCCACCACGACGCGCTGCATTGCCTTTGCCGTCAAGTGTCATAGCCATACCAGACTGAACACCGGCAGGAACTTTGACAGAGATAATCTCCTCTGTCATAATAACGCCCTCTCCACCGCATTTAGGGCACTTGTTTACTATGACCTTTCCTGTGCCCCCGCAGACAGGACAAGTAGTCTGTGTCTGCATTTGACCGAAGAATGAGTTCACAACTTTCCTGACCCTGCCTGTACCGTGACAGTTCTCACAAGTCTTAAGGTCTGAATCTGATTTAGCACCCTTTCCGTTACAATCAGGGCAAGGAGCATATCTCTTAACTTTGAACTTTTTCTCACAACCGTGAGCAACCTCTTGTAGTGTTACTTTAACTGTGATTCTTAAATCTGAACCACGATTTACAGACCTGCCACCGTTGGAACCGCCGCCAAAGCCACCGAATCCGCCACCAAAATGGCCTCCGAATATATCGCCAAATTGTGAGAAGATATCTTCCATAGAGAAGCCTCCGGCACTGAATCCGCCAAAACCACCTGCGGCACCGCTCATTCCGGCGTGACCGAATTGGTCATAACGGGCACGTTTATCTGGGTTGGAGAGGACATCATACGCCTCCGCAGCCTCTTTGAACTTCTCTTCAGCCGCCTTTCTCTCAGACTCACTGGCATTGGCATATTTATCGGGGTGAAATTCAATGGCTTTCTTTCTATAAGCCTTTTTTATTTCATCAGCATTGGCGTTCTTTGCAACACCAAGAACCTCATAATAATCTCGCTTTTCCATAAAAATGTTTAATCGGTTAATCGGTTAATCGGTTAATCGGTGGTGAATCTTTCGATTCACCGATTACGGCTACGCCGTGATTATGGGCTTCGCCTTAACATACAAACCTGTTTGTCTGTATTCGGCTTGCACCATAATTCACCAGTTCACCGATTCACCCTTACTATTGAGCAACTACTACTTTTGCGTACCTAATCACTTTATCATTATATGTGTAACCCTTTTGTACACAATCAATTATCTTGTTCTTCTGACTTTCATCAGCGGCTGGGAAGAGTGTGGCTGCCTCATGAAAATCTGTGTTAAAATCAGCGTCTTTGGTCTCTATTACCTTAACGTTGTTCTGCTCAAGGAATGTTGTGAATTTCTTGTGTATGAGTTGAATACCCTCCTTTATAGGCGAATCCTCTTCAGGAAGGTTTGCTATGGCACGGTCAAAATCATCTATTACGGGCAGAAGTGCCTTGATAATGTTCTCTCCGCCATATTTCAAAAGGTCTGATTTTTCTTTGAGAGTACGTTTTTTATAGTTGTCAAATTCTGCCAAAAGGCGTATGTATGAATCCTTACTCTCTGCCAATTTGGCTTCAAGTTGCTCTTTTTCATCTGCCTCAGGTTCTTGCTGAATCTCCTCAACTACCTGTTCTGCAACCTCTTCCTCTTTAATTTTCTCTTGTTCTTTCTCTTTTTTAGCCATTACTTTTGCATTTTTAGTTTTATTTTTAAACTTATAGTGCAAAAACCTTGCCAAACTCATCTTTTTCTCTTTTTTGCCTGCTCTCTCGCCATTGCTTGTTGCTGACGCTGCATCTCTTCAAGACGAGCCATAAATCCTGATTTCTTCTTAGGTTTCTTCTTGTTCTCCTCAAGTTTGAGCAGGACTTTCTCATCATTGACACACAGACGGAATATGAATGTCTGGAGTATTGTAATAAGCAGTGATACAAGGTAGTAGTAGCTAAGACCTGCGGCGTAATCATTGAATATGAAGAGGAACATAACAGGCATCAGATACATCATCCACTTCATTGCAGGCATCTGACCGTTTGTAGGCTGGTCTTTCATATTCAGATATGAATAGACTACGTTGGTTATGCACATTAACAGACAGAAGAGTGATACGTGGTTACCGTATATTGATGAAATTACAGGAATATATGTGTCCCAACTTAGTATGCTGTCAAATGTTGAGAGGTCATCGGCCCATAGGAATGATTGCTGACGCAGTTCTATGCAAGATGGGAAGAACATAAACATGGCAAACAGAATAGGCATTTGCAGCAGCATTGGCAGACAGCCGCCCATAGGACTCACTCTTGCCTGGCGGTATATCTCCATAGTGGCTTGCTGACGTTCCATAGCCTTGTCTTCCGGTATTTTTGCTGTGGCAGCCTCTATCTGTGGTCTTAGCACACGCATCTTAGCCGTTGACATATATGATTTGAATGTGAACGGCAGAATTATGAGTTTTATAATTATTGTAAGAAGCAGTATTATAAGACCATAATTTGTAAGGAATGAACCCAGCCAGTTGAATATTGGAATTATAAGATATTTATTTATCCAACCGAATATTGTCCAGCCAAGAGGCAACATCTCATCAAGATGCAGACGCTCTCCGTCCTCAAGATTGGCGTCAACTCCTTTGAGTATCTTATATTGGTTAGGTCCAAAGAAATATTGCAATGTGGTAGCGTTCTCACCTGTAGGGTCAAAGCTCACAACCATACGACTCTTATAGTGTTTCAAATAGTTATACGGGCGTGATAAATCACGTACCTCAGGCATCATAGCCGACTCAAGGTCAACACTTGTGAAGTTTACATCACCCTTTGCTATAAGTACTGTTGAGAAGAATTGGTCTTTATATCCAATCCACTTCACACGGTTTGTAATCTGTTTGCTGTCATCTTTCTCTGTCTCAAGGTTCTCAACATCATCATCTTGGAACTTGTAATAGAGACCTGCGTAACGGTTCTCAAACTTGCGTCCACGCTCTTGCTGACGCAGGAACATATCAAACTCCATATCCAGACCGTTCTCACGCTGACTAAGGTACTCTGACATACCCTCCGCCTTTATATTATAATCCACTATGTATGAATTCTTGTGAATGGTGTAGATATACTTGAACGCCCCCTGCTCCATTGGCAATGACATTATAAGGGTTGAGTCATTTGGCATAGTGGCAGAGAAATAGAGTTCCTTTGTATCTATTACACGATTGTTTGAGGTTACAAGGGTCATACTCTGCTGTGCGTCATTGCTGTCAAAGAGTATAAGCGGTCTGCCGTCAGTAGTTGTATAGTTCTTTACCTCAACGCTTGACACTGCTCCACCCTTTGCCGCAACGCATACTTTAAGCAGTTCATTCTCAAGCATATAGATTTTATCCTCGCCTTTAGTAAACTTGGCGAAAGCGCCAAAGGTCTGCTCTATAAGGCTATTCTGAATGCTGTCTTTCTTTTCTATCTGCTTCTCAGCCTCCGCCATCTCAATCTCACGGAGAGCCTCCTCCTGTGCCTGAACCATACGCAGTGAGTCCTGCACTTGTCTCTGCCTCTTTAATTCCTCTTCTGACGGACGGTTCCAGTATGAAAAGCCCACCATTATGGCAATGATGAGCAGAAAACCAATTAATGTGTTTTTATCCATTTATATCTATTTTTTGTTTTTGAAAAAGAATGAATCTACAACTTGCTTAATCTCATCGGCGGTTCTGTAGCCAAGAAATCCGTCATAAGTACCATCTTTCTTAATTAGATAGACGGTAGGCACTGACTGAACACCGAATACCTGTGCAAGTTCAGGCTCCTGGTCTATGTCAATCTTGTAAACCAACACCTTACCTTTGTATTGTTTCTGAATCTGAATAAGTTCAGGTGCCAGCATTTTACACGGACGGCACCATGTTGCGTAGAAATCAAGTATTACCGGCAGGTTTGATTTTAGCACAATACCTTTGCTATCAGTACGGTAATCCCAAACTTTTGTTTTAAACTGCTGTGTTGTAATCTGTTCCTGTCCCATTACCCCGATGGCGGCGCCAATCAGGAGGATGAATGTAATTAATGTACGTTTCATAATTTATAATTAAAGGAGAAAGAAGAAAGAAGAAAGAAGAGTTTCTCATTTACAACTTCGTTGTGAATTTTGTCGTGACTCGGCATAGTGAACAAGTTCACTCTGCTCTCGCTACTCCAAAATTTCTCATTTCTCATTTCTCATTTTATATAAGTCTTTAGCAACATTACTAAACTCCACCGCTGTTTTTATTGCTTTGCGGTCTTGAGGGTCAAGAAGGTAGGTGTATGAAACAGCCATCTTTCCTTTTTTTGTCTCTATGGAGTCAGCAAATAGTGTTACTTTAAGTTGTGTCTCTGCATTAGACGATATAAATGACGGCAAGTCACCCATATTGTCTCCTGTAAGTGTCAGATATTCCCATCGTGTCCCGAAATCATCAAAGCGGTTGTTATAGGGACTGTCAAGAGATATTTCAGCACTCTCAACAAAGAAATTATCCTTGTTTGTGACTCTTACCCTCTTGTGGTCAAGTTTCTTGCCCATATAAACACTAATAAGTTGAATCTCACCATTATCCTTAACCTCCGCTATAAGAGAAATTTTTGGTGTGGTACTGTTCTGACTGCGGTGAACATACTTCACATAATCATAATAGGCTGTATCTCCTGATACACGGAAATAGTTTGAGAGAGAATCATATTGAGCCTGACGGATAGGTCTCAGGCTGTCAAAATATTGCTTAGTACGCTCATCTTCGTATGCCTTGACCTCTTGCATAAGGGAGACGGCCTTCTTACGTACATCAACGTTCATACGGTACTCTGCGTGTATGCTGTCAATGAGAATCTTGCATTTGTTGACATTTCCTGCCTCAAATGCCTGACGAGCCTCACTGTAAAGCATCTCCGCCCCATTCTCTTGTTCCTCTTTCTGACTGCCGTTACACGATGTCAACATAAGGAACATAAACAATATAATTCCAACTTTTTTCATTAAGGGAGCGAAGGTAGTAAAAATATTCGTTATTTCACTCCTTTTTCTGCAGCAAGTTTAAACATTAGTGTTTTTGCCGCCTCATATTCATTAGGTATGGTGCCGTCAAGTATGGCATCTTTTATGGCTGATTTAATCTCCCCGACTACGCTACACGGCGGTAGATTAAAGGTCTCCATTATCTCATTGCCTGAAATTGGCGGCTGGAAGTTGCGTACGTGGTCCTTCTCCTCTATTTCCTTCATCTTCTGCTTTACAAGTTCCAGATTCTCAATGTGTTTCTTGACTTTTGCCTCATTACGTGAGGTTATGTCGGCGTGACATAGTGTCATAAGGTCTTCAACATCATCTCCAGCCTCAAATAGCAGACGGCGTACAGCACTGTCTGTAACCTCATCTTCAACAAGGGCTATAGGACGCATATGCAGTTCCACCATTTTCTGAATATATTTCATACGCTCATTAAGGGGGAACTTTATGCGTTTGAATATACCGGGTATCATTTTCATACCCACATAGTTATGGTTATGGAATGTCCACCCTATGTGATTATCAAAGCGTTTTGTATGAAGTTTCCCTACATCGTGGAAAAGAGCAGCATATCTAAGGTCAAGGGAAGCACCTGCAAACGCCACATTATCAACAACTTGTAGCGTATGGTAAAATATATCCTTATGACCTTTGCCTGCTATGGTCTCAACGCCTTTCATATTGCTTATTTCAGGTAAAAAGCGTTTCAAAAGCCCTGTATCTTCAAGCATTATAAGCCCTGTAGAGGGTCTTGAACTCATCATTATCTTGTCCAATTCCTGAACAATACGTTCTTTTGATATAATGTCAAGTCTCTCTGCGTTACGTGAGATTGCATCGTACGTATCTTGCTCTATATAGAACTCCAACTGTGTTGCGAAGCGTATGCATCGCATCATACGGAGAGGGTCGTCGCTAAAGGTTATATCGGGGTTTAACGGAGTACGTATAATTTTCTGTTCCAAATCTTTTTGCCCGTTAAATGGGTCTAAAACCTCACCATAATTTTTACTGTTAAGGCATATTGCCATAGCGTTTATAGTAAAGTCACGGCGGTTCTGGTCATCTTCAAGTGTGCCGCCCTCCACTATAGGCTTGCGGCTCTCTCTATGATAAGACTCCTTTCTCGCCCCCACAAACTCCAACTCTATATCCTTATATTTTATCTGGGCGGTTCCAAAGTTCTTAAACACACTTAGATACGCCTTTTTACCCAACGCCTCCAGCACTTTCTCCGCTATCTCTATCCCACTTCCAATAACCACTATATCTATATCATTGCAAGGACGTTTAAGAAAATAATCCCTGACATACCCTCCAATCACATAGCACTCCACCCCCACGCTGTCAGCACAGGCAGAGACGGTCTTGAATATAGGATGCTCCCAAGTGTTTTGCATAATATAAAACATTAATTCCTATTAAATCTTGCAATCCGTTCTGTTACAATACGTTTATATTTACGTTTGGTACTATCATTAAAAAAGAATGAATTTTCCAGTAGCGTCAATGTTAAAGATGGTATGACAGTAAATTGTGCGATTATTTTTTTTACACGAGTCTCCATTATCCCAATAGAGAGTCCAAAATTATAAAAATCTTCTTTACAAGGATGTCCTGTTCTATGGTAAGTATCACTTTTATCAAAAGTTTCAGAAAATCCGTATTTCAAACCAAAATCTGTTCCGTTTATATGCACCATAGTGTTTATAAGGTCATACGCAGGAGCCAATTTCATCTCATTGCCGTTATCCAATACAGAAAAGTTTTTAAGATGTGCATCGCCGTTAGCATATATGTAATTAAAAACAACCAACTTAAAAAAATGTTCCATAGCAATCTGCCACGCCGGCACATATTTACGTATAGCATTGGCTATATCTAAATAAGAACCGTCATACTTAAACTCACTACCTCCATTGCTTTCTGTTTTTCCTATCAATGAACAAAAATCCTCTTGATGATATTTAGTTCCATCGGGCGCTATATCAAAACGCTTTGTAATATACACAGGATGTCCGCCAACATCAAAACACAATCCGTTTGCAGCAGTATCAATACCATACACCTGATTTGCTATCTGCATAGTAAGATGCTCATTCATTGGAATTTGCTTTCTTTCCGAAATAATATCCACTGGAGCGGGTTTAAGAATATGTGTACCCTGCTCTCCATCATAAGACAACCTAATCTTACCACCATCTATTACAGCTGACAATTTTTCTTGAGCACCGGATATAGATATGTTCTTCATATTTTGCTGAGCCTCATCAACGTTTAATGAATCCTCATCCAAACTAAAATCAAGCAAAGGAGAAACATTTTTACCATAAAAAAGTGTACGCAATGCCTTAGGGCTATATTTTTTATACCCCGATACCAACAATGACGGACATTTTTCTATTATTACCATAGTTTAAATTTTAAATGTTATATCCCCTATTACATCTTTGTTTGCAAATGCCATAAGTAATCCAAACAAATCATTTTCATCTATTTTATACAATCTGCATACCGACCTTCTGTTTGCACCCTCTGGAAGCATATTCTGAAATAATGGAAATAATGATTTTTCCACATACTCACCTTCCTTTTTAGGGAATGCTACAGATATGGCAGGTAAAGAGGTTAACAGATATGTAGAATCATACTTGAACTTATACATCTCAGTTGAAACTTCTGTTAAAGTTCCAGCCAAGACATCATTTTTATATACATAAAGTTGCCTCATTAACTATTTTTTTTGATATGTATATCTATTTCCATACCCAATACATCAGCAATCTTTTCCATCATTTTTAAAGATGGATTTCCGACACCACGTTCTATATCTTTAACCGTAGCAATGCCCACTCCTGCCATCTCCGCTAAATCTGACTGTGAGATTTTAAGGTCTCGTCTGCGTTGTTTCATTACATCTGCAATGTCCATAGTTCAATATATTATACTTTTGACAGCAAAGATACAAAATTTCATTCAAAATAAAAACAAAAGTACAATAAATTATACTTTTTAATCATTACTCGAAGTTGAAAGTTAATGTCAGCATACGGGCGGTGAGACGCTCAACTGATTTGGTGCAGACGTCATACATTGTGCCATCCATCTCAGGGTGATTGTGATTTATGGCATCAAGTACTCCGAACCCGAATTTAAGTTCAGGGCAGAGTTTGAAGTATTGCAAGTAGATGTTGAACCCTATGCCGAATGAGACCTGCACATCAACAGGTTTAAGAAGAATGGGCACCTCCGGGTCAAGATTCATATTAAACATAGGACCTGCACCCGCAATAATGTACGGACGAATGTTTCCATAACGTTTTGCGCTGTATTTGAAGTAGATAGGCACATCCATAGTAACACTGTTCACAGATGTTTTTATGGCGCTCACAAACTCCCCCGCTTTATTGTATGCGTTAAATTGGAAATCACGCTGTCCAAGTCCAAGATACGGTGTAAAGCGTACATTCAGGTACTCCACAATACGCAAATCAACAATCATACCCACAACAAATGATGGTTTCAAACCTCCAGATGCCGCATACCAGGTATTTCCGTCAGCGTCCACCCAATTATTAGGCGTTACTCTGTAGTCATTAAATCCAATACCTAGAATAAAGCCAAAATGCCAACGGTTATAATCAACCTTTGTCAGCCTCTTGACAATATTCCTGTCTGACTGCGCATACCCCGATGCCATAACAGAGCAGAGTATTATTAATATTAAAAGTGTTTTTTTAATTTTCAACTTTCAATTTTCAACTTTCAATTATTAATTAATTAACTCTGTTTTACCATTTTTATTGTAGTTTGGCAATCAATTCATCTGGCGAAAGATTAGTTTGTTCGCCTGTAGTCATATCTTTCAGGGCAATCAATCCCTGCTGCATCTCACTCTCACCCACTATCGCCACATACGGAATGTTGCGGTCATTGGCGTAGCCCATCTGCTTTTTAAACTTGGCAGGGTCTGCATATATCTCTGTAGCCACACCAGCCTCACGCAGGCGTTTTGCCACAGGAAGTATGAAAGAGAGTTCAGCATCACCCAAGTTCAGGAACATAACCTTTGTACGGCAGGTTATGGCATCGGGGTAAAGATTAAGACCGTTAAGCACATCATATATGCGGTCTGCCCCGAATGATATGCCCACGCCTGAGAGCCCCTCTACGCCAAACACGCCTGTAAGGTTGTCATAGCGTCCGCCACCTGTTATGCTACCTATCTGATAATCAAGTGCCTTTACCTCAATAATTGTGCCTGTGTAGTAGTTCAGACCACGTGCAAGTGTGAGGTCAGCCTCTACCGCACAACGTATGCCCGCACCATCAATTAAAGAGAAGAGCGTCTTCATTTCACACACCCCTTTGGAGCCTGTCACAGAACTTGCTAATATATTTTCCAACGCATTGATTTTGTCTGAGTTAGAGCCACTCATAGCAAGTATTGGTTGTAGTTTTGATATGGCTTCATCTGATAGTCCTTTCTCCTTCAGTTCAGTGTTTACATTATCAAGTCCTATCTTGTCAAGTTTGTCAATTGCAACTGTAATGTCAACAATCTTATCATTAGCCCCTATTATCTCCGCTATACCGGCAAGAATCTTGCGGTTGTTAAGTTTAATTGCCACACGCATTCCAAAACGGGCGAAAACCTCATCAATTATCTGCACAAGTTCCAACTCATTAAGCAGAGAGTCAGAGCCTACTATATCAGCGTCACACTGATAAAATTCACGGTATCTACCCTTTTGCGGACGGTCTGCACGCCATACCGGCTGTATCTGGAAACGGCGGAACGGGAACTTTATCTGGTCACGGTATTGAACCACAAAACGGGCGAAAGGAACTGTGAGGTCATAACGCAACCCCTTCTCGGCTATGTGTGAGGTGGCTTTCACACTGTTACGCTGTTCCCAATCATCGGGGGTCATTCCGCTTAGGAAATCTCCTGAGTTAAGAATTTTGAAGAGCAGTTTGTCTCCCTCCTCACCATATTTTCCCATAAGTGTTGAGAGGTTCTCCATAGCGGGAGTCTCAATCTGCTGGAAACCGTAAAGTGAATAGACACTCTTTATTGTGTCAAAAATATAGTTGCGTTTAGCCATCTCCTCTGGCAGGAAATCACGCGTGCCCTTTGGGATTGAAGGTTTTGTAGCCATTTCAGTACATTTTTGTATTAATGTGCAAAATTAACATCTTTTTTAGTAACCGCCAACAATATTGGTGTTGCAACGTCGTTATTTTTTTGTATTTTTGTGCGCCGAAAGTAACGGCGAGAGGTTTAATAAATGTCAGTTAGATCTAAAAAACAATGTGGATTGCATTAGGATTCTTATCCGCAATACTTCTTGGCATATATGAGATATGTAAGAAGCGCTCTGTTGAAGACAATGCCGTTCTGCCGGTGCTTCTGCTTTCAATGAGTTGCTCCACCCTGCTCCTCACTCCTATTGCCATAGCAAAGGTACCGTCTCTTGATTGGCACACGCATTTACTTATTTTCTTTAAAGCCTGCCTTGTGCTTAGTTCAGGAATGTGCAGTTATTATGGAATAAAGCACGTTCCCTTGACCATTGCCGCCCCTATTGGCGCCACATGTCCTATGTGGGTCATTATGGGAGCGGTGCTCATATTTGGTGAGAGGCTTGAGTGGTATCAGTGGATTGCGGTCTCAATGGTACTTGTTGCGTTTATGGCATTCTCTCTAATTGGCAGAAAAGAGGGTTTCTCATTCCGTAATCCATATATATGGTTGGTTGTGACCGGAATGCTCTTAGGTGCTGCAAGCGGTGTCTATGACAAGCACCTGCTACGCAATATTGACCGTTTTGCTGTACAGTTCTATTACGCTCTGGAACAGGCGCTTATGATGTTTATTATAGTTGCTGTGGTCTGGTGGCCTAAACGCAATGAAGGCACAAAATTCCATTGGCATTGGAGTATTGTGGGCATATCACTCTTTTGGGTGACGTCAGATTTGTCATACTTTCACGCCCTATCAATGCCAGACTCAATGCTCTCAATACTATCTGTAATACGTCGCACGGGAACTATAATACCATTCACCTACGGAGCCGTAGTTATGCACGACTCCAACACAAAACCTAAGGCCGCCGCCCTTGCCATAGTTTTAACAGGTGTTATAATTCTTGCACTAACTCAATAATTTTTAAGTGTGACTTGAAGATTATTTTACGTAAAAAGTAGTATCTTAGCACGTTTTTAATACACACCATTATGAATATTCCTACAAATTATTGGATTAGTGGCTTGTACTTGGTTATAGGTGTAGCCGTTTGTGTAACTCTCTCACTTTTTGGCAAGGGACCTGTGAAGCGATATGCTGAGAAAAATCCCGGAACTACCAAGGCTATGCTACTGCAACTGCTATGCAAGACACCTTTTATATGTGCCGTAACACTTGTTTTCCTATGGGCTGCCATATATAACCTGCATTGGGAGACAGAGTACCACGATGCCATAAAAAAGGCATTCCACGTGCTTTATGTGCTAAATGTGGCGTGGTTTCTTGATGACCTTGCCTCAATGCTTATTGAGAAGGGGTTCCACATAACCAAGGACAAAATTAAAAGTCCGCATGTTGATATTAATATGGTGAAGACCATTGACAAGATTGTCTCTGTAATTATATGGTCAATAACAATAGTCGTGGCACTCTCTGTGTTAGGCATTGACATTAAGGCTTTAGTAGCAACTCTTGGTATTGGAGGTGTTGCCATAGCCCTTGCCGGACAGGATACGGCAAAGAACCTCATAGGAGGCATTACAATTCTTGGTGACAGAACTTTCCGCATAGGAGACCGCATAATAGCCACAGGTTATGAGGGCACTGTTGAGGATATAGGCTTGCGTTCCACTAAATTACGCACGCTTGCAGGGCGGTTGGTGATAATTCCAAACGGCAACCTTACTAACGCAAGCGTTGAGAATGTGACCCTTGAGACATCAAGAAAGGTGACTCTTAAACTAGGGCTCACATACGATACCAAACCTGAGAAGATGCGTGAGGCTATTCAAATACTTAAGAAAATCCCCGATGACACCCCTGCCATAACAAAGGAGATTGTGGCTTCATTCACTGATTTCGGTGATTTTTCATTGGGTATAACATTTGTCTATTATGTAAAGCACCCTCGCACCGCCGATGTCTTTGCTATTAATAATGATGTGAATATGAAGATTCTGACCCGTTTTAATGATGCCGGGCTCAACTTCGCATTCCCAACACAAACAATACAGATAGAGAAATGAATGTACGTGATGTAGAATATTCACGCTATTTTCTTGTGGTGACTGATGGCGTAAAGTTCCCCTCAAAGGCTATGGCTGCCGCCGTGCAGTTTGCCCAAGGCTATCAGAAGGGGCTTTGTCTGCTTGCCCTGTGCGGTTCTGTCTCTGAGGAGTTTGCGGCAAAAGAGGCTGAGTGGCGCTCCTCCTACCCCGATGTCACATACCTTTTCCATATTGCCGAAGGAACACTTGATGATGTTTGTGATATGAGTGAGCGTACAGAGACACCCATAATGTTCTTTGAGACAGGTCACCGTGACAAATTCTCAGACCCTATGACTGTGTTCCGTGGTTTGAGAGACCTGCGTATTCCTTTTGTCATTGTAAAGATGGACGCAGACGTAACTGATTTCAAAAAGGTTATTGTACCCGTCTGCTACTTAATTGAGGAGAAGGAGAAGGCACCATACACATCAAATATGGGAAGATTTCTTGGCTCTGAGATTACTATTCTGCAAGCGAATGACTATGGCAGCAAGACTCCAGCCAATGTAAATGCCATTACCACCTTATATGATAAGTTCAACCTTAAATACACGGTTGAGAAAGCTAAGAAAGATAGTTTCAAGGTGGAGAAAGAGGCTGCGTACCTTGCATCTGAGAGAGGTGCCGGACTTGTTGTAATATCAACTTCACGTGATTACGGACTTGATGATATTTTTTTCGGTCCAAAGGAACTTCACGTTTTAAGAGCCGCCACCACTCCCGTTATGTGTATAAATCCTCGTGGAGACTTGTATGTGCTGTGCTGGTAGTTAATGTAGTGAAGAGTGAAGAGTGAAGAGTGAAGAGTTAATAGTGAATAGTGAAGAGTTTTAGAAAGCACAGTTACGGAGCAACGTTAGTTGCGACTAAGCCACTTTTACAAGCCGATAGGCGAAGTAAAAAGTTGAAAAGTTTTTTTGCAACTGCACATACTAAATTGTATCTTTGTATCTCAATTTAAAGAAGATGCCAAAAGAAGCGAAAGTAGCAAAAGAAAACAAGTTTTTGCGCATAGTTACCAGTGATACCTTCAAATTCATTGTAGGACTGTGTCTGTGTGCCATCGGGGTGTTTGTAATACTCTCTGAACTCTCATTTCTTGTCAGTGGTAAAGATGATTACAACCTGCTGACTAAAGGTTTGGGAGAACTTGCAAATGACTCCAAAGGTTTTTCAAATATCTGTAGCGCCACAGGTGCAAAACTTGCTAACGCAATGATTAACAATTGGTTTGGTATCCCATCAATACTTGTTCCAATATTCCTGCTTATAGCGGGGCATCGCCTTTGCAACCCTGACACCAAATATTCAGTTCTGCGTCATTTTATATTCTGTTTCTTTTTGATGATTTGGACGTCAGTACTTTTAGGTGCTGTAATTCCTGAGGCTCAGATACTTGATTTCATTCGTCCTGGCGGTCTGCACGGCATTATAGCCGCTGACTACCTTGAAATGATTGTAGGTCCTGTGGGTGTGACGCTTATCCTTGCCGTTACAATGATAATATTCCTCTCTCTAACAATAGCCTCATTTGTTACAAAGGTTCAGCAGTGGCTTAATGTTAAAAATTGGAAGCATAACACTACTGATGATATAGACCAACCTGTTGAAGAGAAGACTGAGGATGAGGAATCTGATTTGTCTGATATATCTGTTTCTGAAATATCAGAGACAGATTTTCCACCTGTGGTTGAAGAGCCTTCAGAACCTATAAACCCTTACGAGACCTTGGAAGAAAAGCAAGATGAGGAGACTGACGCTGAAGCGGAGACGGTGACGGGTGTAGAGATGGACACCACGCATTCTGATGATGAAGTAAAACTTGCGGTAGAAATTGCTAAGAGTGCTGATTCAGAGCAGGTTAAAGAGAACACTGCGGCATCGTTGGTTGAGAAATACGGAGAGTATGACCCTACCCTTGAACTGCCACATTACAAACTGCCTACATTTGACCTTCTTAAAGATTACGGTCAGATAGTGTCAGTGGACGCACAGGAGCAGCAGGAGAACAAGACACGCATTATAGAGGCGCTCAAGAGCTATCACGTATTCATTAAAGATATAAAGGCTACCATAGGACCTACCATAACACTTTATGAGATAGTTCCTGTTGAGGGTACACGTATCTCAAAAATACGTAATCTTGGTGATGACATAGCAATGAGCATAGCCGCCAAAGGCATACGTATCATAGCCCCTATGCCTGGCAAGGGAACCATTGGTATTGAGGTGCCGAACAAGAAGGCTCAGACGGTATCAATGCAGTCTGTGCTTGCCTCTAAGAAGTTCCAGGAGACCACGATGGACCTGCCTATAGCGCTTGGTAAGACCATTACTGATGAGGTGTTTATGGTTGATTTGTGCAAACTGCCACACTTGCTGGTAGCAGGTGCCACAGGACAAGGAAAATCAGTAGGACTCAATGCGATTATAGCATCTTTACTGTATAAAAAGCACCCTTCGCAGTTAAAAATTGTGCTTGTTGACCCCAAAAAGACTGAGTTCAGCATATATAGTGATATAGACCACCACTTCCTTGCAAAACTTGAGGAGAATGAAGATGCTGTTATAACAGATGTTGAGAAGGTTATACGCACACTGCAATCTGTCTGCAAAGAGATGGACACAAGAAATGACCTGCTCAAGAAGGCTCACGTGCGTAATATTAAGGAGTATAATGAGAAGTTTGTGAACCGCCAGCTCAATCCTGAGCACGGGCACCGCTTCCTACCCTATATGGTTGTAATCATAGATGAGTATGGTGACCTTATTATGACAGCAGGTAAGGAGGTTGAGACCCCTATTGCACGTATTGCCGCTGTGGCTCGTGCCGCAGGTATCCATATGGTTATTGCCACACAACGTCCGTCTGCAAATGTGGTTACAGGTCTTATAAAGGCTAACTTCCCTGCCCGTATGGCGTTCAAGGTTGCCTCTATGATTGACTCCCGCACCATTCTTGACACGTCAGGTGCCAACCAACTGATTGGTCGTGGTGATATGTTGTTTTTACAAGGCAGTGAGATTACCCGTGTGCAGTGTGCGTTTGTTGATACTCCTGAGGTTCAGAATGTCTGCAACTTCATTAGTGAGCAGCAAGGTTACCCCGATGTCTTCGCCCTGCCTGAGCCAGATGTTCCTGCTGACAGCGGTGATGGCAGTATGAAGGGTGTGGATTTGTCAAAAGATAGCCGTGACCCATTCTTCTCAGAGGTGGCAAGGACGATAGTTCTAAACCAAGACGCCTCTGTAAGTATGATACAGCGTAAATTCAGCATAGGATTCAACCGTGCTGGCAGGCTTATGGACCAGATGGAGGCTGCAGGCATTGTAGGACCTTCAAACGGAAGCAAGAAACGTGATATATATGTCACAACTGAATCAGAATTAGACAATTTAATAAATAATTTAAAATAATCACCTATTATGAAACGTGACAACGTTATTTTTGACATCATTGCCCGTGAAAGAGAACGCCAACTCAAGGGCATTGAACTAATTGCATCAGAGAACTTTGTTAGTGACCAGGTAATGGAGGCTATGGGTTCAGTTTTAACAAACAAGTATGCAGAAGGTTATCCAGGACACCGCTATTACGGAGGCTGTCAGGTTGTTGATGAGAGTGAGCAACTTGCCATTGACCGCTTGAAAGAGATTTTCGGTGCCACTTGGGCTAATGTGCAACCACACTCAGGTGCACAGGCAAACGCAGCAGTTTTCCTTGCTGTCCTAAATCCTGGCGACAAATTTATGGGTCTTAACCTCGCACACGGAGGTCACCTTTCACACGGTTCACTTGTAAACACATCAGGTCTTATATATACACCTTGTGAGTATAATCTTAATGAGGAGACAGGTCGTGTTGATTATGACCAAATGGAAGAGATTGCACTACGTGAGAAGCCAAAGATGATAATAGGTGGTGGTTCAGCCTATTCACGTGAGTGGGACTACAAGCGTATGCGTGAGATTGCCGATAAGGTAGGCGCTATTCTTATGGTTGATATGGCTCACCCTGCCGGTCTTATAGCCGCAGGTCTTCTTAACAACCCTCTTGATTACGCCCACATAGTAACATCTACCACACACAAAACTCTGCGTGGACCTCGTGGTGGCGTAATTATGATGCGTAATGACTTCCCTAACCCTAAGGGCGTAAAAACACCTAAGGGTGAGGTTAAGATGATGTCAGCCTGCATAGATTCTGCCGTATTCCCAGGTATTCAGGGCGGTCCTCTTGAGCACGTTATAGCCGCTAAGGCTGTTGCATTTGGAGAGTGCTTGCAACCTGAATATAAAGAGTATCAGAAACAGGTTAAAAAGAATGCCGCTAAACTTGCTGAAGAGTTAGTTAAACGTGGCTTCAAGATTATCTCTGGTGGTACAGACAACCACTCTATGCTTGTTGACCTACGTACTAAATACCCCGATTTAACAGGTAAGGTTGCAGAGAAGGCTCTTGTTGCGGCAGACATTACCGTTAATAAGAATATGGTTCCGTTTGACAGCCGTTCAGCGTTCCAAACATCAGGTATACGTCTTGGCACACCAGCCATTACAACCCGTGGTGCCAAAGAAGACCTTATGGTAGAGATTGCCGAAATGATTGAAGAGGTTCTCAATGCCCCTGAAGATGAGGCCGTAATTGCAAAAGTACGTGCACGTGTTAACGCAACTATGAAGAACTACCCTCTCTTTGCATACTAACTTTCAACTTTGTTAAAACAAGTTTTAACCATGTTACTTCGTCACTCGGCATAACTTAAGTAAACTTAGTTCTGCTCTCGTTCCTAGTAACAGTCAATTTTCAACTATAATGTCACAAATAGCTCCTTTTAAAGTTTTTTCGGGTACTAAATCCCGTTATATGGCAGAGCAAATCTGCAAACACATAGGATGCCCTCTTGGAGAGATGAACATCCAATATTTCGCTGATGGCGAGTTTGTTGTATCATACGAGGAATCAATTCGTGGTTGTGAGGTTTACCTTATTCAATCCACTTTCCCTAATGCAGATAACCTGCTTGAATTGCTGCTTATGATTGACGCTGCAAAGCGTGCATCAGCAAGAAGAATTGTTCCAGTTATCCCCTACTTCGGTTGGGCTCGTCAGGACCGTAAGGACAAACCGCGTGTATCAATCGGCGCTAAACTTATTGCAGACCTTCTCAGTGTTGCCGGCGTTGACCGTGTAATAACTATGGATCTACACGCAGACCAGATTCAAGGTTTCTTTGATGTTCCGGTAGACCATCTCTACTCTTCATCTATATTCCTGCCTTACATTCAATCTATGAATCTTAAGGATATGGTTATGGCATCACCTGACGTAGGTGGCTCAAAACGTGCCGCAAGTTACGCCAAATATCTTGGCACTGACCTTGTTCTCTGCCACAAACAGCGTGCTAAAGCCAATGTTGTTTCAGAGATGAAGGTTATTGGTGATGTCGAGGGCAAGAATGTGATTATTCTTGATGATATGGTTGATACAGCAGGTACCATTACAAAGGCAGCCGACCTCTTTATTGAGAACGGAGCTCTCTCTGTACGTGCGTTCGCTCCTCACGCAGTGCTTTCTGACCCTGCCACAGAGCGTATAAACAACTCTAAACTTACTGAAATATTCTTCACAGATTCTATTCCTCTACGCAAGCAGAGCGATAAAATCAAGGTTATAAGTGCCGCAAGTCTTCTTGCTGACAGCATTGTGAAGTGCAACCAAAACGAGAGTATTTCTGAAAGCTACTTAATCAAATCTCACTAACGTGAGATTTGATTAAAGAAGAAATAAAAAAGAAAAAAGAAGAAATTTTGGAGTAGCGAGAGCAGTGTGTTCCTCCCCTGGATGGGAGGTTAGGAGATGACCTTTCTTATTTCTTATTTCTTATTTCTTATTTCTCATTTTTATGAAAAAGCCCTATCCCATAATTGAAGATGTCCTTATCACTGACATTGCCGCTGAAGGTAAAGCCTTGGCACGTGTTAATGATATGGTGCTCTTCATACCATACGTTGTTCCGGGTGATGTTGTTGATGTGCAACTGACCAAGAAAAAGAAGAACTATGGTGAAGGACGGGCTGTAAAATTCAAACAACTATCTAAAGTGCGTACAGAGGCATTCTGTCCGCACTTTGGGGTTTGTGGAGGCTGTAAATGGCAGATTCTTCCGTATGAAGAGCAGATAAAGGCAAAGCAGAAGCAGGTTTGGGACAACCTCACACACCTTGCAAAGATTGAATTGCCTGAAATCTCCCCTATTCTTGGTTCTGCCAAAACAAAATACTACCGTAACAAACTTGAGTTCACCTTCTCCGCTAAGGCTTGGCTCACTAAAGAGCAAATGGAACTACCCGATGAGGAGAAACAACTCAACGCTCTCGGTTTCCACATTCCAGGAATGTTTGACAAGGTGCTTCATATAAATGAGTGCTGCCTGCAAGATGAACTTTCCAATAAAATACGAAACTCTCTCTACAACTTCTGCACGGAGAACCATATTCAGTTCTATGACCTGCGTAGCCGTGAAGGCATAATGCGTAACATTATTGTCCGTAACTCCGTAACCACGGGTGAATGGATGGTTATAGTGGCGTTCGCCGTTGATGACAAAAAGGTTATAAAGAGTGTTATGCAGTTCCTGTCAGACTCATTCCCTGAAATAACATCGTTGCAATATGTAGTCAACACTAAATGTAATGACACCATCGGAGACCTTGATATTCAAGTATATAAAGGTACTGACTCAATGACAGAGACTATGGAAGGGCTTAAATTCAAGATAGGTCCTAAGTCATTCTACCAGACAAACACACTCCAGGCATACGAACTTTATAAAGTGGCTCGTGAGTTTGCCGGTCTCACAGGAGATGAACTTGTATATGACCTCTACACAGGCACGGGTACAATTGCAAACTTTGTTGCTCGCCAATGCAGGAAAGTCATAGGTATTGAGTATGTTCCAGAGGCTATTGAAGATGCTAAGGTGAACGCACAGTTGAACGGGCTTGACAACACCCTGTTTTTTGCAGGCGATATGAAGGACATTCTTAACACAGAGTTCATAAACAAGTATGGTCGCCCCGATGTAATAATAACAGACCCTCCACGTGCCGGTATGCATGAAGATGTTATTAAAACCATTCTTTTTGCCGCCCCAAAACGCATTGTTTATGTAAGTTGCAACCCAGCCACTCAGGCTCGTGACCTGCAGTTGCTTTCCTCACAATATAAGGTGGTTGCCATTCAGCCAGTTGATATGTTCCCACATACGCAACACGTGGAGAACGTAGTTCTCCTTACGCGTTGCGTATAATTCATTTTTTAACGGGGTGTACCCCGTACCCCCTCGCTTCGCGGTAGAGAATATAGTTGCACTACATTCTCTATGATTATTTTGCTGTTTGATAAATTTGTATTATATTTGCAATACAAAACAATACAAATATGAGCAAAACAGCAATGATTCAAACCAGAGTGGATGCCACTCTTAAAAAAGAAGCGGAAGAAGTGCTTTCTTCCATTGGTATGGACTTGACTTCCGCCATCAGATTATTTTTATCACAAGTGGTTAACAACCAATGCATTCCTTTTGGTTTGGCTACAAAAGATGTTACCCGTCATTATATGGCGGCAGAACCACATGCACCCTATTTCACAGGAAGTTCCGGACCTCACATTATAAAAAAGCCAATAAAACAAATGGATTTGTCTGAATTGGTTGGTGCGGTTACACTTTCTGAAGAAGAGATAAATAATGATGAACGACTAAGTTATTTGATGAAAAAATGAAAAAAAGTTCAATTATATCATTAACGGAAGCAGTTGAAACAATAAAAACTGCTATCTTGCAAGGTCAACACGAGGCATTGAATACACAAAGAGATGCCAGGACTGAGAGGCTTTTCAACTTCACTTTTATATGAAATGCGTAAATTTTACGATGCATGGAATGAACTAGATGTAGATTTCCCAATTACGATTGGAAAATCTACATCTGTTGATAACACTGAATCAGTAACAAAACAAGAAAATAATTTTCCAATCACAATTGGAAAATCGCAATCGCCTGAATATTTGATAGATATATATCATTCAATGAGGATTCCTAATCTTCCTAATTTCCCGATAGAGGATTTCTTCAAAGTACCATTCACTCATCATATTCGTATTATGGCAAAGTGCAAAGACCTTTCGGCTCGATATTATTACATACATCGCACTGTGGAAGATTGTCTTTCAGTCAATGCTCTTGGAAAATTAATAAAACAACAAGCATTTGAAAATCGGAATAAACTACCTAACAACTTTTCACAAGCAATTTCAAATTCATCAATGGCTCGCAAGGCTGTAATGATGTTCAAAGATTCGTATGCATTGGAGTTTATTAATACCGAAGAAATAGGTGAACGTGATAGCCAAGATATTGATGAGAGAGTTATTGAACAAAAGATTATTCAAAATATCAAGAATTTTATAATGACGTTTGGTAAAGATTTTTCATTCATTGGTAATCAATATCATTTGGAGGTATATGGAGTCGAGTTTTTTCCTGATTTATTATTTTTTAATCGAGAATTAAATTCATTAGTTGTAGTAGAACTAAAAATGGGAGAATTTAAACCATCATATTTAGGTCAATTAACAACTTATTTACAAATTCTTGATGACCATGTTCGCAAACCACACGAAAATCCTTCGATAGGAATTATACTATGCAAATCTGTCAACAAAGACTTTGTGGAATATGTTATTCAGAAATACACAAGTCCTATGGGTGTGGCTACCTATAAAACTTCTGCAGACATTCCAGAAAAGATAAGAAAATCTTTACCAGATATTGACCAACTGAAAAGATTATTGTCGAATAACAAATAAGTAACAGTGAAAACATACTATCCTATTTATATCTAAGCAATTTTCAAATTTATTTTGGCTGAAATTGCAAAACATCACTTATACTCAGCAAAAACAAAAAACTTCAATATTTTTTTGTTTTTGCTTTTTTTATGTAACTTTGCAAAGCAATCCCACGCCGAGGGTGTCTGTTAAAAGCACTATAGGGCTGGGATGCAGACATATTAAAGGCGTATATTGACGCTTTGTTCTGACAACTTGAAACTTCGCAACTTTCAGTAGAATAGTTCAGAGCATAGCAACGGTAGATGTCTGCGGGATATAGGTTTATATTTGGGTATCTACTACCCATTAAATACTTATATCGGCGTGGGCTTCGCGTTGTCTGTTCTATCTATTCGGGCATGCGAAGGCCTCAAGTTGTGGAACGACAACAGTCGAGTTCCACGCTTTTTTTATGTCCTATTGTTAAGTTTCTTTCAAAAAGGACATACATACTAATGCAAAACTTTACTACAAATTCTACTAAAGAAAAAATCAACTTCCTATACAGCAAATTCAGGAACCTTATATTATATGGCATCATCGGCGGATTCTGTGCCGCACTTGACTTTGGAATATACACTCTATTGTGTTATTTCAATATAATTCCATATTTGTGGGCAAATATCATTAGCGTTCATTGTGGAATTTTCTGCAGTTTCTTCTTAAACCGCTTAATTAATTTTAAGGTTACAGATAAAACCACTCAAAGGTTTATTTCATTCTACATCGTTGGATTAATTGGTCTTGGTATCAGTGAAGGTATGTTACTCTTAATGGTTAACGTTGGGCAGTGGAATGAAATTGCTTGCAAACTAATAACTATAGTGATAGTCGCATTAGTGCAATTCTTCCTAAACAAATACATAACATTTAAAAAGCAAAAACATGAGTAAAACCATTTACATTGTAATGCCTGCGTATAATGAAGAGGCTAACATTGAAGATACAATAAAACAATGGCATCCTGTGTGTGAAAAACTTAGTGCTGAAGGTAATAATGCCAAACTTGTTATTGCCAACGATGGCAGTAAAGACAATACCTATTCAATTATGCAGTCCTTGCAAGATAAGTATCCACTGTTTATTCCATTAACCAAACCCAATTCCGGTCATGGTGGAACTGTCTTGTTCTTATACAGATATGCTATTGAAAACAATGCAGATTATATTTTCCAAACTGATAGTGATGGACAGACTAATCCAGATGAGTTCTATGAATTTTGGTCTTTAAGAAAAGATTATGATGGAATATTTGGCAATAGAACGGAACGTGGCGATGGTCAGCAAAGGGCTTTTGTAGAAAAAGTAGTCTGTTTATTAGTAAAGATATTTTTCAAGGTTTCATTACCCGATGCCAATGCTCCATTCCGTCTTATGAATATCAATTCATTAAAGATGTACATAAATGTAATGCCACAAGACTATAATTTGCCAAATATCATTCTAACAATGTGTTTTGTTAAATTCAACGAAAGAACAAAATTCATTCCTATTACATTCAAACCACGTCAAGGTGGTGTTAACAGCATTAATTTTAAGAGAATATTTAAGATTGGTTGGCAAGCGTTAAGTGATTTTAGAACAATAAAGAAAGGACTTGAAAAATGAAAGAGCAGTTAATTATAAACAAATCATGGATTGAGAAAATTTCAACAAACAAATGGTTTGTTTTTCTATTTTGTGCCTCCTTTTCATTTTTATTTGTACTACTATTGGATTTTGCATCACCATTATATGGTGCCGAGAAATGTGATAGTAGTGTATTTCAATTAATGGGACTTGCTCTGCTTCATGGTAAAATTCCTTATAAGGATTTATTTGACCATAAAGGACCACTTTTGTATTTTATTGAAGCCTTTGGGCAATACCTGTATCCAGGCAAATGGGGGTTATTTGCACTGCAATTTGTTGCATTATGTGCAGAGACATGCTTATGGTATAAGATCAGTAAGTATTTCACATCAGCAACCAAAAGTTTATTTGTTGTTCTATTGTGTCTATTCTCTTATAAAACAGTATCTATGGGAGAGTTTGGCAATTTAACAGAAGATTGGAATTGCCTCTTTATAACCATGGCGGTATATTCAGTAATATGTGTGTGCTTTGACAAATCAAAAAAAACAAATATTCATTACCTACTTATAGGTTGTTGTTTTGCTTGCGCATTCTTCATTCGTCCTAATGATGCAGTTGCATATATAGGAGGTCTAATAATAGGTATGTTATACTTGGTATGGAAAGATACTTCTTTTAAAAGTATTATATGTAACATTTTGTTTATAATATTGGGAAGTAGTATCGTGACTCTACCTATACTTATCTTTTACGCACACTATAATGCAATAAATGATTTGTGGTACGGGCTCATAGTTTACAACAGCATATATTCAGGAGGATTATTTAACCTGATTAGCAATTGTATAAGCAATCCTAAAATACATTATATACCAATAATAATTGCTTCTGGTTCCATGACTTATCTGCTTGATAAAAGGTTATTTCATATTTTACTTCCAACATATATCTTAGGGTACATCTTTCTTGGTTCTAGAGTTTACCCTCACTACATTTTAGTATGGGTACCTATTATTTGTTTGTTTCTGTGGATTGCGGTTTTAAATGTTAAACAATATGTTCCTGTTATTCTATCCATAACAATCTTTTTTTCTATGCCTTATTTTGATACTCTCAATCCTTTAAAAACACCTATCAGATGGTATGGGGAGATGAAAAGGTCATTTAGAAATGCTCCGCATCAAAATGCTTTTTATTGTAGGGCTGATTTATTATTTTCTGAATTGTCAAAGGATGAAAAAGAGCATATTTGGAACTACAATCTTTCTTGGAATGAAAATGGCTACACATTTGGAGTACTTTGGCGATGTAATATTGTACCTTGCAATAGGATACCAATGGTTTTTCTTTCAGATGTAGATTCCACACTATACAAGGATATGAATTTAGTTTCATCTCAACCAGATTATATTCTTTTTTCAGTAAAAGACATAAAACCAAAAAACTATAGCAAAACAGATAGCCTATTCATGTTAACAGATTATCATATTGTTTCTTCTTGTGAAAATCCCGATTTAATTCTATATAAAAAAAATGAATAAATACAACTATCTAATAGTAGGTTCCGGACTATTTGGTGCCACATTTGCCCATTTCGCACATAGAGCTGGAAAAAAATGTTTAGTCATTGACAAACGTGCTCAATTAGGTGGCAATGTGTATTGTGAGAACATTGAAGGAATAAACGTACACAAATATGGTGCCCACATATTCCACACTAACAATAAGCAAGTCTGGGATTTTGTAAACGGTATTGTCCCCTTTAACAGATACACAAATTCGCCTGTGGCAAATTATAAAGGAGAGTTATACAACTTACCTTTTAACATGAACACCTTTTATAAAATGTGGGGAGTACATACGCCGGAAGAAGCAATATCAAAACTTAATGAGCAAAAGCAGGAAGCCTTAGACAAGATGCATTCTGATGGTGTCTCAGAACCAAGAAACTTAGAGGAACAAGCAAAAGTATTGATTGGGAAAGACATCTTTGAAAAACTTATTAAAGGATACACAGAAAAACAATGGGGTCGGCCTTGTTCTGAATTACCTGCATTCATTATTAAAAGATTGCCCGTAAGACTTGTTTTTGACAACAATTACTTTAATGATGCATACCAAGGCATTCCAATAGGAGGTTATAATAAATTGATAGCAGGTTTGTTGGAAGGAATTGAGACTATAACAAACTGTAATTTTTTTCAAAACAGAAGTGAATTGTCTCAATTAGCGGACAAAATAGTATATACCGGGCAAATAGATGAGTTCTATGATTACAAATATGGTCATTTGGACTTTAGAACGGTACGTTTTGAGCAAGAGACACTTAATGTGGCAAACTATCAAGGAAATGCAGTAATAAACTACACCGATATAGAGATTCCATTCACAAGAATAATTGAGCATAAACATTTTGAAATGTTCGGACAGCAAGTTTATGATTGTCCTAAAACAGTTATTTCCAAGGAATTCAGCACAGAATGGAAACAAGGAATGGAGCCTTATTACCCTATCAATGATGAAAAGAACCAAAATCTGTATCAGCGATACAAGTCATTGGCAGACAATGAACCCAATGTAATATTTGGAGGCAGATTGGCAGAATACAAATATTATGATATGGCTCCAATCATTGAACAGGTTATATCATTGGCAGGTAAGATATTCAATTTTTAAACACCCCAAACACAGCGGAGCCACTGCCTGACATTGAGGCGTAGAGGGCTCCCCTATTGTAAAAGTCTTGTTTTAGTGCCTCTATTTCAGGAAATTGAGGAAATACAGAGGCTTCAAAATCATTTTTTACAACACTCTTCCACTGCTCTATGGGTAATTTTGGGAGTTCCAATAGGTTAAATGTGGATGGCTTGGGCACAACACCTTTGTATGCCATAGCGGTGCTTACGCTTACATTTGGTTTTATTATTTCTATCTTATAAGCGGATAAATCAAGGTCTATTGGTGTAAACTCATTGCCAATGCCTGTAGCAAACACAGGTTTGTTTTTAATGAAAAACGGACAATCCGCACCTAACTTAACAGCATAACTCTCTAATTCTAAATCAGATAAACCTAAAGAGAACATTTGATTCAGAGCTTTAAGGGTGTTTGCGGCATCTGAACTGCCACCGCCAAGCCCTGCACCAAACGGAATACGCTTGTCAAGTGTTATTTGCACAGATGGTATATCAAAATCAAGTTTTAACAGATTGTAAGCCTTTATAATAAGGTTGTCTTGCGGATTGGAATCAACGGCTATACCTGTATTAATAAAGCGTGTCTCAGAATCGGGGCTCTCATCTATATCTATTGTATCACACATATCAACAGGATAGAACACAGTCTCAAGATTATGGTATCCGTCAGCCCTTTTACTTACAACATTAAGACCGATGTTAATTTTTGCATTTGCAGTTACCTTCATACAATCTATTTTTCAACCGTGAAGATACAACATTTTTTATATACATAGGTAAATTAATGAACATTATCACTATCTTTGTCACAATATGTAAATATAGATTTTTATGAAAAAACTTGCTTTTATTTTTGCTTCAGTAGCCATAATGGTTACCGCAATATCCTGTAACAAGAACGCCTCTCAAAGCACAAATGAAGAGGCAACGGCTGACAGCGTATCGGTTGTGTATATATCACAATCAATTACAAGTGAGAACCTTATCCGCATTTTTAATGCTTTGGGCGTGGAGCCGCAAGGCAGAGTGGCTGTAAAGGTATCAACAGGCGAATCTGGCAATCCATACCACTTGGACCCTCAGTTGGTTAAGCCTTTGGTTGACAAACTTCAGGGAACTATAGTTGAATGCAATACCGCCTACAGAGGCAAGAGATTTTACAATAATGACCACAAAAAGGTGTTTGAAGAGCACGGCTGGAGTGCCATAGCCCCTAATGACCTTATGGATGAGGAGGCTGATATGCAGATTCCTGTAAGAGACACTCTACATATTAAATATGACATTGTGGGCTCTCACCTGCAGAACTATGATTTTATGCTTGACCTTTCCCACTTCAAAGGTCACCCGATGGGCGGATTTGGCGGTGCCTTGAAAAATCTTAGCATTGGTGTGGCATCAAGAAACGGAAAGGCTTACATTCACTCTGCGGGCTACACCGCTGACCCTGACTCCTGCTGGCTTCATATTGAGGACCAAAACGGATTTTTGGAGTCAATGGCTGCCGCCGCTGACGGCGTGGCTGAGTATTTTAAGGGTAAGAAAGGCATTGTGTATATAAACATAATGAACAATATGAGTGTTGATTGTGACTGTGTGGCACACCCTGAGGCTCCTGAACTTGGGAATGTGGGCATTCTTGCATCACTTGACCCTGTGGCTCTTGACCAGGCTTGCGTTGACCTTGTGTTCAGTTACGCATCTAAAAAAGGCGATGATGCCACTGCCCTGATTGAGCGTATAAATTCACGTAACGGTCTGCGTACCATAGAGCGTGCGGCGGAGATAGGTATGGGAAACAGAGCATACAAACTTGTAAGCATTGACGGCGATGATATGCTAAACAAACTAAATGCTGACTCGCTTTCATTGATTGTTCGTAATCACGGAGTTGAAACCACCTACTCAAGACACGGTGTAATAGACCTTTATGAATTACAGAACACCGATGTACTGCAAGGTGCTGCCGTAGCGGATAAGATAATTGGCAAAGGTGCCGCCGCCCTACTTGTAAATGGTGGTGCAAGGTTTGTGACCACTAACAAAATTACTGAGCCGGCTCTGAAAATGCTAACAGAGGCTGGCGTTGAGGTGTCATATAAAGAAATTATAGAGAAAATCATAAACAAGGCAGGCGATGACATCTGCCCTCTTGAAAAACGCCTTACAGACATAACAGACCCCGATGCCGCATTACCTATAATTGATAACTTCATTAAAGATATTTGCGTTAAATGAAAACTTCATAGTAGTGCAACTGTGGCAGACTTTTTAGTATCGGGGTTGGTGAATTTGGAGACTAATGTCAAGACAGATGGTTTCCCAATAGATTATATGCCCATTACATACCCGTTGTTTGGTGTAAAGACAGCCGTTTCAGGCGTGGGCTATAATATTTCAAAAGCACTTATGACACTTGGTGATGGTGTTGATTTCCATACACTTCTCTACCCCGATGAGCCAGGCAAGTGCATTAAGGAGACTCTATGCAGCCTTGCTATTTCAACTCACATAGAGCAAGGCAAACTTGAAGCCACACCCACCTCTGCAAACCTATATGATAAAAAAGGGAGACGCCGCATATTCTGTGACCTTAAAAACATTCAGGCTTGCAGACTTACCGCTCTACCCACAGAAAATGATTGGGGAAGGTTCAGTGCGGCGGTAATTTGCAATATTAACTTTGCAAAACCGCTGTTAAAGGAGGCTAAGAAGCATAATGTGCCTATTGTCACTGACTTACACGTGTTCTCAAATATAAACGATAAATATAATAGCCCTTGGCTAAAGAGTGCAAATACACTATTCCTTAGTGACGAGGGGCTGCCCTGCACTCCAAAAACATTTCTTAGACAACTCTCTGCCGCATACCCTAACATAGAGATAATAGTGTTGGGTCAAGGCTCAAAAGGAGCATTGCTTTACAAATGTAAAGAGCATACTTTCATAAAGCAAAAGGCGGTTAAACCTGTTAAAGTGGTTAATACTGTAGGTGCCGGCGATGCCCTGCTCAGTGCGTTTACACACTTTTACTACGGGCTTCATCTACCTGCTGAAGATGCCCTACATAAAGCCCAGACCTTTGCCTCCATTAAAATAGGCTTTGACGGTGGTGCGGAAGGGTTCAAAAAGATTGATTAGATTATCAGATTAAAAAATCCAAATAGTTGGCAGGGGTTATTATATTTGTTTCAGAAGGATTGTATGTTTTTACAAAAAGATTTGAAACTTTGGTGTTGCTCTTATTGTTATTCCATTTCATTTCAAACAGATGCAATTCACCATTGTATTCCTCAATGTAATCTATCTCCTGTTTATCTGTAGTACGCCAAAAATATGAATTTACATAGCGGTCATTGTACTGATTGTACTTAATTCTTTCCGCTATAAAGAAATTTTCCCACATAGACCCAATGTCACTTCTTTTATCTAACGTGGAAAAATTGTTTAGAACAGCATTGCGCACCCCTAAATCGTAAAAATAAATTTTCTTTGATTTGGATAATTCTGTTCTTATGTTCCTGCTAAAACTGCCTAATCTGAAAACAATATGGCATTTTTCCAGAATGTCAATGTATTTTTCAACAGTTCTATTGTTTAATCCTACTATATTGCTTATCTGGTTTATAGAGATTTCTCCACCTATTTGTGATGCAAGTGCCGTCAACAGTTTGTACAGCATTGTAGATTTCTTCAGCCCGTCAAATTCCAACACATCCTTGTATAGATAACTGTTTGATAGTTCCATCAACGCCTTTTCAGGATTTAGGGTGCCAAACATTACATCCGGGTAACTGCCGTAGATTAAACGCTGAGGCATACGCTCCTTTACGGGAATCAAGCCCTCTGCATTGTAGATTTCATCTGTTGATATAGGGTACAGATTGTACTCAATTTTTCTGCCTGTCAGCGGTTCGTCAAGTTTGTTATGCAAATCAAGTGATGATGAGCCTGTTACCAGTAACTGTACATCTGGAAAATTGTCTGTTATCAGTTTTAAGGTCAATCCAATGCCAGGCACTCTTTGTGCTTCATCTACAACAACAATTTTATTGTCTTTTATCAGTAGCCTTAGGCTCTGCAATGAGTTATTGGATAATGACTCTATAGTGGTCTGATTATCACAATTCAACCACAATATATTTTCATTCCTGTTTTTTGTAAGTTGTTTTAACAGCGTTGTTTTACCAACTTGCCTTGCTCCTATAAGTATAATGGCTTTGCCCTTAAACATATAGCCGTCAAGTACGGTTTGCAGAGTTCTTGTTACCATATTGTTTACTATTATTTGCAGGCAAAATTAAATAATTTTGTATTCAAATACAAAATTATTGCCATATTTTTGTATTTAAGTGCAAAAATATTGATTATTCTGTCAATGCCATTGAGTACTGTCCGCCTTTTTTAAGAAATGTTTACCGCAATGAGGGCATATTCCGCCTTGTTTTAACATTAACTATTGAGGTATAACAGAGCCAATAACAAGGCTGCTGCGTTCTGGGAATAATTTATTATATAGGTCAATTCTATCTAATAATATCTATAACCTTATTGTTGGCAATAGCCCATTGTGCTGCCGCAATATGTTGTTCAAAACGATTTAACCCTACAAGGACTTCTCGTAGGCTTCGTGCATTTGGTTGTGGTGCTGAATCTCCCATTGATAATCAATAACACGATTGGAGCGTGTACTTATCCACTCCAATGCTTTTTGCTGATTTTCTTGTGCAGACATATAGTATAATTTTTGCAAAGTTACAAATAAGCAATCAAAAACCAAAAATATTTTGTCTATTAGCCCAAATCCTTTAAGTTGGATATAAAAGAGGTCTGGGTATATGAGAAAGGAAGTATTGTTAGGATTTGGGCATAAAAAAAGCGGCAGAAAACTACCGCAGCAGCCACGCCGTAGCGCACCTAAATTCATTTCTGAATCTGCTACGAAGTTACAAATTATTTTTTAATCTGCAAACTTTTAGGCAGAAATCTTTACAAATCCTCCGCTTTAACGTGCACAATTAAAGCCCTTAAGCGGCTCCTTTCCGGCTAATTGTCACTCATATATCTGACACGTGACGCATCCTTATATAGTATCCAAAATTTGTCTTTTCTTGTGGCAAGACAGTATTTACCTTTGTTGTAATCCTTGTACAAAGATTCATTAGGGTTGAAGAAATTCTTTACAAATTTTTGTAAGGCAAGACGGGCTCCAAACCTTGAACTTATAAAATCAGTTCTGCCCTCAATAAGAATAAAATCAGCCTTCATTGCACCACTCAAATCTTCATAAACACATTCCGCACCCCTTGTCTGAGTTTGGCAAGTCCACCAACCTATTCTTGCACAATATCTATTCTGTATCATCAATTTTCTGGCATCTACAACATGATACCACCTGGTAGCACCTATTCCACTAAACAACCCGTTTGTAGTAAAATGGTGCTCTATCGGGAAATTATTATCAGTTAAAAGTTTTTCTATATCACCTAATCTACCACTCCAATTAGGACTCCAATAGGTTCCCTCATACGCCATGTTAATACCTTCATTTGGCCAAAGCTCATGTGCAAAATATGCAATCATACTACCATTGTAAGGCAAAACAATGCCATCATCACGCCGTTCTGATGTTACGGCAGAGAGATGTTTGGTATTATAAAAGCCATATATAATTTGAAATGGAGGCACATTATCCTTGCTGTATCCTTTTGCTTTCAAAATGTTATGTACATGCCGCATCAAAGCATCAGCGTATGGATAGCTCTTCATATCCAGCCAAATTATACTTATTTTGTCATTTGTCAGAACCTTATCCTCTAAATACTCTTTAAGGCTACGATACCAATCTTTAGGGTCTTTACCTGCATTTTTACTTTTCCTGGCATCCGCGCTATAGTACCAATATTCAGTACCACTACGGCCGTGGTCAACACTCCAGTCATCTTCCTTGTTCGCCTTATTAGTCCACAAGTCAATCTCTACTCCGTTAGCCCCATCTTCCATTGCATTATCAAAACATCTGTATGAATTGGAAGCATGTTGCACAACCCATACAGGGCGACCTGTTTCCTGTGCAGTTACATTTAAAGTCCACAAAAGACCTACTACAATCAGCAAGTTTATAAATATTCTTTTCATACGTCTAGTTATTTAAGGTAGGTTCTACTTATTGGTTCACTCTTTTTAAATAAACTGGATCTGCATCGTAAGAGTATTGCAATTCCAATGTTCGGTTGTATAGGCTGTAAGTAATATCAGGCCACTCAACGTCTTTTCCATAATCTTCCAAGTCCTCTTTGTTTATCATATAAAGTTTGCCAGAGTCATCAACACGCCACAATATAGGAAATGACAATTCACCTTCCTCAAAAGTAAAAGTATTTGTTCCAGTTCCATTTTCCAAGAACTTACACTCCAATTGACAAAAACCTTCAAATTCTCCATCTGTGACCGTACCTAACCAAGTGCCTGCAATACTGCCATCAGTGGAAGGGTCAGAATTAGACTTCTCTTTACATCCGCCGCTCAAAAGAACAAGCACCATCATAACGGATAACGTCAGTGCGGACATAGTGCTTTTAAATAAGCTTTTAATGTTCATAATATAGATAATAGTTGGTTATATTATTAATACTTTTTAGAGTAATCATTGCACAAAATTACAAATTATTTTTTATTTGCAGAAGATATTCCACCACAGAGGTATAAACACTTTACAAATATAGCGTTTTTTCGGGAAATAGTTGTAATTTTGCTTTTTGTTAAGGCTATACCTTGACCCTAAAATATTATTGTTATGATTCACGATTTCTCATATCAGGCACCCACAAGAATACACTTTGGAAAAACTGCGTTAAGCCACTTAAAGGCAGAATTGGACAGGTACGGTAAAAATGTGCTTTTAGTTTATGGAAAAAACTCAATAAAGCGTACAGGTATCTATGACCAGGTTATTGAGATTCTTAAGGCAGCAGATAAGAGTGTATCTGAACTCTCTGGAGTAAAGTCCAACCCTACATACGCACAGGTTATGGCTGGTGCAAAAATAGCAAAAGAGAGCAAGGCAGACCTTATACTTGCAGTAGGTGGCGGCTCCGTAATAGACTGTGCCAAAGGAATTTCCGTATCCACTTATGCACAGTGTGACGTATGGAAAGAGTATTATATGAATTGGGCAGATGTTAAGAACCAAACCATTCCGGTAGGCTGCGTTCTTACTATGGCAGGCACAGGTTCTGAGATGAACTCAACCAGTGTAATAACAAATGATGACACCCATACCAAGACAGGCAGAACTTTCCCTATGGAACAGGCAGCCCCTAAATTTGCCATTCTTAACCCTGAATTCACCTACACTGTGCCAAAGGAGCAGATGACAAGCGGCATTTTTGACATACTGTCACACCTTATGGAGCAGTACTTTGGCGGAGAGGGAGAGCATGTTTGTGATGCTATGATAGAGGGTGTTATGCGTTCTCTTTTAGTATCGGCACGCCAAGCCTTAAAGAATCCGACTGATTATGATGCACGCAGTAACATAATGTGGTGTGCCACAATGGGACTTAACAGATTGCTTGCCGTAGGTAAGGAGCAGGATTGGAACGTTCATAAAATAGAGCATCAGTTGGGTGCTTACACAGACTGTCCTCACGGAATAGGTCTTGCCGTAATCTCCCCCACCTATTATAGATATATCTACAAAGCAGGGCTTCATCAGTTTGTACGCTTTGCGAAGAATGTTTGGAATATAGATGACAAAAATCTAAGCCCCGATGAGGTGGCTCTACATGGCATTGACCGTATGGAGGCATTTATCAGAGAGTTAGGCATTCCATCTACCCTGCGTGAGATTGGTACTACAGAAGATATGCTGCCGCTTATAGCAAATTCAGTTATCTTTGCAGACGGCTATATGAAACTGACCCCACAAGATGTGCTAACAATACTAAAAGCGGTCTATTAACAAAAATTATTATGAAAAAAATTATTTTATTCATCTGTTTAGCCACCATACTGTGTGCTTGTGAAAAAAAAGATTCTCCTGATAATAAAGGGATTACATTTATTGCTGATTATTTATACTATATGGACCCCATTGATTATGGAACTATGCCTCCTGCTGATATTACAGGATTACCCAATCTAAAAAGTTCTGTTAAGTTTGGTTGCAGTTCTGTTAGGAATGGTGATTTTTACGGCAGAAATCTTGATGTTAACATAAATGAGATTTGTGAGTTTGTAATAAAAACAAAAGCAACAGACACCCGCCACGCATCAATAGCGGTTGCAAATCCTACTATAGTAGAGGTTACCGCCAATATGATTAAATCAGGACTAAATGATGAAATTCTTAAGTTCATACCCTGGATGACTATGGACGGAATAAATGACGCAGGGTTGGTGTGCAATGTAAATGTAGTTAATATGAGCGACCTTGAGACCCATCACTCTCACACCCACAAGGGGCTACCTGAGATAATGGTTTTACACCTGCCACGTTTTATCCTGGATAACTGCGGCAGTGTGGATGAAGCGTTGAGCACCATAGATAAATATGACATAACACCTATGCTTGGTCCTTTGGGTGGCGGTTGGGACGGACACCTGATGATTGCTGACCAAAACAAGACAGTAATTGTTGAGTTTTTGGAAGGCGAAACTAAAGTTACGGAGACTAACATAATGACTAATTTCTACAATTACCAATATGCCCAGACAGGAGTATATCCTAAGCACGGATGCGGAATTGAGAGATATAAAATACTATCAGACAACTACAACTCCGGTAACTCAATGGAAGGAATGTGGAACCTGATGAAAATGGTGCAATATACTAAGACATACACACTTGATACGGACCCGTTCTGGTGTTCTGAATACTATGATGTTGTATGGGACAAGGATGGTAACCAAGGCAACACATCGTGGACAAAAGATGAGATTTTAGCGGAACCTATACCCCAAACTGAATTATGGGCTTATCAAATATATAAAGATACTGGCTTATATGACCCTGTGAACAACCTATGGCACACCACACACAACTCTGTATTTGACATTAAGAATAAAGAGTTATGGGTTACCGTACACGAGAAATACGGTGATGTACATAAATTCAAATTAAACAATTAATACACCACGATGGAAGAAGTAAAAAAGAAAAACGCACCAAAAAGCCGTACAAAGGAGGCTACGGCAGTAGATGTTGCTAAATTACCACCTCAAGCACTTGATTGTGAGGAGGCTGTGCTTGGTGGTCTGCTGTTAGACCCGTCATCATTCTATGAGGTTGCGGCAATTATTAAGAAGGAGCACTTCTATGATGAGAGAAACCAGTATATATTTGAGGCAATGCTGAAACTCTCAAATAATCACCAACCTATTGACTACATTACAGTTGGTGACCAACTGCAGAAAGACGGTACTCTGGAGAAGATTGGTGGTAAACTGGCACTTATTGATTTAACTGAGAAGATTTCATCGGCGGTTAATATTGAGACATACGCTGAGATTGTGGCTCAGAAATATATTGCCCGTGAGTTGATAAGAGTCTCAACTGACATTCAGGAGAAGGCGTTTAATCCACAGACCGATGTTAAAGACCTTATTTCAGAGACTGAGCAGGAGGTTTTTGCCGTAACACAGACAAATGTGAGGAATGAGGCTGTTCAGGTTAATGATGTCATAGCCGATGTAATAAAGAAGATTGAGAATGCAAACGCCAATCAAGGACAATACACAGGTGTTCCAAGCGGATTTACCAAACTTGATAATATAATATATGGTTGGCAGCCAGGCACACTGAATGTAGTGGCGGCGCGTCCTGCTATGGGTAAGACGGCATTCGCCCTCTCTATGGCAAAGAATATGGCTGTAGATTACGGCAAGAGTGTTTGCGTGTTCTCTCTTGAGATGTCAACAATAGAACTTACCACCCGTCTGCTTGTAAACGTAAGTGAGATTGAGGGTGAGAAAATCAAGAAAGGTAACCTTGCACCATACGAATGGGAGGTGCTTCAAAAGAAAGCCCAACTGCTCTCAAATGCCAAACTATTCATAGATGACACACCCGGCTTGTCAATCTTTGAACTTTGCAGCAAGGCTCGTAAACTGCAACGTACAGAGAACCTTGACTGTATAATTATTGATTACCTGCAATTGGTGAACGCTCCCGTAAAGAACGGTACTCGTGAGCAGGAGGTGAGTTATGTGTCACGCTCACTAAAGGCTCTCGCCAAAGAGTTGGGCATACCTGTAATTGCTCTGGCTCAGTTAAACCGTGGTGTTGAGGCAAGGTCAAATGATGACAAGCGTCCGCAACTTGCCGATTTGCGTGAATCTGGTGCCATTGAGCAGGACGCCGATGTTGTTATAATGCTACATCGTCCTGAGTATTACGGACTTACACAAGATAAACAAGGCAGAAGTCTGGAGGGTCAGGCTATGGTTATTATTGCAAAGCACCGTTCAGGAAGTATTGATGACATTTGGTTGCGGTTTCAAAAAAATTATATTAAATTTGCAAACCTTAAAGAGGGGGCTGCCACTACTGCTGAAGATAGCATTCTATATACTGACAATCAACAGAGTGCTCTATCTGAGGAAGGTGGAATCCGTAAGGATAATGAGGTGCCCTTCTAAATTTTAATAAAAAGATGCAGAAATTATTGTTACTTGCCGATGAGGCGATTGCACTTGGAGCCATTGACGGCGGTTTGTCAGGCGTATATGCCTACCCTGGCACACCAAGTACAGAAATCACTGAGTTCATTCAAATGAACAGTGACGCACGTGCGCGTGGAGTACATTCACGTTGGAGCACAAATGAGAAGACGGCTATGGAGGCGGCTATGGGTATGTCATTTGCCGGCAAACGCTCTTTAGTATGTATGAAACACGTTGGCCTTAATGTGGCGGCTGACCCTTTTATGAACGCAGCCATTACGGGTGTTAACGGAGGTGTTTTAGTGCTTTCTGCTGATGACCCTTCAATGCACTCATCTCAAAATGAACAGGATTCACGCTATTATGCGAAATTCGCATTGGTGCCTGCTCTTGAGCCTTCAAACCAACAGGAGGCGTATGATATGGCATATTACGGCTTTGAACTATCAGAGAAATTAGGACGCCCTGTGGTGCTGAGAATCACCACCCGCTTGGCCCACTCACGTTCAGGTGTTGTAAGAAAAGAGCCTAAATCACAGAATGAGAAGCATTTTCTTGAGAACCCACGTCAGTTCGTGCTTCTTCCTGCCATTGCAAAGAAGAACTACGCTGAACTACTTGCATCTCAGCCAAAGTTTGTTGAGAGTTCAGAAGAGTCAGCGTTCAACCAATATTTTGATGGTGACAACAAGAAACGTGGCATAATTGCCTGCGGTGTCACCTATAACTATCTTATGGAGAACAAGGAACTTATTAACGGTTCTCCTATTCTTAAGATAGGACAATACCCTCTCCCACGCAAGATGGTTGAGAAAATAATGAATGAGTGTGAGAGCATTCTTGTTATTGAGGAGGGCTATCCTATGATTGAGGAACTTCTGAAGGGTTATCTTGGTAAGAACCTTACTATTAACGGACGTTTGGACGGAACTCTGCCACGTCAGGGCGAACTTACTCCTGACAGTGTGGCAACCGCTCTCTCTGGAAAGAAAGCCGCTCCTGTTCATATTCCTGAGGTTGTGCGTATGCGTCCGCCTGCGCTTTGTCAGGGCTGCGGTCACAGAGATATGTATGAGGCTCTGCTTGCTGTTGTACGCCAATATCCAGAGGCAAAGGTGTTTGGTGATATAGGTTGCTACACTCTTGGAGCCCTGCCTCCATACGGAGCCATCAACTCCTGTCTTGATATGGGTGCCTCAATAACTATGGCTAAAGGCGCCGCCGATGCCGGAGTCTTCCCTGCTGTTGCCGTTATTGGTGACAGCACATTCACACACTCTGGTATGACAGGTCTGCTTGACGCTGTTAATGAGAACTCAAACATTACAGTTGTTATCTCTGATAATCTTACCACAGGCATGACTGGCGGTCAAGACTCTGCCGGAACGGGCAAATTGGAATCTATATGCGCTGGCATCGGGGTGAAACCGGAACACATACGCGTACTTGTTCCTCTTAAGAAGAACTTTGATGAGATGACAGCCGTTATTAAAGAGGAGATTGAGTATAATGGCGTTTCTGTTATTATACCACGACGTGAATGTATTCAAACACTTAAACGTAAGAAAAAATGATTAAGACAGATATAATTCTTTCAGGTGTTGGCGGTCAGGGAATCCTTTCAATCGCCACTGTAATTGGTCAGGCAGCCCTAAAGAACAACCTCTATATGAAACAGTCAGAGGTTCACGGTATGAGTCAGCGTGGCGGAGACGTGCAGAGCAACCTGCGTATTTCAGACTCTCCTATTGCCTCTGACCTTATTCCTATGGGTAAATGTGACCTTATTCTATCTCTTGAACCTATGGAGGCTCTGCGTTATCTTCCATATCTTAGTGAGAACGGCTGGCTTGTGACAAGTAGCGCTCCTTTCAAGAATATAACCAACTACCCCGATGACTCAGAGGTTATTGAGGCTGTTAAAAAGGTGAAGAATCACGTCTTGATTGATGTTGACGCCATTGCAAAAGAGGTTGGCAACACAAGATGCTCAAACATTGTTCTTCTTGGCGCCGCCCTTCCGTACCTTGGAATCCCTGCCGAATATATTGAAGATGCCATCAAAACAATATTTGAACGTAAAGGAGAAGAGGTGGTAAATATGAACCTCGATGCTTTGCATAAAGGAGAAATGAGAAAGAAGAAATAAGAAATAAGAAATTCCTATAATTGAAAATATTATGCTTTCAAAAATTTTAGCTATTTCCGGTAAAAGCGGATTATACAAGATGATTTCTGGCAATAAGAATATGCTTATTGTTGAGTCTTTGCAAGACGGCAAGCGTTTTCCTGCCTTCTCAAATGACAGAGTTATTGCACTTAAAGACATATCAATGTTTACTGATGATGAGGATATTCCTCTATATAAAGTGTTTGAATCAGTAAAGAAGGTTGCAGATGGCAAAGCCGTAACTCTTGACCTCAAAAAGGCTACCGGCAAAGAACTCCAGGACTGGTTTGCTACAGTACTGCCTGAGTTTGACCGTGACAGAGTGCACAACAGTGATATAAAAAAGGTTATTGCCTGGTACAATCTATTGATTGGAAGCGGAATATCTGAGTTTGCTCCTAAAGAGGAAGAGAAGGCCGAAGAGAAATAATATTATTAGCCATCTTTTTTTCTAAAAAAGGTTCTAAAAAAGTTGCATAGTTAAATATTAGGTATTATCTTTGCATCGCTTTTGAAAAAAGAGCCTGAATGCTTCCTTAGCTCAGTCGGTTAGAGCATCTGACTGTTAATCAGAGGGTCCTTGGTTCAAGTCCAAGAGGGAGCGCAAACGAAACGGATACCGCAATTACTGCGATATCCGTTTTTTATTATTAACTATTACAAAACTTCACAAACAATGAACCGTCTGTTTGCAACATTGCTCTCATCACTCATCTTCGCTGGTTTTGTATCAGCAGAGACACTTGAAGATGTATCAAAAAATCTGGATATATTCAACTCTATTTATAAAGAGCTGTATATCAACTATGTAGATACCATACCTACTGAAAAGATTGTTATGGCTGGCATTAACGGAATGCTGAACAAGCTTGACCCATACACCACTTACATTCCGGAGGACAAAGAGAAGGATTTTAAACTTATGACTACGGGTGAATACGGAGGCATCGGGGCGCTTATCGGGGTAAAGGGAGACAGCATTTCCATAAATCAGATATATGAGGGACGTCCCGCTCATAAATACGGGCTACAGACTGGCGACATTATTCTTGAGATTGACGGCAAGAGTATGATTAAAAAGAAACCTGTGGATGCAAGTACCGCTCTACGGGGTATGCCTGGTACATCAGCAACTGTCAAAATAAAGAGATATGGAGAGAAAAAACCTCTGAAGATTGATATTAAGAGAGATAAGATTGCCCTTAGCCCTATAAGATATAGTGGTATAGTGGCTGACAGCATAGGTATGATTAGCCTTACTTCATTTTATGAGAATAGTTCAGATGAACTGAAGAAAGCGTTTGTATCACTGAAAGAACAAGGTATCAAGGCTCTTATTCTTGATTTAAGAGACAATCCTGGCGGTATTCTCACAGAGGCAACCAATATATGCAACCTTTTTATGCCTAAGGGAAAGACTATTGTTACTACAAAGGTAAAGGGCGGAAAAGTAGGCAATGTTCATAAAACAGCATACCAACCTATTGATACAGAGATTCCTATAGTTGTTCTTGTGAATGGCAACAGTGCAAGTGCCAGTGAGATTGTGAGCGGAGCCCTGCAAGATGAGGACCGTGCCGTAATTATGGGTCAGCGTACTTACGGAAAGGGATTGGTTCAACAGACTGTGGCGCTGCCATACGGCGGAAAACTTAAGGTTACTGTGGCAAAATACTACACTCCAAGCGGTCGTTGTATTCAAAAAGTCAACTACACAACTAAAGATGGTGAGAAAAACGGAGAGATTCCAGACTCTCTCACAAATGAGTTCAAGACAAGGAACGGACGCACGGTAAGAGACGGTCGTGGCATTATGCCTGACGTTAAACTTGACTCAGATACAGGCAAGGTGATTACCTACAACCTCATTCTTGAGAACCGTGTATTTGACTGGGCTACAAAGTACCACTATAACCACAAGGAGATTCCATCTCCTACAGAGTTTGAGATTACTGAAGATGAGTACCAGGATTTCAAACAATATGTGATTGACAGCAAGTTCTCATACAAAATATCAACTAAGGATTTTCTTAAGGATTTCACTGACGCGGCAAAATATGAAGGTGTGTATGAACAGAACAAAGCACTGTTTGACAGCCTTGAAACAGCATTAGAGCACAATATTCCAGCAGAATTGGACTCTGCTAAAAATGAGATTTGTGAGGCTCTTGCATCAGAAGTTATATCAAGATATTACTATGAGGCGGGAACAGCGGCATACAGCGTCAAACATGACAAAGAGGTCAAACAAGCGATAGAACTCCTTTCTGATGATAAGAGATATAGGGAATTATTAAAATAAAAAAGAAGAAAGAAGAAAGAAGAAAGAAAAAAGAAGAAATGACTTTACAACTTCATTGTGAATTTTCAACTTTCAATTTATTATGTTTCTCCCCACTACAAATAAAGAAGTAACCGCATTGGGTTGGGATTATATTGATGTAATAATCTTTACGGGAGACGCATATATAGACCACCCTGCTTTTGGTGCGGCTGTAATAGCACGTGTTCTTGAGGCAGAGGGATTGAAGGTGGCGGTTGTGCCACAACCAAATTGGCGTGATGACTTACGTGATTTCCGTAAATTAGGCGCTCCACGTATGTTTTTTGCAGTTACGGCAGGTGCTATGGACTCAATGGTGAACCACTATACGGCGGCAAAACGTCTGAGAAGTGATGACGCCTACTCTATTGATGGCAAAGCGGGATTCCGCCCGGACCGTGCAACAGATGTATATTGCCACATTCTAAAAGAACTCTACCCTTCAACACCAATTGTTATCGGGGGCATAGAGGCTTCTCAACGCCGTTTCACACACTATGACTATTGGGATGACAAACTACGTGAAAGTATTCTTGTGACATCGGGGGCTGATTTATTAATCTGCGGAATGGGGGAAAAACCGTTGCAGACACTTGTACGCAGACTTAGAAATGGAGAGGATTTTGCATCAATCAAAGATATAAATCAAACTGCCTATCTTAGTGATATTCAAGAAGTTGATATAGAGTTGGCACCGCATTCAAAATGTTTGGAGAGCAAACGAGCCGAGGCTCAGAACTTCAAGATTTTTGAGACCGAGTCAAACAAGATGGCACCTACAGCACAACTAGGACAGCGTGTTGGGAACAAGATGGTAGTATGCAACCCCGCATTCCCGCCTCTCACTACAGAAGAACTTGACGCAATATATGACCTGCCTTACACCAGGCAGCTGCACCCACGTTATAAAGGCAAACGCATTCCAGCCTTTGATATGATTAAATACTCCATAACAATGCATCGTGGATGCTTTGGCGGGTGTTCATTCTGCACAATATCAGCGCATCAGGGAAAACATATAGTCTCTCGCTCAAAAGAGTCTATACTCAGAGAGGTACGTCAAATTGTCTCTGACAAGGATTTCAAGGGCTATATTAGTGATTTAGGTGGTCCGTCAGCAAATATGTACTGCCTCACAGGAAAGAACCTTGAGGTATGCAAGAAGTGTTCAAAACCATCATGCCTGCACCCTGCCATCTGCCCTAATTTGAACAGAGACCACACCCCACTTATTGAGTTATACAGGTCTGTACGTAAGGTTGAAGGGGTGAAAAAAGCTACCATAGGCAGTGGAATACGTTATGACCTTGCCACACATGAATACATTGAGGAGGTTGTCCGTTTCCACGTTTCAGGACGTCTGAAAGTAGCACCGGAACACACATCAGACAAGGTATTGAACCTTATGCGCAAACCTGCCTTTGAAAATTTCATACAGTTTGATTCGTTATTTAATGAATTAAACACTAAATTTGCCTTGCGTGAGCAGTTAATACCATATTTCATCTCTTCTCATCCGGGTTGCACAGATGCTGATATGGCTGAGATGGCTGCGGCAACAAAGCGCTTGAATTTTCATTTAGAGCAAGTTCAGGACTTTACGCCTACCCCTATGACGCTCTCAACAGAGATGTACTACACAGGTCTTAATCCATATACAATGGAAACAGTCAAATGTGCACGTACAGTTGAACAGAAACGTGGGCAACGCAGTTTCTTCTTCTGGTACAAACCAGAGGAGAAACGTAACATAATACGTAAACTTAAAGAGATAGGGAGAGCAGACTTAATAGAAAAACTTTATAGAATTAATAATTAATAATTAATAATTAATAATTAATATGTGAGGCTCCGCCTCACCGAATTAAGGTGCAAGCCCTTAATCAAGGCGAAGCCTTAATAACCGAATCACCGAATAACCAAATCACCGCATCACCAAATGAAAAAGATAGCAATATTATTAACAACTCTATTGTTTGCAGCATCGGGGTTTGCAGATAACACGGAGGCTAAGATAGACTCTCTGCTGAAGACAAATATTGACCCATACGCAATAAATGTCTCTGCATATAATAATGTAGGTTCCATTATGAGTGATGATGGCAAACTACGTATAATATCGTGGAACAACCGCACACAAGAGGGCGTTTTTGAATACTACACATACTTCATATATAAGAAAAAACATAACGCAAAAAGCATTGTAAAGAAGATGGTGTGCAAAAACGCCACAAAGCCAGACAATATTGGCAAATACAATGCGAATAATTGGTATGGCTGTTTGTATTATAGTGCATTCGCAATTAAAAAAGGTTATATGTTGTTAGGTTATCAGACTTACCGTGACATAAGCCGTGTAAAGGTTATTGAGCCACTGAAAATTAGTGGTGAGGAGTTTGTTTTGGGCGATAATGTATTCCAATGTGGAGACAAAAAGGGGAATAGAGCGGTGTTTGAATATAGTTCCAACACTACTATGTCAATTGAATACGACCCTTTTGGCAGACGTTTCATATTTGACCATCTGAGCCCGGAGAACCCTAATCTTAGCGGTGTGTATCAATATTATGGCCCTGATTTCACATACGATGCCTTCACATTAAAAAAAAAACTTTGGCGTCTGACAGAGGATATAGATATAAAGAACAAGGAGTAGATAAAATGGATACAACATTCAAGTACAGCATAGACCGTTTTGCCGACATTGAGATATTACGATACAAGGTACCTGGCTTTGAAGAACTTACACTGCAACAGAAGTTATATATTTACCACCTTACAGAGGCGGCTGCGGCGGGCAGAGACATTCTCTTTGACCAAAACTACAAATACAATCTGGAGATTCGTCGTATTCTGGAGACAATATACACTCAATATGACGGAGAGCGTAACACAGATGAGTTTAAGGCATTTGAGACCTACCTTAAAAGAGTCTGGTTCTCAAATGGAATACACCACCACTACTCCACGCTCAAGTTCACGCCTGAGTTTTCAAGAGACTATTTTTCATCTCTAATGAAGCTATGCGGCTTAGAGTGTGAATTTGAGATTATAGATGCTATTTTTAACCCAACAGTTGATGCCAAGCGTGTTAATCTTGACCCCGATGCAGATGTAATAGCCTCATCGGCAAACAATTACTATGCCGGAGTCACAACCGCTGAAGCGGAGAAATTCTATGGTGATATGGCGGACCCGTCTGACCCGGCACCAATTTCATACGGAATGAACTCACGCCTTGAGAAAGACGCTGACGGCAACCTCACGGAACGTGTATGGAAGATTGGAGGTCTCTATTCACATTATATAGCAGTAATTGTAAAACACCTGAATGACGCCAAACAATTTGCTGAGAATGACGCTCAAAGGCATATAATTGACCTGTTGGTTGAATTTTACACAACGGGAGACTTAAAGAAATTTGATGAATACTCAATAGCGTGGGTTCAGGATACAGAATCACGCATTGATTTTGTTAACGGCTTTATAGAGACCTACGGAGACGCATTGGGACTAAAGGCAAGTTGGGAGTCAATAGTGAACTTCAAAAACATCGAGGCTACAGAGCGTACCCACACAATAAGTTCAAACGCACAATGGTTTGAAGACCACTCACCTGTTGACGCCCGTTTCAAGAAAAATGAGGTCAAGGGAGTCTCAGCAAAGGTTATTACAAACGCATTCCTTGCCGGAGACTGCTACCCTGCCACACCTATAGGCATAAACCTGCCAAACGCAAATTGGATACGCCAGGTCTATGGAAGCAAATCAGTTACAATTGAGAACATTATGAACGCCTACTCAGAGGCGTCAAAAGGCAACGGATTTGCAGAGGAGTTCTATCTGCACCCAGCGGATATTGAGGCGTATAACAAATACGGTTTCATTACTGACGTACTGCACACTGACCTTCACGAATGTCTTGGACACGGTTCCGGCAAACTGCTTGAGGGAGTGTCACAAGATGCCTTGAAGAGTTTCGGGGCCACGCTTGAGGAGGCTCGTGCAGATTTGTTCGGATTATACTATATGGCAGACCCCAAGATGGTTGAGTTAGGACTGCTGCCAAATATGGATGCTTACAAACCAGCATATTACCGCTATATACTTAACGGAATGATGACACAACTAATACGCATACCTCTTGGTGAGAATGTTGAGGAATCTCATATGCGTAACCGCCAGTTAATAGCATCGTGGGTATATGAAAAAGGCTCTGCCATAGGGGCGTTAAAATGGGTGGAGAGAGATGACAAACATTACCTTGAGATATATGACTATGACAAAATGCGCACCCTGTTTGGAGAATTACTTGCTGAAGTTCAACGCATTAAGTCAGAAGGAGACTATGACGCCGGCAAGACTTTGGTTGAGACCTACGGTATTTTCCCCGATTCCACACTACACCGTGAAGTGCTTGAACGCCACAAACACCTCAACATAGCACCATACAAAGGTTTTGTGAACCCAGTCTATAACCTTGTCAAGGATTCCAACGGCAACATAACAGATGTAATACTTGACTACACAGAGTCCTACACAGAACAAATGCTACGATATTCAAAAAAATAATCTTATATTTGCAATTGAAAGCCCGCTTCTGCGGGCCATAAATACAATATAACCACAAAATACTATACAATATTTATGAAAGTCACATTCAAAATTAACTACAACACCAATTGGGGTGAGACACTCTATGTTTGCGGTTCAACTCCTGAGCTTGGAAACAATCTCTATTCAAAAGCCGTTAAGATGGAATACAAAGAAAACGGTAATTGGGAGGCTACGGTTGACTTCCACGTAATGAAAGAGTTGTCATACCGCTACTACGTACTAGCAGATGACAAGCGTTATTGGACAGAATGGGGTCCTGACCGTCGTGCTATTCTTATCAAGGATGCCCCACACACATTCAATGACAGTTGGCGTGTGAATGGTGTTGATAAAACATATTATTCCGGTGCGTTTACAGAAGGACTTATTCTTCACAAACCAATTGATGCTGAGATGAAAGCTCCAAGGTCAGCCAAAGTGCTTGGATTTGCAATATCTGCGCCAAATATAAAACAAGATTTATGCGTTGGCATACTTGGCTCCTGCAAGGAGTTGGGAAATTGGGACGAGAGCAAGGTTGTTCTATTGAATGACCACTTCTACCCTATGTGGATGACGGCGATAAATCCGGTAAAACTTCCAGAACGTATTGAGTATAAATATGTTGTTTGTGAACGTAACACAAAAAAGGTGATTGCATGGGAATGGGGGGAGAACCGCTCTTTCTCAACCGTTGGAATTGACGGCATAAATGTTATACGAGACGAAGTTCTGCGTTACGGCATCGGGGATTTCAAATGTGCGGGAGTTGCCATACCTATATTCTCACTTAGAACAAATGAGAGTTTTGGTATAGGAGAGTTCTCTGACATAAAGAAGATGGTTGACTGGGCAAACAAAAGCGGGCAGAAAGTTATACAGACGCTTCCAATCAATGATACAACACGATTCCGTACAAACGCAGACTCTTATCCATACAGTGCCATAACCGTTATGGGACTGCACCCTATCTACATCAATCCGTTTGAGATAGGCGAACTTGCTGACAGTGCCAAGATGAAAGAGTTCCGTAAGGCTCAGTCAACATTCAACCAAAGCCCTACTGTAATGTATCAGGAGGTTTGCGCTAAAAAGTGGGAATATTTCCGTCTTATATTTAAGCAGATTGGCAGACAGGTATTTGCAAGCGCTGAGTTCAAGGCATTTGACAAGGAGAATGCAGAGTGGCTTCACCCTTACGCATGTTTCTGCCTTCTCAGAGATGAGTACGGCACATCTGATTTCAAACAATGGGAGACACACTCACGCTATACAAAAGAGTTCTATACAAGCATATCTAAATCAAAAGAATATGGTGACAAACTTAAAATACACCTATTCCTGCAATTTATTGCACATAAGCAACTACTATCAGCAACACAGTATGCAAGTGAGCACGGAGTTGTCTTGAAGGGTGATATTCCAATTGGCATAAGCCCGGAGAGCGTTGAGGCTTGGACAGACCCTCAACTATTCAATCTTGACAGCCAGGCAGGTGCTCCACCTGACCCGTTCTCTGCAACAGGTCAGAACTGGGGATTCCCTACATATAACTGGCAGGCTATGAGTGAGGACGGCTACAGTTGGTGGATGAAGCGTTTTAAGAAGATGGAGACATACTTCAAAGTCTATCGTATTGACCACGTTCTTGGTTTCTTCCGTATATGGAGAATGAATGGCGGTGATGTGCAAGGTTTGCTCGGACAATTTGACCCCGCCCTGCCTATGACGGAGCAAGAGATTTGCAGTTATGGAACTTGGTTTGAGTATCATAGAATGACACATCCGTTCATTCGTGAGTATATGCTCTCTGAAATGTTCGGGAATAACGCACAATTCGTTAAGAACACATTCCTTGAGATTGTTACCGCAGGTATCTACCGTTTCCGTCAGGATTTCCCTAACCAAAGAGCCGCTGAGAAATTCTTCAATAACAACAGCGCTGAGGAATTGGGACTTTCAGAGGATGACTATAAATGGATTGAAGGTGGCGTAATGAGTCTCTACACTGAGGTTCTCTTTATTGAGGATTGTCACGAGAAAGGCAAGTTCCACCCAAGAATAGGAATGCAGAACACATACTCCTTCAGAGAACTCAGTTGGAATGACCAACAGGCTCTGAACCGCTTGTATGATGATTTCTTCTACCACCGTCACAACCAATTCTGGGGTGAGCAGGCTATGAAGAAACTGCCGTCACTTCTTAATTCAACCAATATGCTTTGCTGTGCTGAGGATTTGGGAATGATTCCTACTTGCGTTCCTGAGGTTATGAAAAACCTATATATGCTCTCACTTGAGATTGAGCGTATGCCAAAAGACCCGCACGATGAGTTTGTGCAACTGCATAAAATACCATACCTCTCTGTTTGTACAACATCAACCCACGATATGGCACCTATCCGCCTATGGTGGAAGGAGGACCGCGGACTTACACAGCGTTATTACAACTACTATCTTGGAAATTGGGGCGACGCTCCAGAGAACTGCGAGCCTTGGATTTGTGAGCAGATGCTTAACCGTCACCTCTATACTCCGGCTATGTTAGTTATTCTCCCACTTCAAGATTGGCTATCAATTGACGGTGAAGTAAGACGTGCTAATGAGTATGAAGAGCGCATTAACATTCCGTCAGACCCACACCACTTCTGGTGTTACAGAATTCACAAGAATCTGGAAGAGTTAATTAGCAACGATGGTCTGAATAATAAAATTTCAGAATTGGTAAAAAACAGCGGACGCTGATACATTTGGAAAACTTTTGAGAGGTGTTAAAAAGTTAACCACCTCACAATCAATAAATTAAAAAATATTTTGGAAAACTTTGATTTCCAAAATATTTTTTTTGTTAATAACTTCAATCAATTTTTTCTCCTAAAAAGTTGTTTCATTTGTAAAAGTTCCATAGTTTTGTATTCGCATTTCGCATCCAGATTAGATTAAAATTTGTGATGGTTTTCTTATGAAACCTGAGCGTAATTTGGAAGCTCCCTAAAAAAATACGTCATTTTGGAAGTAAAAAATGAGTGTCTGAGCGAAGCGAGTTGCGTTTTTTACTGAACAAAATAGAATTTTTTTAGGAAATAGAGTTTCCGTATGGAGCGAAGGTTTGCATAATAAAATAAAATACAATACAATACAATATAACATTAAAATATTTATAAACTATGGAACAAAAAACCTACTCCTTTGATGAGGCAATGAAAGCCACCACGGAATATTTCCTTGGTGACGAACTTGCAGCCAAAGTCTGGATTAACAAGTATGCCCTGAAAGACTCTTTCGGGAACATATTTGAGCAGACACCTGCAGATATGCATCATCGTCTGGCAACAGAGATTGCCAGAATTGAAAACAAGTACCCTAACCCACTCACAGAGCAGCAACTCTTTGACCTGTTTGACCACTTTAAATATATAATACCTCAAGGTGGTCCTATGACAGGTATTGGCAACAATTATCAAATTGCCTCACTATCAAACTGCTTTGTAATCGGATTTAATGAGGAATCAGATTCATATGGTGCCGTAATGAAGATTGATGAGGAGCAGGTTCAACTTATGAAACGTCGTGGTGGTGTAGGTCATGACCTCTCTCACATACGTCCATACGGCTCTCCCGTAAAAAACTCAGCCCTTACATCTACAGGTATTGTTCCGTTTATGGAGCGTTACTCAAACTCAACAAGAGAGGTGGCTCAAGACGGACGTCGTGGTGCACTGATGCTTAGCGTCTCTATCAAACACCCTGATTCAGAGTCATTTATTGATGCCAAGATGACAGAAGGCAAAGTTACAGGCGCCAATGTTTCTGTAAAAATCCACGATGACTTTATGAAGTCTGTCATTGACGGCAAGCCATACAAGCAGCAATACCCTATCAACGCTAAGAAACCTCAGTTTGAGAAGGAGATTAACGCTACTGAACTTTGGAAAAAGATTGTTCATAACGCTTGGAAATCAGCAGAGCCAGGTGTACTCTTCTGGGATACTATTACACGTGAGTCAGTTCCTGACTGCTATGCAGACCTTGGTTACCGCACCGTTTCAACAAACCCTTGCGGAGAGATTCCACTGTGTCCGTATGACAGCTGCCGTCTTATAGCACTTAACCTCTACAGTTATGTTGAGAACCCATTCACGCCAAACGCAAAATTCAATTTTGAACTATTCAAGACACACGCCGCTCTTGCTCAGCGCATAATGGATGACATTATTGACCTTGAGATGGAGAAGATTGATATGATTCTCGCAAAAATCAACTCAGACCCTGAATCAGAGTCAATTAAGCAGACAGAGCGTGAACTTTGGGAGAAAATCAAGTCAAAAACAATCAAGGGTCGCCGCACAGGTGTGGGCATTACCGCTGAAGGAGATATGATTGCCGCCCTAAACCTGCGTTACGGAACACCAGAGGCTACTGATTTCTCAGAGCAAATTCAAAAAAATCTTGCGATAGCCTGCTACGGCTCATCTGTTAATATGGCTAAGGAGCGTGGCGCGTTTGAGATTTATGACACGGAACGTGAGAAAAACAACCCATTCATAAACCGTCTGAAAGAGGCTGACCCAGGGCTCTATGAGGAGATGAAGAAGTACGGCCGCCGTAACATAGCCTGTCTTACAATTGCCCCTACAGGTACCACAAGCCTTATGTCTCAGACAACATCAGGTATAGAGCCAGTGTTCCGTCCTGTATATAAACGCCGTAGAAAAGTGAATCCTAATGACATTCAGGCTCACGTTGATTTTGTTGACCCCGATGGAAACTCTTGGGAGGAGTTCATAGTGTTCCACCACAAGTTTGTAACCTGGATGGAGGCTAACGGATACCCTACCGCAAAAAAATACTCTCAGGAGGAACTTGATGAGATGGTTGCTAAATCACCATACTTCAAGGCTACCGCAAATGATGTTGACTGGCTTGAGAAGGTAAGAATGCAGGGAAGAATACAGAAATGGGTTGACCACTCAATAAGCGTCACCATAAACCTTCCTTCTGATGTTTCAGAAGAACTTGTGAATGACCTCTATATTGAGGCTTGGAAATGCGGATGCAAAGGCTGTACTGTATATCGTGACGGCTCACGCACAGGTGTTCTTGTTGACAGTAACAAGAAAGAGGATTCAAAACCTTGCAACTGCTACCCTGAGATTACACCAAAACGTCCTAAAGAGTTGGATTGTGACGTTGTCCGTTTCCAAAACAACAAAGATAAATGGATTGCATTTGTAGGACTTCTGAACGGCAAACCGTATGAAATCTTCACCGGTCTTGTTGATGACGAGGACGGACTTATGCTACCAAAATCTGTTGAGAAAGGAAAGATAATAAGAAACGTACACGAAGATACAGGCGTTAAGACCTACGACTTCCAATTTACCAACAAGTATGGTTACAAGATTACAATTGAGGGCCTGTCACACAAATTCAACCCTGAATTCTGGAACTATGCAAAACTGATTTCAGGTGTGCTACGTTATGGTATGCCTATTGACCAGATTGTAAAACTTGTTGGTAGTCTGCAACTTAACAATGAGTCAATCAACAACTGGAAGATGGGTGTTGAGCGCGCGCTTAAGAAATATATCCCTGATGGCACAGAGTCTGGTCAGAAATGTCCTCACTGCGGTCAGCCTCTTACATTCACTGAGGGCTGTATGAAGTGCAATAACTGCGGATATAGTAGATGCGGTGGATAATTAACTATTCACTAAATACATCCATTCTGTTTCAAGGGTTTCCAACTCTTTTTTGAGGGTGGCATATTGAGTAAAGATGGCGTTGTCAATATTTGATGACGCCATTTTCTCTTCAAGAGCCTTAATCTCAGCCTCCTTATCAGTGATTTTCTTTTCTATCTCAGCAATAGCCTTATCGGCACGTTGCTGCCTACGTTGCTTCTCCTTACGCTCCTCGTATGAGAGTTGAGGCTCTTTTTTGACATCGGGGTTGATTTTCTGAGATGTCTGTATTGGCTTTTGAACTACTTTGTTTCTCTCCAATTCCTGAAGATTGGCTATTTTCTTATCTTGGAGGAAGTCATAGATTCCACCTATGTGAGGAACAACCTTTCCACCACCAAACTCATAGACCATAGATACCAGACCATCAAGAAACTCACGGTCGTGGGAAACAATTATGGCTGTGCCATCAAACTCCTTAATTGCCTGTTTCAGAACATCTTTGCTCATCATATCAAGGTGGTTTGTAGGCTCGTCAAGAATAAGCAGATTCACTGGCTCAAGCAGCAGTTTTATCATTGCAAGCCTTGAACGCTCACCTCCAGAGAGCACCTTCACTTTTTTATCTGACGCCTCACCACCAAACATAAAGGCACCCAGAATATCACGTATCTTTGTTCTTATATCACCTACGGCAACATTATCAATGGTTTCAAACACCGTCAGAGTCTCATCAAGCAACGATGCCTGGTTCTGAGCAAAGTAGCCAATCTTAACATTGTGCCCTATTTTTAATGAACCGGTATGCTCCAACTCCCCCATTATACACTTCACAAGGGTTGACTTACCCTCTCCGTTCTTACCTACAAAAGCAACCTTCTGACCTCTCTCAATTGTCAGTTCCACTCCGTCAAACACCTTATGACTGCCAAAACTCTTACCAACACCCTCCATTATAACCGGATATGAACCGGAACGTGGTGCCGGCGGGAACTTCAAACGCAGAGCGCTGTTATCCTCCTCATCTATCTCAATACGCTCAATCTTCTCCAAAGCCTTAATGCGAGACTGAACCTGAACTGATTTTGTAGCCTTGTAACGGAATCGTTCAATAAACTCCTCTGTATCCTTAATCTCCTTCTGTTGATTAATATAGGCACGCATCTGTTGCTCACGGCGTTCTTTACGCAGTTCCACATACTTGCTGTAGTTTGCTTTATAGTCATAAATCTTACCCAGACATATCTCTATGGTGCGGTTTGTGGCGGCATCAAGGAAAGCACGGTCGTGGGAGACAAGCAAAACAGCACCTGAATATGTTGCAATAAAGTTTTCAAGCCAACCTATTGACTCAATATCAAGGTGGTTTGTAGGCTCATCAAGCAGCAGAAGTGACGGATGTTGCAGCAGAATCTTGGCAAGTTCTATTCTCATACGCCAACCACCGCTGAATTCAGATGAGGGACGACTGAAATCTGAGCGCAGGAAACCAAGACCCATAAGAGTCTTCTCCGCCGCTGCCGTCTTATCCTGCCCACCCATAATGGCAAGCCGTTCATTCAAAGTGCTTATATCATCAATGAGTTTCTGATAACTCTCTGACTCATAATCCTCCCGCTCACAAAGTTCCTGATTCTTACGCTCCAACTCCGCCTCTATCTCATTTATATGACTGAATGCCTTCATAACCTCATCCATAACCGTTGTATCATCGGCTGGAATCATTGTCTGCGGCAAATAGCCTATGGTGTATCCTGACGGTATGTTCACTCTCCCCGATGTAGGGTTCTGCAGCCCTGCTATAATTTTGAGCATTGTGCTCTTACCAGCACCGTTCTTACCGGCAAGGGCTATGCGGTCCTTATCATTAACCACATATGAAACCTTGTCAAACAGAGCACGGTCACTGAATATAACTGATAAATTCTCTACTGAAATCATAATTGGGTGCAAAGTTAGTGCAAGCCGAGAGCAAAACAAAATTTATTTTTGTGTTGCCAAGGCGAAGCCTAACTTCACTGAGCACAGCGAAGTAAAGTTAGTGCAAGCCGAGAGCAAAACAAAATTTTTTTGGGGTTTGCCGAGGCGAAGCCTAACTTCACTGAGCGTAGCGAAGTAAAGTTAGTGCAAGCCGAGAGCAAAACAAAATTTTTTTTGGTTTGCCGAGGCGAAGCCTAACTTCACTGAGCACAGCGAAGTAAAGTTAGTGCAAGCCGGGAGCAAAACAAAATTTTTTTTGGTTTGCCAAGGCGAAGCCTAACTTCACTGAGCACAGCGAAGTAAAGTTAGTGCAAGCCGAGAGCAAAACAAAATTTTTTTTGGGTTTACCGAGGCGTTAAATCTAAATTAGAATATATAAAACCGTAACGCCCCGTGAAGCAGAACCACATACAAAACAAGGCACGAGCATTTAGCCACCACAGGTGGCGTATTTGCGCAGTCTCCGTAGTTTTGTGTGGTTGTGCGAGGGGTTTCAGGCGTTCCTTTCGGTTTTATATGTTCTAATTTAGTATTTGTAGTGAATTATCATTATATTTGCGATATGTTAAAATCACTTGCAAAACACTTCATAACACGGGACATCAGCAACTACTGCTTTGTGTTCCCAAACCGCCGTGCCGGACTCTTTTTCAGAGAGTATCTGAAAGAGGCTGCCACGCAAACATTCATAACACCTGCAATTACCACGATTGAGGATATTTTCCAGCAGTACAGCAAACTAAAAAGCGCTGACCAACTTACACTTATCTTCAATTTGTACAAAGCATATACAAATGTTATGAGTGCAAACGGGAAAAAAGCGGAGGATTTTGAAGATTTTATCCCTTTTGGACAGACACTGATAGGTGATTTCAATGATATTGACAACTACCTTATTGACACAAGCAAACTGTTACAGAATATTGATGAACTACAGCAGATGGATTCATCTGATGAATATTTGAATGATGAGCAGATTAAGGTGCTTAAAGAACTTTTCAACTATTCAGAAAAAGAGCATATACGCAAATTCAAATCCACTTGGAATCTGCTTCTGCCTATATATCAAGAATTTAAGAAAATCCTAAGTGAGCAGGGACTTGCATATCCCGGAATGCTGTGCCGCTCTGTTATTGAAGAGAGCAAGGGTGACATTAACACTGACTTTGACAGAATTGTATTTGTAGGGTTCAACGCTCTTGACAATGTTGAGAAGGCGCTGTTCAAGTCATTAGGTACAAAGGCCGATTTTTATTGGGACTATAATATCAAACCCTATAATGAAGACCCGGATAATCTTGCCAATTTCTTTAAGAATGATAATCTAAGCCGTTTTAACAGCAAAGAACAAGTTGATTATGAGCCGTTACCGCAAACTACTCATTTTTATAATATAGTAACCTCTTCTATGACCGCTCAAACTATTGAGGCACAGAAGATTATTAGAAATTTGAACGCAAATTCCACTGATACGGCGATAGTTCTTCTTGATGAGAATCTGCTGCTTCCTATGCTAATGGCGTTGCCACTGCAGAAAGATGACGCCGACAGAATTAATGTGACAATGGGATACCCGATATCACATACAACAGTGGTTGAGTTCATAGAGAACTATTTTCTTTTGCAGAACAGTGCTGTTGAGACATCGGGGGAGGTGGAATTTTATCATAAACACGTACTCTCAATACTATCTCACCCATACATTCAGCACCTATGCCCTTCTAAATATTTAACAGAATTGATTGATGACATTCTAAGAAACAACCAGATTATGGTTCCTATAAGTGCCATACATGATAAATTGTCTCCAATAAATATTGTGTCAGAGGTGTTCAAGAAGGTAAAAGTTGATGAGTTACTGCAACAGACAACGAAAATTCTGAAACTTGTTGAACCTGACAATGATTATGAGAAGAAGTGTATTGAGCAAGTGCTACTATCAATTGGAAAGATAAACCAACTGCTTGATGATTTTCTTATTGCAGGTCAACTCTCCCCGATACGTATGCTACAGATTATCAAGCAATCCATATCAGGAGTAAGCGTATCATTTAAGGGAGAACCACTTAGCGGACTACAAATTATGGGGACTCTTGAAACCAGATGCCTCTCCTTCAAGAACATATTGTTTTTGTCATTCAATGAGGGAGTATTCCCCAAGAGCGGTAAAAGCAACTCAATTATCCCATATAACATAAGAAAAAGTTACGGATTACCTACAACAGAGCATCAAGACGCCGTTTACGCATATAACTTCTACAGATTGGCGGCACACGCTGAGAATGTATATCTTATATCAGACAGCCGTACTGACAATATGCGTAGCGGAGAGCCAAGCCGTTATTTGAACCAATTGAAATACATTTATAATGCTGACATAACAAACAAAGTTGTTACAGGAGATATTAAGATTGAAAAAGAGAACTCTGAGATTGAGAAGCCTGCCGATTTTGCTCAAAAACTACTGAACGGTACTATTAAATTATCACCAAGCAGCATTAACACATACTGTAGTTGCCCGTTCCGTTTTTATCTGCAACAATATTTAGGCATATCAGAGAATGATGAGGTTACAGAGATTATGGAAGAGAGTGACTTTGGCAATGTGTTCCACAAAGCAATGGAAATTCTCTACTCTGATTTAAAGAAAGAGTATGGAGGTGAAGAGTTTACCGCTGAAATGTTAAAGACTCTGAAATCAACTCCACATAAAATTGATGATGCTATTACAAGAGCCTTCAATGAGGTCTATTTCCATAATAAGACCGCCCCATATATGGAACTCACAGGCGTAAATTACCTTAACGCACAGGTAATAAAACACTATATAAGCTCAACTCTTGATGAGGACATAAGAATTACGCCATTTTCATTAAAACAGTGTGAATACAAATGCGAAGTACTATACTCAAATAAAAATAATACTCTATTCGCAAACAAATCAATTACAATTAAAGGTACTATAGACCGCATAGATGCTTTTATCCACCCCGATGACAAAAAGACACACCTGCGTCTTCTTGATTATAAGACAGGTAAGGTTAAATGCACATTCAATACTGACAAACCAAGAAATGATGAAGGTGCGGCGGCAAGACAGTTATTTCTCTACAGATATATGATAGAGAATGATAAAACATTTAAAGAGCCGTTTAATGCTGTGGATTTAAGGATTTATGGAGTGGGAACACTCGGCAAACCCGGAGGTGAGACAGATAAGAACCTGACAGATGAAAAATATAATGAGTTCCTCCCTATTCTTGACAACATTTTGTCAGAGATGATTAATCCGGAGGAACCCATCATAAAGCATTGTGGCAGCAAATGCAAATCCTGTCCACTTAAAGATATGTGCAAGAGGATGTGATTACTGAATAGCTTTCAGTTCAGCGTCAATTGCCTGATATTCAGGACTGCTTGCACCCTTTACCTGCATATATAGGGCTTTCATAATCTGAAGCATAGACTCATAATTACCATCATCTGTCTTCATAACACCCTTAGCCTCTTCAAAATAAGTAAGAGCGGTAGCATAGCAATCCTTAGCCTTTGACATAGCCTCATTATATGCATTATTATCAATTAACTCCTCTGCTTTTGTTTGCATTGCACTACCCTCTGAAGCCCAGCACTTACCCATCAGATAGAGAGCCATCGGGACTCTGCTTTGAGAAAGAGCGGAATTAACAACCGCTTTGGCACCCTCAAAATCCTTAAGTTGGTTGAGAATTTCGGCCTTTACATTAAGGTATTCCAGATTTGTAGGGTCTTTTGCCACTACCTTATCAACATAATCCAACGCTGATTTGTAATCACCTGAAGAGAGATAATAGTTTACAAGGCTTCCCATAAAGAACTTACTTGACGGATAAGCCTCCAAACCATCTTGAAGTGCTTTCAAGTAGTTAACAGAGTCATTTAATGCGTTGTATGTACTTGCAATCTGCTCATAAACACCCTGCTTGTCAGCATAATTGCTTTGTTTCAACTCCTGTAACAACACCAGTGCTTTCTGTGGTTGCTCTCCATAAAGAGCGGAGAGAGCGGCGTAATATTTAACCTCATTATATGTAGAGTCAATCTTTATTTTATCCTTTTCCTCAAACATAGGATTATCTACAATAAGGTTATAGTCATTAAGTATCTCGTATGACTTATCGTATGAACGGTTTTGAAGCAAAGTAACACCAGTGGCGTAATAAACAATGAGCATCTCTTTAAAATCACTCTTTATGTTCTTTCTCTGTGTGTACTTTGGGTTGCCCTTCTTATCAAGAACCTTTCCGTCAAGAGCGTCTGCCTGAATGTAGTTGTTATACATTTCTGACAATCCCGAATATAGAAGATCTGCATCAGGGGTCTGACTTAAATAACGCTTGTTCCATTCATTGTTGGCAAGTGTGTAACCTATACGTCCGGCAACATACCAAGTCTTTGGGTCTGACGCAGTTGTCTCATCAACTTTAGCCTCCGCAATAGCGGCGCGTGCCTCGTCATAATTCACAGGATCCATATACAAAGCGCTACTTGCCTTGCTTACATTGGATTTTTGAGCAAATACCATACACCCCGATGTTAGAAGTGCGGCAATAATAATTAAACTCTTTTTCATAATTTTGAACTTTTTAACTTTTATTTTTTAACTTTTGTTAAAACTTCGTTTTAACCATATTCCGTCTTCGCTCGGCATAATCCAAGTAAACTTGGTTCTGCCCTCGCTCATAGAAATAGTCTCCTTTCTCCTTTACTCTTCTGTTATTCCTTCAATGTTATCAAACTCCTTCTCCGCCTCTGCAAGTTCTTCAGAAACTTCACCTTCTGGAATCTCCTCATCTTGGTAGCGGTCAACGGCACATATTGAGGCAATCTCATCCTCACGTTTCTCAAGGTTGATAAAGCGTACACCCTGTGTGGCACGGCCTTGAACCCTTAATGAAGCAACCTCAAACCTTATGGCAATACCTGACTTGTTTATAATCATCAGGTCATTTTCATCATTGACGTTATGAATGGCAACAAGTTTACCCGTCTTCTCCGTAACATTGATAGTTTTAACACCTTTACCGCCACGATTGGTTATACGGTACTCATCCAGGTCGGAACGCTTGCCGTAACCCTTCTCTGATACCACAAGTATATTATCTGTTGTATCCTGAGGTACTGTAACCATTCCTACAACCTCATCATCACCGCCGTCAAGGGTCATACCACGCACACCCGTTGACATTCTGCCCATCTCTCTCACTTTGGATTCATTGAAGCGGATTGCCCTTCCGTTACGGTTGGCAATAATCACCTCACTGTTACCATCGGTGAGTTTAACCTGGATAACCTTGTCATCCTCACGTATAATAATTGCGTTAACACCATTCTGACGCGGACGTGAGTATGCCTCAAGAAGTGTTTTCTTAACAATACCGTTCTTGGTACAGAACAGCAGGCAGTGGCTCATATTAAACTCCGTGTCTTGCAATCCCTTAATCTTTATGAACGCAGTTATCTTGTCATCCTTATCAATGCTCAGCATATTCTGAATGGCACGGCCTTTTGAGTTCTTTGTACCCTCAGGAATGTCATAAACCTTAAGCCAATAGCATCTGCCGCTCTGTGTGAAGAATAGCAGATAACTGTGCATTGACGCCTGGTAGATATGCTCTATGAAATCCTCATCACGGCTGTCACTACCCTTTGAACCCATACCACCACGATTTTGCGCTCTGTACTCTGTAAGCGGTGTACGCTTAATATAGCCAAGATGAGAGATTGTTATAACCATCTCATCATCAGCATAGAAATCCTCAGGATTGAACTCCTCGGAGTCATAGGCAATCTCAGAGCGACGCTCATCACCATATTTCTCTTTTATGGCAATAAGTTCATCTTTTATAATCTGATATCTGCGGCTCTCATTGGCAATTATATCTTTGTAGTCCTCAATTGTAATGAGAAGTTGCTCATATTCAGCCCTGAGTTCATCTTGTTTAAGGCCTGTGAGCTGACCAAGTTTCATTTCAACAACAGCCTGTGCCTGAACCTCACTAAGTGAGAAACGCTCCATAAGAGCCACCTTGGCTGCTGAAGGGCTTTCAGAAGACTTAATCAAGTGAACAACCTCATCTATATTATCTGATGCAATTATAAGTCCTTGCAGAATATGTGCCCTCGCCTCCGCCTTCTCAAGCAGGAATTGTGTACGACGCAGTATAACCTCTAAGCGGTGTTCCACAAAGTTTACAACAAGGTCACGCAGTGTGAGCAGTTTAGGTCTGCCCTTTACAAGCGCTATGTTATTTATGCTAAATGAAGATTGCAATGCGGTCTCCTTATATAATTTATTAAGAACAACGCTTGCATTGGCGTCACGCTTAATATCTATAACCAGACGCATACCTTCTGAGCTTGTCTCATCAGTAACGCTTGATATACCTTCAATCTTCTTATCCTTTACAAGTTCATGAATGTGTTTCTGCAGTTCAGCCTTATTAACCATATAAGGTATCTCAGTAACAATAAGGCGGTCATGGTCTTTCTCTGATTCAATCTCAACCTTACTGCGTATAACCACCCTGCCACGCCCTGTGAGGTAAGCGTCCTTGATACCCTGATAACCGTATATTATACCTCCCGTAGGAAAATCAGGAGCCTTAATAATACGTATAAGTTCCTCATCATCAATCTCTTTATTATCAACATACGCCACTATTGCATCTACAGTGTCAGAGAGATTGTGAGGCGCCATATTTGTAGCCATACCTACCGCAATACCTGTGGCACCGTTTATAAGAAGGTTAGGAATGGCGCAAGGAAGCACCGTTGGTTCTTTCAAAGTCTCATCAAAGTTGCTGACCATATCAACAGTGTTCTTGTCAATATCATTGATCATCTCATTTGATATCTTCTGTAGCCTTGCCTCTGTATAACGCATAGCCGCTGGAGAGTCACCGTCCACAGAGCCGAAGTTACCCTGCCCCTCAACAAGCGGATAACGCAGTGACCAAGGCTGTGCCAAATGCACAAGAGTACCGTAAATTGATGAATCACCGTGTGGGTGATACTTACCCATAACCTCACCAACTATTCTGGCGCACTTCTTTGTAGGTTTGTCATAAGTGTTGCTGAGTTCATTCATTCCAAACAGCACACGCCTCTGCACAGGCTTTAAGCCGTCTCTCACATCAGGCAACGCACGTGACACAATAACTGACATAGAGTAATCTATATACGCCGTGCGCATCTCCTCCTCAATGTCCACTTTTACAATTCTTTCGTCTTCAATCATCGTTGAAATAATATTAGTTTATACTACTCACAAAGGTGAACAGAGAATCCAATCACCTTCATCTCTTAAACATACAAAGATAGTAATTTTAATTGAAATTTAAAAATTGAAAGTTGATAGTTTTTCAACAAAATTAGTATTAAATATTATGTCACAGAGTTTGGCACAATATTTGCAGAAAATATATTACTTTTACATTCAACATTGAATTAATATGGATAAAAAGTATTCAAATGACGTACAGAATATAATAAGATATTCTAAAGAGGAGGCTATGAGGCTTGGGAATGACTATGTAGGGCCTGAGCACCTTATGCTTGCCATAATACGTTCCGGAGAGGCGACACCCGCTTATAAGATACTTAGTGACAATATGCACGTTGATATGAACGGTCTCAAAAAGAAGATTGAGCAACGCATTAAGACTAACAGAGACACTTACGGGCAGAAACTATCCACTCTCTCATCAACTGAGCGTATAATGAAGTTCTCACATCTTGAGGCAAGGAACAGCGATACCATTGAGTCTCAGCACATTCTGCTTGCCATTCTTAAGGAAAATGCGAATCTTGCCACTGAGTTGCTCTCTCCTGAGGGTGCCACGTATGATAAACTACGTGCCATAATATTTCCTACTGAGGCTGCCTCTATTGAGAAAGCCACAACAATCAGTGACATTTATGACTCAAAAGACCAGAATGACAGTGGCTCAAATGATGATGACGATGAGGAGGAGTTCACTAAAACAGTTAAGAAATCAGGCAAGAACTCCAAGACACCGGCTCTGGACCACTTTGGCACAGATATAACCAAGGCAGCGTCAGAAGGCAAACTTGACCCTACCGTAGGCAGAGAGAAGGAGATTGAGCGTATAGCCCAGATTCTGAGCCGCCGTAAAAAGAACAACCCGGTGCTTATAGGTGAGCCTGGCGTTGGTAAGTCAGCCATCGTGGAAGGTCTTGCAACTCAAATAGTTGAGTACAAGGCACCGCATATTCTGTGTAACAAGAGAATAATATCTCTTGATATGGCTTCAATGGTTGCGGGAACAAAGTATCGCGGACAGTTTGAGGAGCGTCTGAAGGCTGTAATCAAGGAACTTGAGGATAACCCCGATATTATTCTGTTCATTGATGAGATTCACACAATAATAGGTGCCGGAGGCACCGCCGGCTCTCTTGATGCCGCCAATATGATGAAACCAGCACTATCAAGAGGCATGATTCAGTGCATAGGAGCCACCACTCTTGAAGAGTATCACAAGAGCATTGAGAAGGACGGAGCCCTTGAGCGTCGTTTCCAGAAAGTAATTGTAAAGCCTACATCAGAAGATGAGACACTGACAATTTTGCAGAACATTAAGGAACGCTATGAGTCTCATCACAATGTAAGATACACCCAAGAGGCACTTGAGGCTTGTGTGAAACTTGCCTCCAGATACCTTACAGACCGTCAGTTCCCCGACAAGGCTATTGACGCAATGGACGAGGCGGGTGCCAAGGCACACATATCAAACACCTCTGTACCTCAGAACATTAAGGATATTGAGAAAAAAATAACAGAACTTGACGCCATGAAACTTGAGGCGGTGCGCAATGAGGATTTCTACCTTGCCAATAAATACAAGGATGAGTCTGCCGAATTGTCAGTCCAACTGCAGAAGGCACAAAAGGAGTGGAGCAAACAAGATGAGGAGAACGCCGTAACAGTTGACGCCAATGACATAGCACGTGTTGTATCTCTCATTTCAGGTGTTCCTGTCCAAAAGGTTGAGGAGACCGAGTTTGCAAAACTACGCAATATGAACGGCATCCTAAAGAGCCAGGTTATAGGTCAGGACCGTGCCATAGACTCCATTTGCCGCAGCATTCTGCGTAACCGCGTAGGTCTTAAGGACCCTAACCGCCCTATAGGCTCATTCATATTCTTAGGACCCACAGGCGTTGGTAAGACACACCTCACAAAGGTCTTGAGTGAGTATATGTTCAACTCAAAAGATGCTCTCATACGCATTGATATGAGTGAGTATATGGAGAAATTCAGCGTCTCAAGGCTTATAGGAGCGCCTCCGGGCTATGTAGGTTATGAAGAGGGCGGGCAACTTACAGAGAAAGTTAGACGAAACCCCTACTCCATAATTCTATTTGATGAGATTGAGAAGGCTCACCCTGATGTCTTCAACTTGCTTCTGCAGGTGCTTGATGAAGGACACCTTACCGATAGTGACGGACGCAGCGTTGATTTCAAGAACACAATAATAGTAATGACATCAAACGCAGGCACACGCCAACTCAAGGAGTTCGGACAGGGCGTAGGTTTCACCACCACGGCACGTGCCCTTGACACCAAATATAGTGAGGGCGTTATTAAAAAGGCTCTTCAAAAGACATTCTCCCCTGAATTTCTTAACCGTGTTGATGAGATTGTCATCTTTGACTCACTACAGAAAGAGTCAATAACAAAGATTATAGATATTGAACTTGGCAAGGTTCTGAGCCGCATATCAAATCTTGGCATCAATATAGAGATTACTAATGCAGCCAAAGAGCAGATGATTAAAGAGGGCTATGATATCCAATATGGCGCTCGTCCTATGAAACGCACCATACAGAAGTATGTTGAAGACAACATTGCCGAACTCATAGTCTCATCAGATGATACTGACTTTAGTGGCAGAACAGTCCTCATAGAGTGCGTTGATGGTGCTATAAAAGCTAAACTCTCTTAAAAGAACCTATAATTGCTTGCAACGGCAAGCAGTCTGCCGTTGTCATTACAGTTCTTTCAGAACCTGTGCAATCTTCTGGTATGTAGTAATTGTAGTCGGTACAAGTGGTAAGCGTAACTTGTTCTCTATCATTCCCATAGCGTTAAGCATACTCTTAACTCCGGCTGGGTTGCCGTCAACAAAGAGCAGGCTGAAGAGTTCCGTAAACTTGTGATGAATGCTGCGGGCGTTCTCATAATCACCGGCAAGGGCAAGACGCACCATTCTGCTAAACTCCTTTGGGAATGCGTTTCCAATGACAGAGATAACACCAGAGGCGCCCTGAGTTATAAGAGGGAAGGCAATGCCGTCATCTCCTGAAATAACAAGGAAATCCTTTGGTTTGTTCTTCATAATATACTCTATCTGCTCCATTTTGCCTGAAGCCTCCTTGATGGCTATTATGTTTTTGAAGTCACTGGCAAGACGCAGTGTTGTCTCACCTGTCATATTAGTACCTGTTCTGCCGGGTACGTTATATAGGACAATAGGCACCGGAGATGCCTCTGCTATAGCCTTATAGTGTTGGTAGATACCCTCTTGTGATGGTTTGTTATAGTAAGGAACTACTGAAAGAATGGCATCAATACCTTTAAAGTTACCTGTTTTAAGCTGCTCTACAATAGCCATTGTATTATTGCCGCCAAGACCCATGACAACGGGTATTTTACCACCTATCTTGCCTATAACCAACTCCTTGATTTTCTGTTTCTCATCTTCAGAGAGAGTCGGGGTCTCAGCCGTTGTGCCAAGCACAACCATATAATCAATGTCATTTTTAATCTGATAGTCAACAAGTGACGCAAGTGCGTCATAGTCAACAGAACCATCAGTTTTAAACGGGGTTATAAGCGCAACCCCCATTCCTTGTAAATTAACCATCACTTTTGTATTTTTTTACAAAGATGCAAAGATAATAAATAATTAATAATTAACAATTAATAATTAACAAATCACCGATTTATTACTTCCAAGTACTTTATTATCTGTTCAAAAACGCCCAAAGGGAATGAGGTGTCATCTGATGGCTTGAAGAGAAAATCATAGCGGGCACCTTGCTCGTCACGTTGTACGGCAATCTTAAATTTTGCGTGTGAGTACTGTGCTAAATACTCTAAAGGCCAGCATGTTACAGGACTGAGATTTATAAGGGCGTCTGCATCGTCCATCATAAAATCAGTATATGTACGCTCATCGGGGCTATATGTCCATTTTGAAAAATTCTCCTTTGTCACCGATGTCATATTAACACGCTTTGTCTCATTAAGAGAATCGTCAACAAAGAATGTCAACTCACATTTTATGCCGCGCATTCTCAAATCCTCAAGTATAGCATACATATCTGCATAATGCTTTTTGGCATCAATATCAAATGGCTCATTCAGATAGTAGAGAAGCGTAAGACTCTTAATCTTTGACAAATTTAGAAACTTGCGCTCCCCTATCTGTGTTATTTTTTTTAAATTACGTTTTGCAAGAAATACTTTAATGTTGTCTAAAAATTCCATAGTTCTAATGGTTATGCGGTGATGTGGTGATGCGATTAATTATTAATTGTTAATTGTTAATTATTAATTAAATTTATAAACGTTTGCTCATCAATAATCCTAACTCCAAGCGCCTCCGCCTTCTCTTTTTTAGCAGGTCCCATATTCTCACCTGCAACCACATAATCTGTCTTAGAAGATATTGATGATGATATTTTGCCTCCGTTACGCTCTATAGTCTCCTTTATTCCATCACGTGAGAAATGTTCAAAAACTCCGCTGACAACAAAAACTTTTCCGCCAAGAATGTCTGTGAAGTTTTCTTTTTTGGAAAGGTCAACCTCCATTTTCAAGCCAGCTTCTTTAAGTTTTTGTATAAGTTCAATATGCTTAGGCTCTCTGAAATAGTGATAGACACTGCCGGCTATACTCTCACCAATCTCATCAATTGCAGTAAGTTGTTCTATGGAGGCGGCGGCAATTGTGTCAATATTCAGTAAAGTCTGGGCAAGTTTCTTTGCCACAGTCTCACCCACATATCTTATTCCTATTGCAAACAAGACTCTCTCAAACGGAACATTCACACTATCTCTTATTCCCTGAATTATCTTGCGGCCGCTCTTCTCACCCAATCCGCTTAGCATTGCAATATCTTGCAGTTTAAGCTGATACAAATCAGCAATAGACTTTACAAGCCCTTTATTATAGAACAAATCAATTATCTCAGGTCCAAGACCGTCAATATTCATAGCCTTACGCCCCGTAAAATGCTCTATCTTACCCATAATCTGCGGAGGGCAGCCATCTTCATTAGGACAATAGTGCGCAGCCTCACCCTCAACCCTCTCAAGCGGAGTGCCACATTCAGGACATACATCTATGAAATTCACCTTCTGAGCAAAGAGTGAACGCTGGTTCTTATCCACAGCGGTAATCTTAGGTATAATCTCTCCGCCCTTCTCCACATACACCATATCATCTAAATGAAGGTCAAGAGACTCAATAATATCAGCATTATGCAGTGTGGCACGCTTAACTACTGTACCAGAGAGTTGCACAGGGTCAAGATTTGCCACAGGAGTGACAACACCTGTTCTTCCAACCTGATAAGTAACCTCTCTGAGCCTTGTAAGTGCTCGTTCAGCCTGAAATTTATATGCGATAGCCCACCTTGGACTCTTTGCGGTATATCCAAGCCTCTGCTGCTGCTCAAAAGAGTTAACTTTTATGACTATTCCGTCTGTAGCCACAGGAAGATTCTTACGCTCCGTATCCCAATATTTTATAAAGTCAAACACCTCTTTAAGCGTCTTACACTTGCGTATGGCGTCTGATATTTTGAAACCATACCCCTTTGCCGCCTCCAAACACTCATAATGAGATTCAAACGGTAAATCCTCACCAAGCATATAATAGAGATAACTGTCAAGTCTGCGTTTTGCCACAACAGCAGGGTTCTGCATTTTCAGAGTCCCCGATGCTGCGTTTCTTGGATTTGCAAAAAGCGGTTCCTCCTGCTCCTCACGCTCCTTATTAAGTTGCTCAAACACTTTCCAAGGCATCAGAATCTCACCGCGCATCTCAAACTCAGCAGGATAATCACCCTGAAGTTTCAGAGGAATACAGCGTATGGTTCTGACATTATTGGTAACATCATCGCCCTTTTTGCCATCGCCACGGGTGACAGCACGCTCCAGCACACCATTAATGTATGTGAGTGATATTGAGGTTCCATCATACTTGAGTTCACATACAAGTTCAAAAGCCTCACCATCAAGACCTTTGACCACACGATTATAAAAATCTGTAATGTCTGCCTCTGAATATGTGTTGCCAAGAGAGAGCATAGGATACTTATGCTCCACCTGCGTAAAGCCCTCTGTAATGTCATTTCCCACACGCTGCGTGGGAGACGCCGGGTCAAAATACTCTGGATGAGCGGCTTCAAGTTCCTGTAACTGCCTTAGTTTGGCGTCAAACTCAAAATCACTTATCGTGGGCTGTGACAAAACATAATAGTTGTAATTATGTTGTGTCAGTTCCGCTCTCAGACTCTCTATTTGTTCTTTAGGATTCACAATACCATCTTTTATGACTATGAATATTCTTTGTTACAAGCGTTATCTTGCAAACTTACTTAAAAAAATTGAAAAATAGTGTTAATTTTGTGGCAAAGATTTTAACAATGCGTATAGATATTCTGACCGTACTGCCGGAACTGCTTGAGAGCAATTTCGCCTATTCAATAATAAAACGTGCAAAGGACAAAGGACTGGCTGAGATACACCTGCACAGCCTGCGAGACTACTCCACAGATTTGAGACACCGCCGTGTTGATGACTATCCGTTTGGCGGAGAGGCTGGTATGGTTATGCAGATAGAGCCCGTTGACCGTGCCATTGAGCATCTGAAGGCGGAACGTGAGTATGATGAGATTATATACACCTCCCCAGATGGTGAGATGTTCACCCAAAAGGTGGCTAATGAGTTATCTATGATGAACAATATTATAATTCTCTGCGGTCACTACAAAGGTGTGGACCAGAGAATAAGGGAGCATCTTATAACACGGGAGATTTCTGTTGGAGATTTTGTTCTTACAGGTGGCGAATTGGCAGCCTCAATAATAGCAGACGCAACCATTCGCATAATACCAGGCGTAATTTCTGATGAGCAGTCAGCACTATCAGACTGTTTCCAGGATGACCTGCTTTCCGCTCCTGTCTATACCCGCCCTGCTGACTACAAAGGGTGGAAAGTTCCTGAGATTCTTTTATCAGGTAATGACCGCCTTATAGCGGAATGGCGTCTGGAGCAATCACTTGAACGCACTCGCAAACTAAGACCAGACTTACTGAAATAATTTTTATAGAGTGGTTTTATTTTCCGTGTTATAACCTACTCACACACAACCAACGCCCTATATCCCTCGCAAAATCACACAAAACTACGGAGACTCACAAAAATACGCCACCTATGGTGGCTAACTGTTCGTGCCTTGTTTTTAAAAAGCCTAATCAAAAAAAGTATCACCGCCACACTCGGTAGCAGTGATACATAAATTGTATTTTTGAATTATATTTGAGATAAAATTTAAAGTGAAAGAGGGAGCATAGTGGACTATGTGACCGATTGAACTTGAAATTTTAGCCAAATAGAATCAAAAATTATTTTTCAAAGCGGTATGCCAGACCTATACTAACAAACTCCTTCAACTGAAGCTTGGCAATATCCCAACCAGTCTTGCCCTCTGGAGCGGCAACTGTTGAGTCATATCGTGGATTCACAGAGAGACGGGCTGTCAAGAGTTTGTATAGTGTGAAATCTGCTGTAATCTCCCAATCAACCTCTATACCCTTATAGTCTGTGTAGAATTGCAGACGGCTGAAGAGAGATACATTATCATTGAATTTCTGACGATATTGAACATCAAAAAGAGAACCAACGTTATATGATTTGTGATGATTTGGATTAACGTAAGCGGCGGCGTTGTTCAACTCATTGTAGAAAGTAGTGAAATCAGCCACACTGTGAGCGTCCTTAGCCTTTTGAAGAGCGGCGTCGTATGCAGCCTGGTTGGTGATAGTCTGACCAATACCCGCAACATCGCTTATTGATGAAATCTGCAAATCACCAATGGCGTCACCATCGTCCTTGATTGAAGCGAACTTTGTCATATCCTCAACATATACAAGTTTGTAAGCGTATGGAGCAATGTAAACAGAGAGCTCAATATTCTTAGCCGCATTCTCATATTTGTAATCAACACCTATACCAGTTGTGAAACGCAAAGGAGATACACAAGCGCTTGCAAATGCGTCTGACATATGGTTAGGGTCAATTCCAGGCATTAGGTCAGATGATACAGGGAAGAACATCTTGGCACGATTATCTGAAATTGTTGAGTAGTTACGGAAGAGAGTTGTTGTAAGGTCTCCGTTCCAGGCAATGTTCCAACCCTTACCAAGAGCGTAACCTAATTTTGTAGAGTATGATGTCTTGTCATCAGAGAGGTGCCACGCCCTACCGGCAGCGTCCTTGGAGAAGTTAGTACCAATACCATACTTTAACTCAACTAGGTTGTCCCACATAAGTCCTTGCTCACCCTTGTAGTTAAACCAACTCTTTAGTGCAAACAGACCAGAGAGACTGCTGTTACCACCGTTGTACCACTCAGATGACCACGATGTGTTCTTAGAAACAAAGTTCTGTGTACCTGTAAGAGCAATGTCAACACCCATCTTCCAAGGGCTAGGCTTTGCCTCTGTAGCCTTAGCGACATCAGAAGCGGCGGCTGTAGCATTTGATAACTCTGTAATGGCTTGGGTAGCCTCTGTTGCTGTTGCAACAACAGCATCCTGTGCATTTGCGGCAAACGCCATCAAAACAGCACTAACAATCAGTAAACTTTTCTTCATAATTTTTTTAATTTAATTATTGATATTGTAATTTCTATACTATTTTTACGTCTTTAAAATCTTCACAATCTATATGAAAAAAATTATGAAGAATTTCCTTTTATATTGGAACACATTCCCAAACCTTTGCGTGCTTCGCACGGCACGCAGAAGCGTGCTTGTCGCTTCGCTCCCTAACTATTCTATCTTAACTATTAACTAATCTCCAGTGCTCCTATTATCTGATGTACGGAATTATAGCCGTGCCTTTCAAGGTACTCCTCTATCCCTGCAGCAACTTTCATTGTGACTGACGGGTCTGTAAAATTAGCGGTACCTATCTCAATGGCACTTGCACCGGCAAGCATAAACTCAACTGCATCAGTTGCATTTGAAATACCGCCAAGACCAATTACAGGAATCTTTACAGCCTTTGACACCTGATATACCATACGCAGAGCCACAGGCTTTATGGCGGGACCGGAGAAACCGCCTGTCACCATAGATAATATAGGTCTGCGACGCTCAGCGTCAATTGCCATACCATTCAGACAGTTAATAAGAGAGACACTGTCAGCACCCTCAGCCTCCACAGCACGCGCAATCTCTGTAATATCCGTTACATTAGGCGTAAGTTTGACAATCATAGTCTTTGGATACGCTTTTCTCACAGCCTTTATAACGCTTCCAGCCGCCGCACAATTTACCCCGATGGTCATTCCTCCTTGCTTAACATTAGGGCAAGATATGTTTACCTCTATGGCAGGAATCTTGTCTAACGATGCCAACTTTTCAGCACACTCTGCATAGTCTTCAGGGCAAGTTCCAGATACGTTTACAATTATATTTGTATCATAATCCTTAATCTCAGGGTATATATGTTCAATGAAATAATCAACCCCCTTGTTTTGAAGCCCGATAGTATTCAAAATGCCACTTGAGACCTCTGCAAGGCGTGGATACGGATTTCCCTCCCTTTTGCGAAGAGTAGTTCCCTTTACAATTATACCACCCATTCGCGAGAAGTCAACAAAGTCTTTGTACTCTGTTCCGTAACCAAACGTCCCCGATGCTGTCATCACCGGATTCCTTAGTTCCAAATTCCCTATTTTTACTCTTGTATCAATCATATATTGTTTATTCGGTTAATCGTGGAATCGGTTAATCGATTCACCGATTCACCAGTTCACCAATTCACCAATTCTAAACACTGGTCCGTCAGAACAAACGCACTTATGCCCCTCTTTTGTTTGAGTAACACAACCCAGACAGGCTCCAAGCCCGCAAGCCATCATATTCTCAAGTGAGACTTCACAGTCTGTACCACTCTCTATGGCACATTTTGCCACATTCTTCATCATCGGGGTTGGACCACATACATACATTCTGTCAAATTTACCTTTTATTACAGGATGGTTTGTAACAAACCCCTTAACCCCTACACTTCCGTCCTCAGTGGTAATGTTAACATCACCAACAGCCTCAAACGCACTTAAATCAATGATATCACTATTGTACTTAAAACCCAGCAAATATGTAACCTTCACGCCTTTTTCACTCAGTTTTCTGCCAAGATATAGAAGAGGGGCTATTCCAACACCACCGCCTACAAGTATGGCAGAACCATTCTCAAGCAATGTAAAACCATTGCCAAGAGGCAGAAGAAGGTTCAGAGAGTCTCCTGCACATAGTTTTGATAATGCGTTGGTTCCGTCTCCTACATTCTTAATTATAAGTGACAGCGTGTTAGCCTTATAATCAACATCATTTATTGATATAGGGCGGCGCAGGTAAACTGTTGGGGTATTCTCTACCTTAACCTCCACAAACTGCCCTGGTAGCATCTCAGGAAGGGGGTTAGGGTGAGTGAGAATAAGTTGAAAGTATAAGTCATTGAGTTTTTTATTCTCAACAACATTTAATATAAGTTCAAATTTCTTAAGCATTCAACCAATGTTCTTAGGTTTTTGCAAAGTTAGTACAAGACGAGCGCAAAAACAAATGTATTGAAGTGTATTTTAAATAATTTTTATATTCACCTTAGCGTAATTTGGAAGTTCCCGAAAAAAATACGTCATTTTGGAAGACAAAAATGAGTGTTTGAGCGAAGCGAGTTGCGTTTTTGGCTGAACAAAATAGGATTTTTAGAGGAAATAGAACTTCCGTATGGAGCTGAGGTGAAATAAAAATTAATAATTACACTTCTATTACAAATAATATTATGACCTGAACTCCTCAAAGGTATTGTCAGAATAATAAACTACAATGCGTAAAATCTCTTTAGGTGGTATTTGATGTACAACTTCCTTTATAATAGTCTGAGGTTCAGTTATTTGCTGAGGAATTTCAACAGATTTCGCATTCTCTTGACGCTCTGAGAATTCAATTTTTGACTCTTGCGTGTACTCCTGACCGAATAAATTGCCCTGAATCGCCCTCTCATTCTTGTACATAGGCTCCTTATCAAGCATCAACCATTCTGGATTTATATTAGGAAAAGCGGTCATCACACTTTGCAAAATAGCCACTCCAGGGTTATTACGACCATTTATTATGTGTGAAATGGCAGATGGTTGAACACCAAGTTTTGCTGCTAACTCCCTTGGTTGCAGCCCCTCTTTCTCCATAATTTTCTTAAATTTTTCTATCATAATTTTAAGGGCAATTAGATTTAACTTTGGATTTACAAATGTACAGAATATAATTTACAATTGCAAAGTTTTACAAATATAATTCTGTAATTATTTAGTAACCCATGTAGTGTACATCTGTATTTGTATAAATTAGTACTGATTTTTACACTTTGGATACAATCTACTACAGACTACAAGTTTTACTTTATATATCATTACGTAACATTACTGATTTTAAACGCATTATATTATAAAAGGCGTAATAAATCAGTGGGTTATGCTCTTAATTCGCATTTTATTCAGTTTGAATTCAGCATTACTTTATATATACATATTTAATTGGTTGCTTTTTAATGAGTTATACTTATAATTAATTTATTTTGCATATACAACTACTATTCAAATTTACAATATTAAAATTATTATAAAATCTTTCACATAATATCTATTATTGTTACATTTTACCCTATATTACAGATGTAAAATAATTAATTATTATGGCTAATTTACATTTGTATTAAAAACAACTATATTTTTGTAAACAGCTATTAATAACTTTTTTTTGCCTGAAAATTTTATAATCCATAAATTTGTAGTGCAAAAAATATGAAACTACTCTACCCTATAAGATCTCTCGCTTCGCTCGAGATGACGGATGAGGAATTGAGATGACGGAAGAGTTTTTGACCCTTGACCCTTGACCCTATATTATTATGGAAAAGAAAAAACTTGAAGCATTTGAAAGAATTGGAGACATAATGGACCGTCTCCGCAATGAATGTCCGTGGGACAGGAAGCAAACCAATGAGTCTTTAAGAATCCTCACTCAGGAAGAAGTCTTTGAACTTTGTGATGCAATTATAAAAAAAGATGACGCAGGAATCTGTGAGGAACTTGGTGATGTACTACTCCACATTCTTTTTTACGCTAAAATTGCAGAAGAGAAAAATTCATTTACTATCGCAGATGTATGTAACCATTTGAGTGACAAAATGATACACCGTCATCCGCACGTTTTTGGCTCTGCTGAGGCGAATTCTTCCGCTGAGGTTATAAGGAATTGGCAAATTTTGAAGCTACAAGAGGGTAAAGGAAAGACAGTTCTTGGCGGAGTACCAGACTCTCTACCCTCTCTTATTAAAGCTTATAGAATCCAAGATAAGGCACGCAGTGCCGGCTTTGATTGGAAAGAGAAAGAGGATGTTTGGGAAAAGGTTAAGGAAGAGGTCTCCGAGGTGGAAGCGGAAATAAAAGCACAATCTCAAGTTATGGACTCATCAGAAGACCAAAAACAGAATCAAGAGATTCAATCAAGAATTGAAGAGGAATTCGGTGACCTTATGTTCAGTATAATTAATGCGGCACGCCTCTATAAAATTAACCCCGATAATGCCCTTGAACGCACTAATCAGAAGTTTATAAAGCGTTTCAACTACATTGAGTCTAAGGCTAAAGAGCAGGGAAAAACAGTGAATGAACTGAGTTTTGAAGAGATGAACGCCCTATGGGAAGAGTCTAAAAAAAAGGTGGTCGAATAAATTTCAACCACCTTTTATATTACTCTTATTTATCAATATTCAATCTGAGTATTTACACCCATAAGTGTTTTTACCACTCCGTCAGGATATACAAGGTACAAACCCTTTGAAGTCTCAATCTTAACAACCCCCATTAAATCAGCATCGTCTGCAGGAGCATTGTCGCTTGTCAGTGGGTCAAGTGATACTGTAACGCTACCATCGGCATTCTCTGCAATATAAAGATTCTGAGCACCTGTAGGCAACATTAGTTTATCGTGTCCTGAAGCAATTGTTGGAACATCGTACATAACAACAGAACGAACTTCACCTGCCCATCCGTTAGTCATATAATCTATTCCCGAATTATACTCATGAACAAATACGTATGAAGGAGTTGACGGGTCTGCTGTAATGCTGCTTATATCCGCTACACCATTTATAAACGGATAATCCTCTCCATTATAATCAGCACCACCAATCCATCCATATATGTACCATGCATTATCACCAGGAGTTGGACCAGGAGTTGGACTAGGGTCAAGTGATACAGTAACACTACCATCGGCATTCTCTACAAGATAAAGATTCTGTGCACCGGCAGGCAACATTAGTTTATCGTGTCCTGAAGCAATTGTTGAAACATCATACATAACAACAGAACGAACTTCACCTGCCCATCCGTTAGTCATATAATCTATTCCCGAATTATACTCATGAACAAATACGTATGAAGGAGTTGACGGGTCTGCTGTAATACCGCTGATATCCGCTACACCATTTACAAATGGATAATCATCTCCGTTATAATCAGCACCACCAATCCATCCATATATGTACCAAGCCTTATCTCCACCAGGTGTTGGGGTTGGACCAGGTGTCGGTTCATCACCAGCCTTCTCAACCCATAATTGGTCTGCACCTGTTTTTAATTTAATGTAAAAATTAAATGTTCCGCCCTCACCCATTGTGTAAAAACCCTCCGTTTTACCACCTGTGATTGAAACTGTAATAGCAGGGTCCAAATCCACCGCCCATTCGGACACGGAACCTTCATCATACAATTTAACAATATCGCCTGCTTGTAATGACTGACCTAAAACACTCCACTCCAAATAACTTGGATCCATTGGTGTCGGATTCTCAGTCCCTATGACGGGAGTTCCATTTACCGTTATACCAAACGGTGCGGCAAATGCGATAAAAGCAAACATAGCCGTCACAAAAGAAGTAAAAAATTTCTTCATAATTTTGTAATAATTTTAAGGTTAATAAATAGGTTGCTCCAAATGTGGATATACAAAATTACACATTAAAGCGACAAAAAACAACTATTTTATTAACTTTGTGACGCAAAAAGCGAAAAAAACAATGAATGACGGCATTTTAGATAACAGGACACTTGAATTAGAAGAGAAACCAATAGGTCAACTGCTTCTTATCTACGCTCTGCCGTCTGTGATAAGTCAGATAATCTCCTCTGTATATAATATAGCCGACCGCATTTTCATAGGTCAGGGAGTGGGACCTCTTGCCATAGCAGGACTTGCCATCACATTCCCTCTGATGAATGTCATACACGCATTCGGCTCACTTGTAGGTGTAGGTGCGGGTGCCAGAATGTCAATTGTCTTAGGGAAAAAAGACCTCTATTGGGCAGAGAAGATTTTGGGCAACGCCACCATACTCACCATTATATTCGGCATTTTGCTGCTTGGTTTCGGATATGGCTTTATGGAAAAGATACTGATGCTGTTCGGTGCTACACAAGATACCATACAATACGCCCTTGAGTATATGAACATTGTAATGCCAGGTATGGTTCTTACAACAGTGACATTTAACCTTGCAAGCCTTATACGGTCAACAGGCTACCCTAAAAAGGCAATGTACATACTTGCAGGCGGAGCGGTGCTGAATGTTATTTTAGACCCCATCTTTATTTTTGTATTCCATTGGGGAATTGCCGGAGCGGCTTGGGCAACAACCATCTCAATGGCAGTGACAGCCGTGGCATCCATACTTCACTTTGTAAACAGAAGTTCATTCATAAGGTATAAAATACACGCCTGGATACCAAAACTATTTATTTTCAAGAACGTGCTGATGATAGGATTGAGTCCGTTCCTTATGAACCTTACAGCCGCAGGTGTTGTGGCTCTGCTTAACTCACAATTGTTGAAATATGGCGGAGACTATGCTGTGGGTGCTTTTGGCATAGTAAACAGTTACGCAAACTTCACATTCCTTTTCATATTGGGCATCTGTCAGGGAATGCAACCTATAGCAGGTTATAACTACGGAGCAGGTCATACTGACAGGTTAAAGGATATTTATGCCCTGACAAATAAGATATGTATAGCCATCGGGGTTATATGCAGTGCCGTATGTCTGATTATTCCAGAACCTCTTGTACGTGTATTCACAAAAGACCCCGACCTTATAAAAGTTAGCACCACTGCCATAAGGTTTATGATGGCAATGTTCCCGTTCATTGCATTTCACATAACCAACACAAACTTTTTTCAAGCCATTGACAAGCCTTGGGTATCAATAGTTACAAGCCTGTCACGCCAGGTAATATTCCTGTTGCCACTATGTTATGTAATTCCCACGATATTTGAATCAATGGGAATGCCGGGACTCAACGGCGTCTGGGCGTCTTGTTCCATATCTGATGTATTAGGAGCCGTGCTTGCCGGCATACTGCTCTACAGTCAAAGAAAGGTTTTCACAACCCCATTGCCTCCAACTGCTCCCTTAAGCACTCAAGAGTAGTAAATCTAATAGCCTTTATCCCCGCCTTCTCTGATGCCTCCACATTGGCAGGGTTGTCATCTATGAACAATGACTCCGATGGCTCTATCCGGAACCTTCTGATTAGTTCCTCATATATCTCAGCGTCTGGTTTAAGCATCTTTACATCACCAGAGATAATATACCCGTCAAGCAGTTTCTCAAACTCAAAGCCATCTTTAACTTGGTTGAAAGTGACCCTCGCCCAATTACTGAGCCCCAGAATTCTGTATCCTTTAGCCTTCAGTTCCTTTATGAGGTCGGTCATTCCGGGAGTCTCATCCCCCACCATCTCCACCCAGCGGTCAAAGTACATTACAATCTCCTTTCCCCACTCCGGAAATTTTGTTATCAACTCATTGTTAGCATCCTCAATTGAGCGTCCTTTGTCCACAGTTCCGTTCCATTCAGGCGTGCAAATGTTCTTGATAAACCACTCCGCCTTCTCCGCATCACCAAAATATGGAGTATAGACATAGCGTGGATTCCAATCCACCAGCACCGCCCCGAAGTCAAAAATTATGTTCTTAATAGCCATTGTCACATTTTTTTGCGAATATAGTAATTTTTGGCACAATATTTGACATAACTATGGTAGATTATTAACCTAAAAATATTTTACAATGGGCACCACATTACTAATTTTGGCACTCCTGACACTTCTTATTGACAGTGTCGGGTGGAAGAGATTCATTTGGTTCATATCAATTGGTTACGGCTACAGTATTGCAGCCATTGCCACCACACTTGTAATTATGCACTTCAGTGCCCTTACCTGGACCACTGCGGTGTTATGCGGACTAATGGCTTTTTACGGATGCCGATTGGCTACCTATCTGTTAATTAGGGAGTTAAAAAGTACCAACTATAAACAGACTGTTGACCTTGATGCCAAGAATAACAGTGATTACCCCAAAGGTGTGTTGTTTGCCATTTGGATTAGTTGCGTTATTTTATATCTGTGTCAGATGTTTCCTCTTATTGTCAGAATACAGAATGCCGCAGACAGGCTTATAGATACACAGATTACTGCATACATTGGCATTGCTGTTACTGCCTTTGGCATTTGGATGGAAATGTGGGCTGACAAGCAGAAAAACGATGCAAAAAAGGTTAATCCAAAAAGATTTGTAGATACAGGACTCTACAAAATTGTGCGATGTCCTAATTATTTTGGTGAAATTTTAGTGTGGACAGGCTTGTTTATCAGTGGTATAGGTTGCTACCACACTTGGTGGCACTGGGTACTTGCCCTGCTTGGATACATTGGAATCATCTACATAATGTTCAGTGGTGCCAGAAGATTGGAGTTAAGACAAGATATAAACTACGGAGCAGACCCGGAGTATCAAGCCTATAAAAAGCGTATTCCTATTCTAATACCATTTTTACCTATATATTCCGTATCAAAATATAAATGGTTGAAAGGCTGAAAATGGAAATAGCCCTTCCCTGAGGGAAGGGTTTGGGATGGGGTCAGAAGAGGAAAAAGATCACAAAGAAAAAGCAGAACCATCTGGTTCTGCTTGAATCTTTGTGATCCCGGTGGGGCTCGAACCCACGACCCATTGATTAAGAGTCAATTGCTCTACCAACTGAGCTACGGAATCATTCTCTTTTCTAATTTCGGGTGCAAAGATACAATAAAAAATTTAATTACATCAATATTAAAGATTATTTTTTATCATATCCCCATAAAAGGCGGCATATTGAATAAATTAGGATTAAAGTGTTGGAGAATTGGTCTGTTCAGGTGCTGAAAACTCTTATGAAAAGCAGTGTGGATATTGACATTTCCGATGAGCCGCCACTACCTACTGTCTATGGCTCACGCAGGAACAAATGGCACTGCTTTTTGGAGCGTCAAAGCAAAATATAAGCCTTCATATTGCTATTATTTATGAGGAAAAGGAATTGGAAAAACGGGCAACTGTCAAGGAATACTTGACAGTTCAAACTGATGGAGATTACTGAGAGCATAAAGCGGAATGATCTCTACATGACGTTCGGCATCATCCGCCGTCTTGTCATAGTAATACAATTGTCCGAAATTCTCAAGCGAAGTGCGGACTGCATCGCACAACTTGTGACTGCGAAGGAAAATCCAAAGACTCTGCATACTGCCCTGAGTGCTCGCTTTCACTTCAATCGGCAATACATTTCCGCCGTGCGAGATAACATAATCAATCTCTGCCTGGCTTTTTTTCTCCTGACATTGCCAATAGTGTAACTCCCCTTTTGTAAGACAATCCTGATATTTCAACATCTCAAGCCCCGCAAACATTTCTGAAGCACCGCCTTTATTCACAAAATCAACCTCATTAGCTGTCAAGATGTAGGCCGCAGGTATATCAAGCATTGTTTGCATGACACCCAAATCAAAAAACAGATACTTCGTATAACTGTCGTTCTCTTCTGCGCCGAGAGGAAGGCCATTGGCTGCCGTATGAACGACCGGATGAACAAGTCCTGCAAGAGAGAGAAGATGCAATGCGTCCTTAATGACGGTAGACTTTGTGTCTGGTATTGCCTGGGCACACACAAACTTCTGGCCAATCTGCAGAGCAACAGACCTGAGCACTTGACGCAGGACAACAGGGGAAACCCGTTTCTTGTATTTGGAGAAATCATCCTGATAGGTATCAATGATATCGTGATGGACATGAGCTACTTCAAGGTAACTTCTTGTATCCACCCATTCGGTAACAGCTGCCGGCATTCCACCTACGAGATAAAAAGTGCGGAGCTGATCAACAAGATCCCTGTGCGCAGTTTCCGGCAATGGATTATCAAATCCGGCTTTTTTCTTGAATTCAATAGTCAGGTCAAGCCCCTGTGCCAAGAGAAACTCGTCAAAAGAGAAAGGATACATATAGAGCGAACGTATTCTTCCAACTGCAAATGAAGGAAGTTCTTCAAGTGTAAATTCCAGCAATGAACCTGCGGCTATCACATGGAGCTCCGGATAATCCTCCTTGAAGTACCGTAAAGACATGATTGCTTCCTTGGATGTCTGTATCTCGTCTATAAACAACAGCGTTTTCCCGGGGATTATAGGTACGGCAAGAGTACCGCTCAGCTTCTCGCAAGTTTTCTTCACATCAATGTTTTCTGGAAAAAATTCACGCAAGGCCGGCTGTTTTTCAAGATTAATCTCAACAAAATAGTCGAAAGTTTTACCAAGTTCCCGTACTGCAGTTGATTTGCCAACCTGACGGGCACCACGTATCAACAATGGTTTTCGTCTGGGTGCTTCTTTCCACTTTCTAAGTTGGTCATCTATATGTCTTTTGAAGTATGCCATATCAGTAGTATTTATATTGGACACAAAAATATGAAATAATCCCGAAATTCGCATCAAAAACACAAAAAAAACTCCCAAAATACCGACCAAAGACTAAAATTCGCACCATAACCACACGCAAATACACCAAAATCGGCATCAAAATCAAATAAGATGGTATGTATAATACTGCCTTTTTTTCAGATAGCTGCCTAAGATAAAAAAGATTGAGAACGGAATACACAAACTATCCACGGAACTCAGCAATATAATAATTCTGTAACCTACCACGATAATGCGTAAGATACACATTGGGTCTCCATCCTCTCAAATAGGATTTTATCCTCTATTAATAATTCGTGTTTCATTTTTGCTTACTCACAACATTTTTTGCATCTTATAATATAAAATATTAACTTTGCAACGTTGTTCATGTTACGATGGTTTCCTAGGCCTAAGGTACATATAGCAACAAACGCCTCTGATTGCCGTCGGAGGCGTTTACTAATTTAACCCTACAATATAAGAACGAAGCAAAACCTCCTCAAGATGTTTTCCGCCAAATAATTGCTCATCCCAAATTTTTTCAGCATCTTCATATATCCCTATATTCTCTCCGTCGTAGTGTGTATCACAATCACACTGCAAACCAATAAACTTGCTACATCTTTCTCTTGGCAATTTTTTCACAACAATTGGAATTTCCTCAGAATGAATTCCATAAAAGGTGTCGTCATCTATATAATAGAATGCCAAATTAAGACCAACGTATGAGACAAAATACATAAAAATATCTTTAGAGACAAGGCTTTTTGCTTCTATTTTCATATCCTCTCTCCAACATAATTCATCCTCATAAACATGTTCACCAGCACCATAAAAATCTAGTATTGCAATTTTTCTATTTGTGTTCATTTGTCAATAGAGTGATTTTCTTTGTTAAAATTTTCTATTTGCTTAATTAATCCGCTGTATTTGGTGGGAATATCAAACACATTTGATTTATCATCTCTTTTACGCACCAAACCGCCTTTAATACCTTGCTGCCATAAATGTGCGTGAGAAGTTTCTCCAACCCCCTTTTTATACGGAATTACATTACCTTGAGAATCATATTTTATGTTAATCTCAACACTTAATTTGTGCCCATCAAAAATGTCTATAGTTTCAATCCTAACACAACCATATCTTTTATCAATCTTACTGATTAAGTATATAGGACTATCAGAATTGGAATTTAAAATATTTTTGAGTTGTTTATCATTTGCTTTTTGAAGCAATACCTTGTGACCACCTATTCTCATACCAGTATCAATATGAGTTCTTGCATTTTCCGAAACTTCATCCACATGCTTGCTATAACTACCATTACCTCCCATACGTTAAAACATTTTATTATCATTATCATAATATGTGCTTATACTTTCATCTTCTCCTTTTTGAACTGAGCCATATCGTAATATGTGTTTGGGGCGGAGAACAGAGAGCATTTCTTTATAACCTTGTAGCCACAATGATTTTGAAAACCCGTTATGTCCCACACCAGTACTGTTCACTGCTATTAAAGAATTTTGAGGTAAACCTTCAAATGCAAATTCGTATGAATTCGGAAGTGACCAGGAAACATTAGGAATAACATCTATGCCATAATATTGCAATAAAGCAACAACAAATTTGTTTCGAAATATATTCCACCTAACAATATCCAACAACCAATCAGAATAAGTGGAAAAATCAGGACCAATTACTGACGGAAAGAATCTTAGCCTATCCAAATACACATAAAATTGCGTCCAAAGAGTATTGAAATGTTTATCATCGACATAGAAGTGAGGTGTAACCCTACAGAAAGTATTCTTTCTTGAAAGTCTGTTCAATGCCTTAATCCGTTCAGGAATAGGAATGTTACATAATCTCACAACAGGCTGGTTAAAACAACTTGTAAAATTCAATTTTAATCCTTCCTTGTGTAAAAAATTAAAATCGTAAAAGTTGCCGACTCTTTGATTTACTGTAGGTTTTTCATCTTTTAAGGAGTGATAAAAACCACTAAAAAGTTCTCCTTGAATGTATTTGTTCATATTACATAAATATTAGAACGGCTATAAAACCATTCGGTTAAAAATAATCTCCTAGGCCAATAAGACTTTTATAGATTGCCGTCTATAAAAGCCTCGTGCTTTAACTCTCTACATCATTTTTACACTTTTCTTTTACTCGTTTATACATCTTATATACTTCTCCATTAAATTCAGCATCAAAATCAGCGTTTCGTACCAAATCAAAAATATAAGTCTTAGTTTTATATTCAAAATTAAGTTCAGAGAACAAAATAGCAGTAGGAACATAAAAATAAGCACCGGATTTTTTTACAGGGAACGCATCTTCCTCTTGAGTATTATGAAGAATCACCATATATAATTCGCTCTCACTATCTTCTCCCTTGCTGTCGTCTTGTAAAAATTTAACACTTGTATTTTCATCCAACCTCAACGCTCTTGTCGTATCTTCGGTAAACCCAAGCCTACCTGTGCTTTGTATGGTGGCTTTTAGTTTGTTGTAATACAGTTTTGCACTTAATATTTTCATATAATATATTTTATATTTTCTGCAAATATAAGCAATGTTTATTGTTTTTGCAAATTTATTTTAGATTAGTTTTATTATTTGTTAGTTTTTTTTCGTTTCTTGTCTTTTTCTTGCTTTTTTAGTTCACCTCTGTAAGGCGTTTATAAAAAGGGAATTTAACTATTGTTTAAGTTAACACGCAATATACAATTCACCGTAAGTGGTAAACATTGAAACAAATACAGAGGCAAAGATATGCAAATAAAACGCAATCCACAATGAAATTATCAACAAGATATCAACAACACACTGGAAATAATAGCAAAGGCATTTATAAAATATTTTATAAATGCCTTTCAAAATGTATGTAACTAAATTGATATGGAGGGTTTATATAAATAACATCAACTCATTGGTTTTATCATCTTTTCTATGAATGTGATTTCATCCTTAAATTTTCAGTTACCACCCGTGCAGAGATTCTCCGCAAATGAATTTTTCTAAGACATCTTTTGTTATGTTGGTTTCCTCGCCATTAATAAATCTCTTAATTTGCCAGACGTCATTATTCTGAACTGGAAGATAAAAAATCTGATTGGTTAAAAGAGAACATTGTTTGTAGCACTCTTCAAGAGCACGTATTTTTCTTTTATATTCTTCTGTATCAAAATCTGCTGAATTTGATACATTAACACTCTTCACTTCAAACAAATGAATCCTACCTTGTTTGTCTTTCATAACAAAATCAGGATATGAGAAATGCGTGCCGTCAAGATAATATTCAAACTTTATTTCAGAATTAGTCAGGAAGTTCTTGCCCCATAATGCCTTTGATTCATCACTAAGTCTTTCAGGCTCTATTGTGCCATCGGTGCGCATTTGACCAAAGTTTGGATTACGTTCACCTACTTTTGTAACCCCACCAGCCTTATCAGCGATGTTTTTCAACACTTCAGCCCAGTCACTTTCCGCCTCGCTGTCAAATGAAAACTTATCTGAAGAGGATTCCTTTTTTTTCCATACCCAGTTGTAAATATGGTTATAGTGTTCATTATCAGTATAGACCGATGCCATAGGAAATGAAACCAATTTGTCTTTACCACTTTCATCTTTCACAATTTCCATACTTTCCGCATAATTGCATATATATGAATTATACTCTTTTTGAACATTATGTATATTTTCCACAAACAGCAACCATCTCTGAATATCGCCACCAGCATACTCAAATGATTGTGATACTATGCTACTATCAACTTTTTGCAAATCAGAGTAAAGGTCAAAAACACTTGAATGTGTAATGCCTCGTGCTTGTTGAGATAAAAAACTTTCTACATCAAAATCCTTTCGTTCTGTCAATGGCTTTAGATGTGTGGTTTTAATCTTAACTGCACAAGGTATGTCTCTTTCATCCCCAAATAACTTTACTTGACAACTCTTTCTTGTATTATCTGGAACAATCCCCCATATCCAAGCTGTAGTAGCAAGTTCTTGTGCAACATTGTTAAGGTTCTCAAAATCCACAAGGCGAGGATTCCTACGAACTCTACCCATAACTTGTTCATCCAGTTGCTTGCTCTGCGTATTTCTCTCTTGATACAACATACAAGCCCTTGGAATATCCCAACCCTCTGAAATAGCAAGTTTGAATATTATAATATCTACAGCAGATGTGTTCTCTTTTGCGTAATCCTTCCACCTATCAACAGGAAGTTTACCAACTTTATCATTAGTCTTGCACTTTTTCTTATCATTAACAATAAGCATCCATTTCAAACCCTGATGTTCTGTTTTGTTCAACACCTCTTCAATTTGAGCAAACTCCTCATCAGCCATATCCTTATTTGATATTTGAACAATAAGGCACGGATTCACTCCTATCAAATCTCTATAATTTTTTCTTATCTCCTCAAACTTATTTAAAGCCGTCTCAAAATCATCACCATCATCCCCTATTTCCATTCTCTTAATTAGTTTTGCAGCAACAGCCTCATCATCTGTTATTTCAACATCAGGAGTCTGTCCACGACTTAATTTTGGAGTGGCAGATATATTTATAATTTTTGAAAAACGATTGCTAAGCTCATCCAGATTTGTTGTAGCCTGATGGCACTCATCTTTTATAAGATATATTTGCTTGTTCTGCCCGTTACCAAACAGATTACCAGTTATTCTGTCAATAAATTCAACCAAAGCACCCCTCATTAAACGGCTTCCATCTTTATACAAATCTCTGGCAAGCACATAAACGTTGTAATCATCAGGTATAAATAAACGTTCCTCTCCACTAACTTCAGAAGATACTAGATATGGCTTTAATTTTGGAAAAATGGCTTTGTCTGCACAATCTTTGAAAACCTTGAAGTTCTGTCCTGCCAAATCACCTTTTGAAAGTGTTGAGACAATGAAAATAACATCATTATGCTCTAACAGAACTCGGTTCATTAAATCTGCCATCATTCTTGTCTTGCCACTACCTGTAGGAGCCCTGAATGTAATTTCTCTTTTTGACTTCAATTTATCAAAAAGCATTGATACCGCACTATTTTGTAAATCTTTAACCTCTTGTAACATAATTAATCTGCGGTGTTTTCAATTTGATATTGTGTATTTGCAAAGTTTTGGCACACCCAATCAATCTTCTCCTTTAGGGTTTTGAACTTCTCTTTACCATACAATGTTTCATCTATCACATCAAACGGAGTTTGTCCTTCTGTAGATTCAAAATTAGCCACCTCATTAATCTCATAAACATCAAGATTGCCTCCGTATGGCTCATTCTTTTTAATCCAATCAAAATCAGAAGAACCATCATAGCAACTACCTGTCATTATACGTTTTAAACGCTTTGAAGTAACATCATACGCTATGCCGTTAGGAGTTGTATCTGTTTTTTCATTTAACTGACAAAGAATGAACGTCCTATTCCCTTCATCTTGCTTATTCAAATCAAGCACAGCGTGTCCTGTAGTGCCACTGCCGGCAAAAAAATCGAGAATAATTGAATTTGGTTTATTAATAGTCAAAAAAGAAACTAATCTAGCGATTAAATTATTCGGTTTAGGATTATCAAACATTTTTTTTGCACCAAAAATACTTTCTAATAATTTAGTCGCAATACGCCCATCCTCATAATAAATGCTTTTAAGTTGTTCTTTCACAGAATCAATCCGCTTCTTCACATGCGGCTGAGTGGTTTCATCCTTCCCCCATTCAATATCTCCAACTTTATCATATTCCCAAAATGTTTTCTCTGTCCAACGCCAGCCAAAATCAGGTTTAGAACAGGGTTTCCCTGTTACTGGATGAACAATATCAAATGTATAACCACCCATTTTAGTATTTGATGAATTAGATGAATTACTATATACTCCTTTTTCATCTACATTATTGTAATGACATACACCCTTCAAATTTTGCTCATTATCCTTTATCCATTTTCTAAGTTCTATTTGTATCTTTTCTGGATTATCATTAATGGCCTTTAATTCCTGATATCTTGACTGAATTAGCATTGCTTTCGTGGATTTTATGAGCCAACTATCTTGGCAATCAATTTTTCGGCAATATGACAATATGTATTCATGTTCGGTTGAAATTTGTCTAGGATTATTATCTGTTGCTGATTGCCAAATCAATGTCCCAATAAAATTATTCTCTCCAAACACCTCATCAAACAGGCATTTTACATACGCTTGGTTCTTGTCATCTATGGAGCAGAATATTACTCCATCATCTGACAGCAACTCTTTTGCAAGCATAAGGCGTGGGTATAACATAGAAAGCAGATTATCACGAGTAATGGCATTCTCATAGTTAGTTTTAGCAAATTCACCCATACTGTCCTTACCATAAGGTGGGTCTATATATATTACATCAACACCGCCTTTGTATTGTATCAGCAGGTTTTGAAGAGCCTCATAGTTATCACCTATAATCAGTTTGTTTACAGGTTTAGAGTCATCGGTGTGGAAACTTAACTCTGTGTTCTTTTTGAAATAACGTATAGTATCTGTAAGTTTCTCTAATCTTTTGTCAAAGTGCAAACCTGTACGCTTGTAGGTTGTACCAAGTGTGGCAATAGACATAGCCTCATCATCAGAGTCGGCGTTTTTGATTAACTTTTTTAGAAGTTCTGCATTTGTTGGCTCAAGAATTTTATCCACCACACGGCGTTCAATATCCTCAATTAAGCCTTGTTTTATACCTGTCATAAATACGTTTTTTGTAGCGTTTGACTTCTCTATTGCGGAGTAATTATGGCATCGTCAGAACAAAAAGGCATAGACGGTAAACTTTTACGTCTATACCCTTGGTCCTGAGATTACCATAAAATGCAGACAAGTCACACGTCTACGCCAAACGCAGACGTTCACTGACTTATTCGAGCATTTTACTTCATGAAAGTTCTCAGGTTTCAGGGCATTCCGAATAAATAGCAAACGCTAATTAATAATCATAAAATAAAAATTAGTGCTTATAGGTGTGTGTGCATCGCTATGCCACCATTAGGTCACTAACTATATGCGAAATTACAAAAAAAGATAAAAAGTTCAAAAAAAACTTGAAATTTAAGTAAACAATAAACTACGTGAGGTGAAACATTCAGCCACATAACGCCCCCTGAAGCGGAACCACGTACAAAACGAGGCGTGAGCGAGTGTTT
>JAZLIE010000128.1:0-7311 GCA_045617165.1 Candidatus Enterocola sp. | reverse complement strand
GTACAAGAGCGTTATGCCGTACAAGTTTAATGGAAAAGAACTTGACCAGGAGACAGGCTACTATTACTACGGAGCAAGATACTATGACCCAGGTGCGGCACTGTGGCTTGGAGTAGATCCGTTGCAATACAAGTACCCTGATGTTAGTCCGTATGTATATTGTGCAGGAAACCCCGTGAAGTACGTGGATCCGGATGGGAGAAAGGTTTCTGTTTCAGATGATGACTTATGCTATATTCAATATACACTTACTGAAAAAGAGGCGTCGTATGTATGCTTAGATAAAAATGGTTATATTGATTCAAACAAGATGTTATCCGGCTTTGACGATATGAATAGTAATGTGGGAGAAAACTACAAAGCATTATATGATTTAGCATCAAGTGAAAAAACTGTGGAAGTCTCTTTTGCATCAGAAATATCATACTTAAACTCAAATGGAGATATTATTACACAGGGTGATATATTTTCTTCATTTAGTGACCCTATAGATGGAGATGGTGATTTGGATTTTGAAGGCACGCTAGGCATCTCATTAGCTCCCACGAGTCATAAATGGACCAAACATGATACAAATCTTAGAGGCAATGTACCTTCCAGTTTGCGGAGAAATTCTACTAACGGTAATTACCAAGTCTTAATTAACGGAAGAGGTGGTAAAAATTTGACATTAGAAGCATCTCGAGTTGAGACACTGGCACATGAATTATATGGACATATTGGTAATATGTTTAGTGGCAAGGATGCTTTACATAATCCGTCTAGAGTCGGGCCAGAATCAAATTCACAATTGGAATCAAAAATTAAAATGCACGAAAATGAAGCATTACGAAATTTTTATAGCAGATAGGTTGTTGATTTTATTTACAGTTTTGTTGTTGTTTATTTCTTGTTGTAGCAGTTATGCTACAGACACATCAAGTAAAGACTGCTGTATAGAATACTGCTATAACGGAGTAACAAGTTATTTGTATTATGGAACCAAATATGATTCTCTTCTATGTGTTTGCATAGAGGACGAAATAGGTTATTTGTCTTATTTTGAAGGGTACATACATGGAGATCTTTTTTTTACATTATCAAATAAATGTAATGTTATTGACTGTGATGTGCAGTTGATTTTAAATGGCACTAAGGTCTCAACATTAGATAATCACATTAAAAAGGCACTATTAATACCTAAATTTTGTTGTAATGACTGTTCTGATTTTCCAAAACGAATTCATGCAAAAATCAAATTGGACTTTTATAGTCCATCTTCAAAAATGAAAGATAAATTATTTGGAACAGATTGGCTTTTTGAGAAGGACAGATAAAGGTTTCTTATACTGAAAAAAGTTGATAGAAGTTACGGAGTTGTAAGTGTTTTGTCATCGGGAAAAAGCAACAGTCAAAGACTCCACATCCACAGACCAAAGCCCAGACATAAAGTCTGATGCTGATGGATATTATGTCATATTTCGCATTAAGAGTCGTAGGTTGTGAGTTGCGTCGTTTAAATGACTGCAAAATTAAAATTATTAAAATTCAATCATTTGAATATTGTGTATAAGAAATTAATGCATCAGTAATATTTTTTTATTTAAACATTATGGGATTTAATGATTTTTTAGGAAAACTCTTCGGCACAAAGGCCGATAGGGATATGAAGGCGGTAATGCCTTATCTTGATAAGATTAAGGCGGTTTACCCTCAGATAGAGAGTTTGTCAGATGACGCTTTGCGTGAACGCTCTGCAGAGATTAGAGCGGCGGTAAGGGCTGTGGCAACTGATTCTCAGGCAAGGATAGATGAGTTAAAGGCTCAAATTGACAAGACAGATTATCAGGAGCGTGAGCCACTGTACGCTGAGATAGATAAACTTGACAAGAAGGCTCTTGACGCTATGGACGAACAACTTGACAAATATCTGCCGGAGGTGTTCTGTATAATTCGTGAGACAGCGAGGCGTTTCAAAGAGAATGAGAGCATAACAGTAAAGGCTACCGATTTTGACCGTAAACTTGCCGTTAAATTTGATTTTGTGACAATTGACGGTGATAACGCCGTTTACAAAAATGAATGGATGGCAGGCGGTAACATCATAAAGTGGGATATGGCTCACTATGACGTTCAGTTTATAGGTGGTGTGGTACTGCACAAGGGTAAGATTGCCGAGATGGCAACGGGTGAGGGTAAGACCCTTGTGGCAACCCTTCCAGTATTTCTTAACGCACTCACAGGCAACGGTGTACACGTTGTAACCGTCAATGACTATCTGTCAAAACGTGACTCAGAGTGGATGGGACCTCTCTATATGTTCCACGGACTCAGCGTTGATTGCATAGATAAATATAAGCCTAACTCTGATGAGCGTCGTCAGGCATATAATGCTGATATTACTTTTGGTACAAATAATGAGTTTGGTTTTGACTACTTGCGTGACAATATGGCAGGCTCACCTGAGGATTTGGTGCAACGCCGTCATAACTACGCCATCGTGGACGAGGTGGACTCAGTTCTTATTGATGACGCCCGTACCCCTCTCATAATCTCAGGTCCTGTGCCAAAGGGTGATGACCAGATGTTTGAGCAATATTGTCCTAAGGTTGAGAAACTTGTGGCGGCTCAGAAGGCTCTTGTAACCCGTCTCCTTATTGATGCCAAGAAACTTATGGCGTCAGAAAACCCCGATGAACAGGCTCAAGGTACTATATACTTATATCGTGCGTTCAAGGGACTGCCTAAGTATCAGCCACTTATCAAATATTTGAGTGAGCCGGGCGTAAAGGCGGCTATGCTCAAGACTGAGGCTGTATATATGGAGCAGAACAACAAGCGTATGCCTGAGATTACAGATGAACTCTTCTTTGTAATTGAGGAGCAGCATAACAGCATAGAGATGACCGATAAGGGTATTGACCTCATCTCCGCCGATGTTGATGATTCTAAGTTCTTTGTACTCCCGGATATTGGCTCAGAACTCGCCGAACTTGAGAACCAGAACCTTACGGCAGAGGAGAAACTTGCCAGACACGATGACCTTATGGCTGACTATGCCGTTAAGTCAGAGCGTGTTCATACTGTCAACCAACTGCTCAAGGCTTATGCGTTGTTTGAGAAAGATGACCAATATGTAATAGATGACGGCAAGGTTAAGATTGTAGATGAGCAGACAGGCCGTATAATGGAGGGCAGACGTTACTCTGATGGTCTTCATCAGGCTATTGAGGCTAAGGAGCGTGTTAAGGTTGAGGCTGCCACACAGACTTTCGCAACCATAACACTTCAGAACTACTTCCGTATGTACCGCAAACTTGCAGGTATGACTGGTACCGCTGAGACTGAGGCTGGTGAGTTTTGGGACATCTACAAACTTGATGTTGTGACTATACCTACAAATCGTCCTGTTATACGTGAGGATATGAATGACCGTATCTATAAGACGAAACGAGCCAAATATAATGCCGTTATTGCTGAGATTGAGCGTTTGATTGCCGAGGGCAGACCTGTGCTTGTGGGTACAACCGCCGTTGATACATCAGAACTTTTGAGCCGTATGCTTACGTTGCGTCATATAAAGCACAATGTGCTGAACGCCAAACTGCATCAGAAAGAGGCTGAGATAGTGGCTCTCGCCGGTCGTCCGGGTACGGTGACCATCGCTACCAATATGGCAGGTCGTGGTACTGATATTAAACTTACGCCGGAGTCAAAGGCTGCCGGAGGTCTTGCAATCATTGGTACAGAGCGGCACGAAAGCCGCCGTATTGACCGTCAGTTACGCGGACGTTCAGGCCGTCAGGGAGACCCGGGCTCATCTGTATTCTATGTCTCATTTGAAGATAACCTTATGCGTGTGTTCGGTTCAGACCGTATTGTAAAGGTTATGGACGCCCTTGGATTACAGGAAGATGAGATGATGGAGCATAACCAAATCTCAAAATCAATTGAGCGTGCCCAGAAAAAGGTTGAGGAGAACAACTTTGGCATACGTAAGCGTCTGCTTGAGTATGATGACGTTATGAACAAGCAGCGTACAAACATCTACGCCCGCCGTCACCACGCTCTTATGGGAGAACGCATAGGCATTGACATTATAAATATGATTTATGACGGCATTGCCGCACAGGTTGACACATATTATGACAGTGCCGACGCTGATGAACTCAAGATGGCTCTGCTGCGTCAGTTTGCCATAGACCTTGACATTACTCCTGAACAGATGCGTAAGACCAAGATTCAGGATTTGACAGATTGGATTTATGATAAGGTTTATGACAGTTTCAGCCGTAAGTGTGAGCGTACGGCACAAATAGCGTATCCTGTAATCAAGAGGGTGTATGAGACACAGGGTCAGATGTATGAGCGTATTATAATTCCGTTCACTGATGGCAAGCTTATGTATAATATCCCTGTAAACCTAAAAGAGGCGTATGAGACAGAGGGCAAGGTGGTTGTCAAGGAGTTCCAGAAGGCTATATTGCTTCATACTATAGATGAGGCTTGGAAAGAGCATCTGCGTGATTTGGATGACTTGCGTACAAGTGTGCAGAATGCTCAATATGAGCAGAAAGACCCGCTTGTAATCTATAAGATAGAGGCTCACGGACTCTTTATGAATATGATAGAGACCATAAACCAGAAGGCTATTACCGTTCTTCTGCGTGGTCAGATACCTGTAAAGGAGGGTGATGCGGTACAAGAGGCTCGTCAGCAGCAACGTAGTGACTACAGTAAATATCAGGCTCACAAGAGTGATATTATGAAGGCTGGCTCACAAGATACACGTGAACAGCAGAAGACACAACCAATACGTGTTGAGAAGACGGTAGGGCGTAATGACCCTTGCCCGTGCGGTAGCGGTAAGAAGTATAAAAACTGCTGCGGCAGAGGACTCTGATGCAGGTAAGGGCAAAGAAATACTTAGGTCAGCACTTCCTCACTGATTTGGGAGTTGCAAGCCGTATTGCCGACACTGTTGACCAGACCACAGAGCGTAATGTGCTTGAGATAGGTCCGGGTATGGGAGTTCTTACGCAGTTTCTTCTTGAAAAGGACAAAAATCTTCAGGTAATTGAGATTGACGGAGAGTCTGTTGAGTACCTGAAAGAGAACTTTTCAGAGGGGCTTGATGGACGCATTATTGAGGGTGATTTTCTTAAATTCAATATTGATACACTATTTGACGGTGCTTCATTTGCCTTGATAGGCAACTATCCATATAACATATCAAGTCAGATTTTTTTCCGTGTGCTTGACTACCGTGACCGTATACCGTTTGTCTCAGGAATGATTCAGAAAGAGGTGGCCAGACGGCTTGCCTCAGGTCCGGGGAATAAGGATTATGGTATATTGAGTGTGCTTTTGCAGGCATATTATGACATTGAGTACCTGTTTACCGTACCCCCTGGAGTATTCGCACCTCCGCCAAAGGTTGACTCCGCAGTAATTTCAATGAAACGGAACGGAGTAGAGTCACTTCCTTGTGATGAGAAACTCTTTAAAACAGTGGTGAAGACCGCTTTCAACCAACGCCGCAAGACACTGAGAAACTCTCTTAAACCAATGATGAAAGAGGGAATGGAGACCACCTCTGACTTGTGGAACAAGCGTCCTGAGCAACTCAGTGTTGCAGACTTCATAGATTTGACACTTAAATTTCAATAATGGAGCAGACTCTGATTACATTTATTGATGAGTGTGCCTCAACCAACAGGCTTTTGCTTGATGGCATTGACGGTGGTGAGTCATACGCTGATTATTATACAATATACACCTCATTTCAGAGCCGCGGCTATGGTCAGGTAGGCAACTCGTGGGAGTCAGAAGGTGGCAAGAACCTTCTCTTCTCCACCATACTGCACCCCCTGTCGGTCAAGGCGTCGGAGCAGTTCTTCATATCAGAGGCTATAGCCCTTGCCGTTGCTGAGACTCTTGATGCTGAAATGGACTCAGTATCAGTCAAGTGGCCTAATGATATCTATTGGAAAGAGCGTAAGATTGCGGGCATTCTTATTGAGAACAATCTGAGTGGCGGGTGCATAAAAGATTGTGTCATCGGGGTAGGGCTTAATGTAAATCAAAAGGAGTTCCGCTCCAATGCTCCAAACCCTATATCAATGCTCAATATTACAGGCAAGGAGTATGATGTAAGGCATATTCTTGAAACAGTGCTTGCGAGGTTCCGCTCTCTCTACCGCCTTGGTTTGGAGAACTGCGTTGAACTTCATAAGCGTTATATGAACCGTCTTTTCAGGTTTGGTCTCCTCTCTTCATACCACGATTCCACAGGTGTTTTTTCTGGTTGCATCTCTTCTGTTGAGCCTGACGGACATCTTCATATAACCTGCCCCGATGGTAGTGAACGCCGCTATGCTTTCAAAGAGGTTCAATACATTCTATGATTTATGATTGCTGAATGGTTCAAAGCACTTATATCTCTTGTCTACCCTAAGGTTTGCGGGGGTTGTGGTGGCTATCTGGTGAAGGGGGAGAGTGAGATTTGCACGCAGTGCATGTATGATCTTAGCAAGACGGGTTTTCACCGTGAGCGTGACAATGAGGCTGAGAAACTATTCTGGAACAAAGTTCCCGTAGGTCACGCCACAGCATACTGCTATTTTCATAAGGGTGGAATTGCCCAGCAGATGCTTCATAACCTGAAATATAAGGGTGCCAAGGCCCTTGGTGTGGAGATGGGACGGCTTATTGGAGAAGAGATTAAGGGTTCCCCTGTGACTGATGTTGATTATATTGTACCTGTGCCGCTTCATCCGTCAAAACTAAAAAAGCGTAGGTATAATCAGGCGGAAATGATAGCCAAGGGTATAAGTTCTCTCATCGGGGTACCTATTGACACAACCACTCTTATCAGGGTGCGGGAAAACACCACGCAGACCCATAAGAATATAAATGAGCGTTATAAGAACTCACTTGACCTTTTTGGAGTAACTGAGAGCCGTATTCTTGAGGGCAGACGTGTTATGATTGTTGATGATGTTATGACTACCGGAGCCACCCTTGAGGCGTGCGCACGTGAACTGCTCAAAATAGACGGTGTTACGGTAAATTGCGTCACCTTTGCCATTGCCGCACACTAATTCCTAAAAATTCACTATATTTGCACCTTAATGTGTTGAATCGGTTACAAGTTTGTCTGTATTCGGCTTGCACCATAATTGTTAATTATTAATTAGTACTGATGCGTTAAATTTTTATAAAAAATCAAATAAAGAAAGTTCTTTGACATTTTGACTTGAAACAGGCATATCTGTTTTTGAAATCAGTTCTGGCAAGTATGCTTTTTCTAAAGCGGAAACACTGATGACT
>JAZLIE010000127.1:0-19786 GCA_045617165.1 Candidatus Enterocola sp. | reverse complement strand
GAACAGGTCAAATCAGTATTATTCAGACAGCTATAACCCTAAACTGAAAATGAATGGAATTGATGGAGATTTTTATTTTGATTATTATTTTGGTATAAATAATAATGGTGCAGATCCATATAGATATGCACCTGGAGGCGGATCTCTCAGCGGATGCTATAGTATGGAGTTTAAAACTTCTTGTGAAGTTACAACTCCTTCAGAGGTGTTAGACGGTACTAACATAATGTTTTATGTAGAGGGTCAGCATAATGATGAATCGGAGAAACCTAACAGAGGTATTACTAACGGTGAGGTTGGTTGTATTGGTGACGGAGTTACTGTAGTAAACAAAAAATATGCCATAAATGTTGCAAAAACAGCGATACCAGATAATGTTTATGTATCCAATAATTGCTCAGGATGGAAAGGTGATGGCTCTATTTCAAAGAGTTATATCAGTGATGGCGGATATTATAAATATGGTTATAGTAGTCATACAGACCCAACAACACTTTCTGAGTTTGAACCATCTAAAAACTCTATGGCTGAAGGAGAGTCTATATCCATATCTTTAACAGGTTCTAAAAGCAACTCATCATACGGAGCACCATTATATGCAATCATATATGTAAAGAATTCAAGTGGTGAGTTTACTAGAAAAGAGTGTATAAATGTAAAGACATCTTCACAGACAATATTAGACTTTGGTTCTGATTTAGCGGAAGGGACATATAAGGTACAGTCAGTTTTAGCAGATGGCAGAATTTATTATCTTGATAAATCATTTGATTTGGAGGTAACCGCTTCTTGCACCCCACCAACCGCAGGAACCATATCAGGCAGTCATGATATTTGTGGTAGCGGCACTCTAACTCTATCAGGTTATACAACTTCAGGTACAAGTTTGCAATGGTGCAAAGATGGAACAGAAATAAGCGGTGCCACAAGTAATGCGTACAATGTAACTGAAAGTGGCACATACACAGTTAAGGTTTCACTTACCGCCACCCCGGCATGCTCTGCTACCACAGATGGTTTTGCAGTTACCGTAAGTCCCGCAACTGTGGAAGGAACAATAAGCGGAACAACATCATTCTGTGATGGTCAGTCAACCACATTGACACTTGGCGGATATACAGGAGCATTGCAGTGGCAGAAATCCTCAGCAGAAGCAGGGGAATACACAAATATTTCAGGAGCAACATCTGCCACATACCAAGCACGCGAGGCGGCGTGGTACAGAGTGAACGTTAAGAGCGGAGCTTGTGAAGCCCAAAATACCGCCTCTGTAAATGTAACAAAAAGCAATCTGCCTGCCACACCAGGCAGCATTAGTGGCAATACATCTCCTTGTAAGGGTGCGGCAGAGACATATTCAGTGGAATCGGTTCAATATGCAAATAGTTACATCTGGTCAGTACCTACAGGCTGGACAATTACTGCGGGAGAGAATACAAGAGAAATTACAGTTACTGTAGGAGAAAATGCAGGTGTGGTTAAGGTAAAAGCACATAATAATTGCGGTGATTCAGCAGAGTCCTCTACAAGCAATATCACACCGCAGGGCGAATCGCTTACTGTAACCCCTGCATCTATTGATGCAAAAGCGTATGAGGCTACAACCATATCGGCGGTAAGTAGCAGGAATGTTACTTGGACAGTTGCAAGTAACGGGGCTGATGACATCTACCTGCTTAACGCCTCAGACAACTCAGTCTATAAGGCAGGCACAGCCACCAAGAGAGTAGTGGTTAAGGCTGCCGGAAGCGGCACTGTTACAGCCAAGATAGGCAATGACGGATGCTCACAGAGAGTGATACCGGTTACCATAACCACAGAGCAAGACGAGTGTGAATGATAACAAAATAGGTAAAAACAAAGAAACTTAAAATACAGAATATATGAAACACATATCCAATATAATAAAGAACGCTTTTGCCTGTGGTGTTAGACGCTACGGCAGGGCACTGTTACTTGTAACGGCACTTATGGCAATAAGCTCAAGTGCGTGGGCTGACAAGACTTTACACCTGTTGGTGGGAACAAGTGATGATTATACAAACTGGACTGATATATCTACAGCAACAGGTACTAATGAGTTTACATTTAATATGGGAAGTAGAGCGTCGGGAACCAACTACTATTTTGCACTCTCCACAAGCTCATCTTATACTAATATATATCCAAATACCTCTGCTTCTGATGGGGATTTAATAGATGGGGACAGCGGGTCACTTCTCTCTCAAAAACAGGGTAGAAACAGAGACTCATATTATTTCTATTTGGTTGCATTCCAAAAAGCAGGTAACATTACCATTACCTATAATGAAGGTACTAAGAAATATACTCTCACCACAGGTTCAGCACCAGTGGGTGAATGTACTTTCTATATAGCACATGCTGGTACAAATTGGAGTCGAAAAGAAGATCCTATGATTCCAAATGGTGATGGATCATATTCTTTAGTAGATAGATTTACAGGCGATGCGACCTCAGGATTTGATGTGTATGGATCTGATAAATCATCAAAACAATATTATGAGTTAAGTAATCTTTATGATCTTAAAAACACTGATTGTGTGTTTACTTTTACACCTGCTCAGGGATGTGATATTAAAGGAGGCAAGGCATCAATAGTAAGAAACAAGCCGGGAACCACCAGCGTTTACTTCCATGATGAAGATAGGGAATATAATCCTGGTGGAGGGTTGTCCGGGCGTCAAGTTTTCTTAAAATACCACACAGATGATGTATATATTACAGAGGAGTTACATGAAGTGGATTTTGGATGGTATAAGGCCGATAATATTCCGTTGGCTGCCAATTATATAATATACACATCTAAAGGTGATGAAGTGGAACATGAAACATCAATTAGAAATCCTCAATTTGATTCCAACAAAGGTGTATCGGTAGGTTATTATGATATAGCCTGTCGTGAAGGTGATTGTGGTAACACGTATAATCCAAACACATTTAAATTTTTGCTAAAAAAAGAGGGTGAATCCAACTGGAATGAGCATCAGTTGCAAGGATTTTCTCAAAACCCGCAAAAGTTGGCATATTATGCCGAAGTGGAAGACTTGCCTGCAGGCACGTATTATTTCTATGCTCATTGGAACAACAACAAGAACTGTATAGTTGAGAACAACCGTGGTTCAGGTGAGATAGAAACGGCAAGCTTTACAGCTCAGGATGGTAACTCCGTTAACGGAGGAAAGTTCATATTGACAGTCGAGTCTAAGGTAACGCTCTATATGGATCCGTCACAACAGGGCTCTACAAGAGGTAACAACGGTATGTTTGTAGATATTAATCCAAATGTGGACTACAATACTCAGCCAAAAGTTTATGTAGGAACTGCCCCTGTAAGGTTAGATGACAAGACAGTCAAGGCAGAGGCATTTATTCCCATCCATGGTTGTAAGGTTGATGGTTCAGGTCAGTCTTTAGGCGTAGCCTCAATTAAGGAAATTACAATGTACTACGCTAAGGATAAAAAGGCTAATACTGATGATGCCAATATTGTAATAATAGAAAATATATCAGATAATCAAGAATTTATAATCCCAGATGGTGCGTTCCTCCAGAGCTTTAAAGAAGAGGGTCATACTATTCACGTAAGGTTTCAGGTCATTAATGAGAGCGATTATAAATCTGATTTAAGTGACGATGTAGCCATTCCGTATATGTACTGTGAAAACAGTATTAAGGCATTTAACATAACTCCTGTAACGGGCAGGTTAGTTAAGGGTGAGTCAATGTCATTCAGCACTTCAATATTGGGTGGGGGCGTTGCCACATACAAGTGGTATGTAAAACAAGATGATGGTGAATATCAGGAGCAATCAGGTGCTACTGAAAGTACATTTACATATAGTGTTCCTGACAATTACAGTGCCACCAAGACCTACATAAAAGCGGTTGCAACAGGTGAGTTCTGCAGTGATGAGGCTGAGGCAGTAGCCGAAATGGGATTGTGTCCTACACCAACATTTACGGTGGATCCAGTGAGTGCCACAACTCCATGGGCAACAGTAACTCTTACATCACACCCTGTAAATGTGGCTAAGGTGGAGTGGAGCGTTGATAATCCGGACGGCATACTGAAAGACGCAAGCATAAACGGTGTAACGTTTAAAGGCGGTAAAGAGGGTACTTACCGTATTAATGCTGTGGCAACAGGCACAGAGTGCGGTTCTGTTACGGCGGAGACAAATGTTACCATTACCGTAAATCCGGAAACGCCTGATGATTGTAAGTAAATAATTGGACAAGAACAATAAAAAGACACGATATATGAAACATTTTAATTTAAACAATATATATAGCGGCTATGGCAGGACACTTGCCATGCTGCTAACGGTAACAGCAAGTTTTGCACTGAGTACCTCTGCGTGGGCATACACAGTTAAAGCGGGTACTTATTATTTTGACAATACCGCTACCAAATGGAGTAATGTGTATCTTGCAATAGGTAAGGGGTCTAGTCAATGGAGAAGTTCTTATAAAATGACAAAAGTAGATGGAACAGACATTTACTATTATGTTTTAGGATCCGATTGGACAGATGCTGATGGTTATTTCTTTTATGGAGGAACTGGATGGGAAGTAAGTGGAGAGTCAGGAAATTATTGGGATTGGTATGACAACCATACTGCATCTACTCGTACTGCAAAACAAACAGGTGAGAGTAATAACAACAAATGCTATTTCTATCAATCGCAGGGAGAATATGACATAAATGGTTCATGGACCCCTATCCCAACGTCACTTGGGTATTCTAAAGTTATAACTTACGTTGGAAGTGAGTTTGTGTGGAACTGTTCTGAGAGCGGAGGAACTAAATTTGACGGAGGAAACATAGGTTTTATTACCGATGGAAAGATTCCTCTGGTTGGTGAGGTGCAATCTAACAATAGTACTGCTAAATCTGCTATACACGTTTATATGTGGTATAAAATTGATGATGAAAGCAGTCATACATTAAGCATGGCATCCTGTCAGGATATGTCTGATAATTGGGAGAAACACCAGTCGTCAAAATATGATATTACTGCCCCTACAGGCATTGGACATCACACACTGGCAGTGAGCTATTTTTCAGTAAATAATGTTTGGGATTCTAATGATAGCAAAAACTATGTTGCCAGTTTTACTATTCCCGGCTTCGTCGCCAATGGTTTAAGTATCAGTGCCGGTGTGGGTCAGTCATCTGATGCACTGTATGAGTTTAATTCATACGGTTGGATAAATGCAACCGCCACAATAGGCGGAACAGACGCCTCTGCATTCTCATTTAGTAACGGAACAAGGGAAAAAACCATAGATATTAACTCAGATTACGGTTCGTCACATATAGTGTTCTCTCCTACGGAGAATCGTAGCTATAGTGCAACACTTACTCTAAAAGGTACGGTGAACAATAAGGAATATACTAAAACAGTAACTCTTACCGGAACCGCTGACACCAAGAGTGTCTCTGTGCTTATTTCAAAGGATGCTTTGGTAAAGGAGAATTACGCTGTGGATTTGTTTGGTTACTTGCAAAGAAAAGGCTGTAACGGGTCTAACCTTAACATTATAAAGAGTTATGGTTTCTACTATTCCAAGGGTATGGAGTCCATCCCTACTACAGGAAGCACAAAGGCTGAGGCTGGAACAGATAATATAGCGCAGGGTTACAATTTCACCAAGGCGCTTCAGCTTACAGCGGGTGATAAGGGGTGTTACTCATATAAGGCATACGCCACTACGGGTACAGACAAGACCACACTCTCTGCTGAGACCGGCCACTTCTGCATTGATGAGTGCCCTTATCCGTTGGGAGACACCGTTTATGTGACTCTTGATAATTCCATAGCACAGTCAGACAAGTGCGCCTTAACTTTCAAAACCTTTGAAGAGGCTATCAACACAGTTACGGGATTTGAGGGTTATTACAAATCAGGCAAGTTGCTTACCAATGTGGTGTTCCAAGTTGTAAACACCGGAGTTAATTATGTAGGTACTTCTAATGCCACAATAACAGGAGGTACCGCCACTTGTGCCAAGACCATCCTGTTAAATGAATTTAATAATGTGACAAGTCCTGATAAGATGTTGGTGATAAGGGCTATGAATGCCTCAAGCATGCCTACAGTGCAGCACCTTACACTGCGTAAATCAAAGAACATATTGCTTAAGAACCTGAATCTTGAAGGGTCTTCCACTACGTGTACTGCTTCAGAATCTTCTGTATATGATAATGCTCTTGATATAGACAACGGTGACGGCAGTTGGGGTTTAAATGATAATACTAATTATTACGTTGATAACGCAAACATTTCATTGGTTCACTGTAACATAACATCCAAGGGCTTCACTTGTGTCCATATTTCAGGAATAAACGGCATTACGTTTGAGGATAACAACATTAACGCTACCCTTCCTGATGAGGCGTTGTCAGACGGCAACACAATTTGTTGGGGTGCTTCCCTTAAGTTCATTCACTCTAAGAATGTTAAACTGTTACGTAACAGTTTCCGTGGCTCACACGCCACACTTGCTTGGCTGCAAGGTTGCCAGAACACACTTCTTATGAACAATGTATTCTGGAATGAGAACACCACACATCCACAAGGTGCTGCTTACTCTAATGTGGCGTTTGTACGTCTTGTTGCTCAGCGTGGTAACACTGATAACAAACCATCAGAGAAATCGGAGAACATAGGTATCTATTATAACACTATGTACCTGAATGAGGGTACTCAGACAGATAAGATAGACTTCTTCCGTTTGGGTAGCAAACATAACAATGGCTCCTCAACCGCATTGGATGCGAATGTTGATATGTATGACGCTGGCACTATAGAGTTTAAGTATAATAACTGCTACTCTTATAGTATGGATGTTCCCGGACGTACTGCAGACAATGACGCATTCTTAACTAAGGGCATAAATGCGTTTGGCACTCATATCTCCAATAACAACTTCTGGAGCAAGTATGATGCCCAGCATACTGATCCTACAGGACATAGTGTGTTTGCATTTGCCGCTTCAGATGATAAGTCCACCCATTTCATAAATGTGGAGGATGAGGTTTGCGCCACAGAGTCAAGTGACCCGGGTTCATTGGTTGTAAAGGGTGTAAATCTTAACAGAGGTTCTAAAATTGAAACTGATATTTCCGGTCAAGGTGCTCAAAATATCTACGCTGACCGTCTGCACGGAAGCAATGGCGATGATGCCATAAGAAAGTCTGTAGCAGCAGGTGAGTGGACGTTAGGTGCTTACCAGCAGTCATTTGGTGATAGAGTGGAGACTATTATATGGAACGGCGTCATAAATAATGACTGGGACAACCGAGGTAACTGGATTAAGCCTAACGGTGACAGGGTTACTTGTGTTGATAACCTTGACATTAACCTTCAGGTTATAATACCAGCCAAGGATTCCAAGACATATCCTGTTCCAAGAGGCGGTATTAAAAATTATCCTGTTATACCATCTAACTTCTATGACCGTACCATCAAGACCGAGTCTAACGGCACGGAGCAGGTGGATGCAGGTGCTGGTTACACCACATCTACAGAGAAATACACCAGCAGGATTCTGTTAGAGTACGGTGCCGCCATAAAGGGTGTTGAGAACTTGGTTGAGACAGAGAAAGAGAACAAGGTTCGTCGTTATGATGAGGTTTCAAGCTCACTGGAGGCAGGGCGTAAGGAGTGGATTCTTGTAGGTCCTATGGTAAGACCGTTTACAAATGAAAGTAAGAATGAGGTGCGTGATGTGGTTTCAGGAGACTACTACATTGCGGATCACTTGCCTCACGTCTATATGAACAAGATTTCAGCTGACAACAATGCACCTGCATGGACTACACCGTTCACAAGTTTAGAGGTTGCTGTTCCAGAAAACAACGCATTTGCAATTATGGTTGCTGATCAATATGGACCGTATAAGATTCCTGCAGAGTCTTATTATAAATACCGTGATAAGAGCAAGGTAGGTGATGGTACAGTTCCATATACATACAATTTTAACGGATGGTTTATGAATGAGGATCATTTGCCTCAGTTCAGTGGTCTTACCTCTGGAACGGGTGTAATGCTCTGCAACAGTTATCCGGCAAATATTTCTGTAAGTGAACTTGCTGGTAAAGGAACGTTTAAGGTGTTCCAATATGGTACGGATAACACTTGGGAGGATGCTGAAATTGGTGGTGTGATAAAGAGTCAGCAGGGATTCTATTATTTGCCTAATGCTGATAACTTGTCTATACCTGCTAATGCATTCTCAGATGGTAGTACAAAATATAAGTCATCTGTCAATGAAACGCCAAAAATAATTATTTACTTGGAGAATGCTAATTCTAATGGTGGAAGTAAGGCGATAGTTAAGTATGATGAACTTAAATCTGATGAGTTTGACTTGGCATTTGATGCTAATATGACCTTCGTTGGTATGGACGATTATGTGGAATCTCCTGAAGTTTACTCTTTGCGTTACGGCAAGGAACTCTCTAAGGTTGTTGTTCCAACTATATCTGAGGCAATACCTCTTGGAGTAAAGGTTCGTCAGGATATGACAGTCAAGTTCTCACGCTACAGTTCAGAAAACTTTGAAAAGGCAGTGTTGCTTGATAATGAGACTGGCAAGACATACAACTTGCTTGCCGGTGAGGTTTGTGAGGTCTCACTTAAGAAGGGTGTTTATGAGGGACGTTTCTTCCTGAACCTTTCAATTGAAGATGAAGATTTACCAACTGATGATGACCCTGTAGTGGAAGAAGGCTCTTCAATTGAGGTCTTTGCACAGGAGGATGGCTCAGTGGTTATAAGTTCTTCGCTTAATGAGAATCTTAAGAGTGCGGAGATTACAAATATGGGTGGAAACACTCAAAAGGTAAAATTGAGTAATCCTCACTATAACCGTATTGTACTTGAAGGTGCACAAGGCACATACATAGTTAAGGCTATAGGAGAGACACAGTCCAAGGTTGCTAAGGTGATAGTAAAATAGTTGACAGTTGACAGTGGAAAGTTGAAAGTGTCTAAACCTCTTTCTCTTTCCACGTCATTCTGAACATCTTAACGTCATTTCGAGCATCTATCTCGTCATTTCGAGCGAAGCGAGAAATCTTTAAGAGAATAATAAACAAATAACATAAAGAAATGAAGAAATTATTATTTTTAGGAATTGTAGTGTTGATGGTAGAGAGTTTGGGGGCGGTAACGCTGCCAAGCACATCGTATAGTCCGTATGCAGGTAGTACACCATCTGCTGATGAGAGTTTTACTGTATCAGAGGGAACTATTTACAAGGGTAATTTTTCTCAATTATCTTCAGACGCCTGCTCATCTGAACCTACAACCGCTAAGTGTCAGAGTTGTTGTGCGAACACTTATTCGGAAGCTTATAATAGTTGTTTAGATGCTTGTATGAGTGAACCCGGTTCAATATTGGAATCTTGTGAGGCTCAGTGTGCTACATCAACAGGGCTTTATGGTTGTATGCAGAGTTGTGATAGTTCCCTCCCTCTTGACGGCGGTCTGTCAATACTGCTAATCCTAAGCCTTGCCGGCGGTGCCGCTAAGTTGCTTCGCAACAGGGATAAGGAGTAACCTTATAGTGGACAGTGGATAGTGGACAGTGGACAGTGAAAAGTCCTTGTCAACTGTCAATTGTCAACTGTCAACTAACAACCAACCACTGCACTCATTTTGGGCTTGCAGTGGTTCGCTGTGTTTACATCTCCCCGCCACCTCACGGTCCAGCACCACACGTCTGCCACGCACGTTCAAATGTTAAAACCAAACCCCGTTTTAACATTTTTTAACATTTAATAACACAAAATTGTAACTGCCGGTTATAGAAATTGTAACTGTCAGTTACAATTGTTTTTCAGCAAGTATTAAATAATGTTAAAAATTTAATAATCACTTGATTATAATGTGTATGCACTCTAACTTTGCAGAGATAATTATAAGCAAAATGGAAAAACTAATAGTTCAAAGCACACTTATTGAGGATGCAAAAAAAATAATAGAGACGGCAAGGGATAACGCTGTCCGTAGTGTTGATTTCTGCCGAGTGCAAATGTATTGGAATTTGGGCAAGAGAATATTTGAGGAGGAGCAATAGGGAAAGGACAGGGCAGGTTACGGCTTGTACATAGTTAAAACCCTTGCAAAAAAATTGGAGGCAGATTATGGAAGTGGTTTTGAGGTGCGCCAGCTGGAGCAAAGCAGGCAATTTTACAGAATATATCCAATTGCGAACACACTGCGTTCGCAATTAAATTGGAGCCAATACAGAAAATTGATTCAAATTGATGACCCTGACAAACGTGAATACTATGAATTGGAGTCCGTGAACAACGCCTGGACTGCAAGAGAGACAGAACGACAGAGAAACTCACACATCAAGATTTGGGTCAACTGCAAATGTATGTAAACTTCTATGACCGCAAGGTAAAATTACCCGAAGAGAATCAGACAATAGGCATATTGTTATGTACAAGTAAAAATAATACTGTTGTAGAAATGACACTGCCAGAGACCAATCAAACAATACTTGCAAGTGACTACAAACTATATCTTCCCACCGCAGAACAACTCGTAAAAGAGATACAAGAGGCAAAACAACTTACCACCGCCTTTTCAGAGAAGGGCCTTTCCCGCAGAGACTGAGGTAGAACTGGATTTGGCGCTCACTGCACCCTCATCTGAGGGCTTGCAGTGGTTTGGTGTGTTTACATCTCGCCGCCACCGCACGGTCTAGCACCACACGTTTGCCACGTACGTTCAAATGTTAAAACCAAACCCCGTTTTAACATTTTTTAACATTTGATAACACAAAATTGTAACTGCTGTTTACAGAAATTGTAACTGTCAGTTACAATTGTTTTCAGCAAGTATTAAATAGTGTTAAAACTTTAGTAACCATTTGATTATAATGCAAAAGCTCTCTAATTTTGCATAGAAAAATTTTAACTGGGAAATTAATTATGGAACAGAAAACAGAGATAGCGTTGGCGTCTATATATTTTGTTGCATAAAATAGATTTGTTTATAAAAATATAAACACGTATCTTTGCAATGGAAACAGAAGTAAAATTTAAGGTTGAATACACAGAGGAGGCTGCGGAGTTTCTTAGAAATCTCGATTCAAAAATATCGGCTAAGATTATTCAGGTGATAACAGTAGCTTCATTAACAAATGACCCAGAGCGTTTCAAGAAATTACAAGGGACTCATATTTGGGAGTTTAGGTGTCTATATAATAGGGTTCATTATAGATTACTTGCATTTTGGGATACAGAGAAACAGGCAGTTGTTGTAGCGACTCACGGATTTATAAAGAAGACTCAAAGGACCCCTGCTAAGGAGATAGAGAGGGCAGAGCAAATCAGATCAGAATATTTTAAAACAAAACGAAATTATGAAGACCATAGCCAACGAAACATTAGTAGATGAGTTGATTGGTGTCAAGGGTACCAAACAACGTGAGAACTTTGACAATGAGGTTGAGAAGCAGGTCGAACTGTTCAATATAGGAGATGCCATTAGGGCTGCCAGATTGATGCGTGGTGTTTCTCAGGAACAGCTTGGGGCGTTGATGGGAATAAAACGCTCAAGGGTTTGCCAGATAGAGAAAGGTGTAGGTCTTACAATGTCTACCATTTCACGTTCTATGCAGGCCTTGAATGTGAAGACCAACATAGTGATGGAAGGCGTTGGAACTTATTCTCTCGCATAGTTTAACTTCTCGCTGTTACCAAACGCGTTACCCGTTTCTAACTATGTTTAACACTCGTTCACAGTGACTGCGTTAAAACCAGATTTGTCCATAATAAAAAATATAAATAATCTAAGTAAGCGGGAGACAGAAAACTTACTTAGAAATTTGAAAATAGGTGGTGCTGACTATTTTCAACTACAAAAGTACATAAAATATCTATTCTCTCAAAATAAAACCGGTGGCACACTCTATGGAGTGGAGACAAAACAAATTAATCAGGCGGTAAGAAATAACCTTGACAAATTTCCTAAGGGGTATGTTTTTCAGCTTGATAATCAAGAGCTTGTAAATAGATTCCACAGAAACTGAGGTGGAACTGGATTTGGCACTGCTAAAAGTGAAGCATAAATTCAACAGGAAGTAGTAAAACTCTTCAGCCACACCTCAGGGCTGGCTCTTGCTGTTTTCTATAGTTTTAGGCAGGCAATTCTTTGGGTGATGATTTGAGTGAGGGTTTCTTGCATGTTGCTTGGCAGGAATGAACAACTGATTGTCTGCCTCCAAAGTGTTTCTGATGAAATAAGTTTTTCAATTATTCTGCTTATTACTTTGGTGTCAAGTCCTGTACTTTCCATGACCAGTTCAAAATCAGTTCTCAACAGATAGCGTTTAAATCCGTTTAGGTATAGTGCAAGTTCTTCTGTATCTTCAGGCATAACTAATGCCGTTGATACTTGGTCGTATGTGGGTGCAAGTTGGTATCTTCCGTTTTGTGGGCGATACAATGAAAAGTTCTTTAGATGCATATCGGCATTGCCAACTATCCAAGCAAATAGTACTTGCTCCCAAAAATTAACTAAATCAAGCATCGGACTTTCAGAATATTGCTTAATAAGTGCGGCTATATGCTCATAACTGCTTTGGTATTTCTGCTCGGTAAGTTGCTCTGAAAGTTGACAAAAATCTTCCATATATAGTTTTTTGCCGTCAGCAGTGCGGTCTATTCGTTTTGTCAAGTAGCAAAGTTCTCCGTTTTCAAACCTTATAAGGCAATGCGGAACGGTATGTATGTGGGCATCGTCTGCCAAGTGCATTATAACATCTTCTGTCTCTGGTAAGTGCTTGAACCTCTCTGTTTGAGGTTTGAGTATGTATCTGCCTAATGCCCCTACTATTGTCAGTCTGCTTGGCTCTCCCGATGTTGTCTTGTCTAAATCAAGTGAAAGTTTTTCTTGCACTCCTGTAACTGTGGTTTTGCTGTTTATTACTATCTTGGCAAGTTGCTCAAGGTCTGTTCTGTTATACGGAAGGTCTGGGGCAGTGGTCTGTCCAAATATTTTCATCGCACATTTTGCGTGGAAATCTTTTTCTCCTTCTTTTAATTCCTTATAGCAATAAAGGCATCTGCTCATAGTCACTCATTGTTTATGGGTATAATACTTACTTTACCTATGCAATCTTTGCAACAAGCCAATAGTAAAGACATTCTATCTCTCTGATTTATTTTCCAATTCTTTTCTGCTATGTCAAGTAGCCACCCTTCAGGAATAAGTCCGTCAAAAAATGGAATCATTACCTTGCTATAGTATGGCTCTGTGGTTAGTGGCAGAGTAAGGCTCACAGGTTCGGAATTCTCTGACTTTAAATAATTGGCATCGTAGGTGAAACTGTATCCTATTATCTCTTCTCTGATTTTACCAACCAATGTGCCCTCAATATATACTGCTCCTGCTTTCATTTGTCTCTATTTTTTTGTGAAACGGCTCCAACTTCCATGCCAAATAATGCCAATACTTGGTTTATTTTGTCAATTCTTAGAGTCTCTTTGCCTTGTTCCAGTTCTCTAACAAATCTTAAACCTACTCCCGATTTATACGCCAACTCTGCTTGTGTTAGTTTGTATTGCTTGCGTAAATCTTTTACAACTATTGAAAATGCGTTCATAAATAATCCCTTTAGGGTGCAAATATATGAAAAAATATCTATATTATATCATAAAGGGTATAAAATAATTCAAATAAATATAAACTATACCATATAGGGTATAGTGAGCCAACCCCACAAACAGGGCTGGCTCTTGGTGTGTGGCAGGGCTACAAAAAAACCGCTCTCATATTTGGGAGCGGTTTTTATTCTTAGTACCATCTTCTAAATCCAGACCTTATGGAGCACCTTTGGTGCGACTAAGCCACTCCCTGAGGGAGGGGTTTGGGGTGGGGTCATAAGAGGTAAAAAGGCTTTATGTTAAAGATGGACAAAACTTACAGTTTTGGTCCAGCTTTAACTAAAGCCTTGCCAGCCTCATTGCCGGTGTACTTATCAAAATTCTTGATAAAGCGTGAAGCAAGGTCTTTTGCCTTAACCTCCCACTCAGATGCACACTTGTAAGTGTCACGTGGGTCAAGAATGTTAGGGTCAACGCCTGGAAGTGCTGTTGGAACCTCAAAGTCAAACATAGGTATTTTCTTTGTAGGAGCAGTCTTAATGGCACCACCAAGAATAGCGTCAATGATACCACGAGTGTCACGTATAGAGATACGCTTGCCTGTTCCGTTCCAACCTGTGTTTACAAGGTATGCCTTAGCACCTGATTTCTCCATCTTCTTTACAAGTTCCTCAGCATACTTTGTTGGGTGAAGCTCAAGGAATGCCTGACCAAAGCAAGCGGAGAATGTAGGAGTTGGCTCTGTGATGCCACGCTCTGTGCCAGCAAGTTTTGCTGTGAATCCGCTTAGGAAGTAGTACTTTGTCTGCTCTGGTGTAAGAATTGATACAGGAGGCAATACGCCGTATGCGTCAGCAGAGAGGAATATTACGTTCTGTGCTGCCGGAGCGGCTGAGATAGGTGTCTGAATGTTCTTGATGTGGTTGATTGGGTAAGATACACGAGTGTTCTCTGTAACGCTCTTATCAGCAAAGTCAATCTTACCGTTTGCGTCAACTGTAACGTTCTCAAGAAGTGCGTTACGCTTGATGGCGTTATAGATGTCAGGCTCGCTCTCCTTGTCAAGGTTGATAACCTTAGCATAGCAGCCACCCTCAAAGTTGAATACGCCGTTGTCATCCCAACCGTGCTCATCATCACCAATAAGTTTACGTTTTGGGTCTGTAGAGAGGGTTGTCTTACCTGTGCCTGAAAGTCCGAAGAATATGGCTGTCTCCTTGCCTTCCATATTACAGTTGGCTGAGCAGTGCATTGAAGCCATACCCTGAAGAGGAAGGTAGTAGTTCATCATTGAGAACATACCCTTCTTCATTTCACCGCCGTACCAAGTGTTAATGATAACCTGCTCACGTGATGTTACGTTGAATGCTACGCAAGTCTCAGAGTTAAGTCCTAACTCTTTGTAGTTCTCAACTTTTGCCTTAGAGGCGTTGTAAATCACAAAGTTAGGCTCAAAGTTCTTGAGCTCCTCCTCTGTTGGCTGAATGAACATATTCTTTACAAAGTGAGCCTGCCATGCAACCTCAACAATGAAACGTACTGCCATACGTGAGTCTTTGTTTGCTCCGCAGAAAGCGTCAACTACGTAAAGTTCCTTATTGCAGAGTTCTTTCTTTGCAATCTCCTTAACAGTAGCCCAAACCTCCTCTGACATTGGGTGGTTGTCATTCTTGTAAGCATCTGATGTCCACCAAACTGTGTCTTTTGACTTAGCGTCCATAACAATGTATTTATCTTTAGGAGAACGTCCTGTATAAACACCTGTCATTACGTTTACTGCGCCAAGTTCTGTCTCTTGACCTTTGTCAAAGCCTGTAAGGCCTGCCTTTGTCTCTGCGGCAAACAACTCCTCGTATGAAGGGTTGTGACCAATCACCTTTGCTCCGGTGATGCCGTACTTTGTTAAATCTAAACAACTCATAATATAAAATAATTAGAAATTAGTAATTAGCAATTAAAGCAACTAGTAATTTAGGTGGGGTAAATAGTAATTGTAAAAACCACCCCAAAATATGCAATGCAAAAGTATAAATTTTATTTGAGAAATTAAAACAGTTTTGACACAATATTTTCATAGAAAACTAAAAATGTGTAAGATTTATTTCTAATAAGTTGATATTTTAAATTCATTTTCATACTTTTACCTTTTCAATTTTCATTTAAGACTATTAACTTTTCTTTTTTCACTATTAACTATTCACTAAAATAAATGGATGTAGAATCTTTACAAAACAACTTCTTCTCACAAATCAGCGCCCGCCACACTAAGGAGGAGACTGAGCGTATTAAGCAGGCTTACTTTATGGCTAAGAAATTCCATGAAGGGCAGTTCCGCAAGACGGGTGAGCCGTACATAATACACCCCATAGCGGTAGCCCAGATTGTGAATAATGATATGCAACTTGGTGCCGCCCCTATAATAGCCGCTCTTCTGCATGATGTGGTTGAGGATACCGCCGCAAGCATTGATGACGTGCGTGAGCAGTTTGGTGAAGAGGTTGCCTACCTTGTCAATACAGTCACCAAGCACCAGCCCACTCAGGTTGAAGCCTCCAAGCAGGTGGAGAACTTCAAGCAGATGCTCGCCGCCTTTAACTTTGACATCAGGGCGTTGCTTATAAAACTTGCTGACCGTCTGCATAATATGCGTACCCTCAAGAGTATGAAGGTGGAGAAGCAACTTAAAATTGCCGCTGAGACCGACTTTTTCTACGCTCCGCTGGCAAACCGCTTAGGCTTGTACCTTATTAAGAGTGAACTTGAGAATCTTGGACTTCAATACCGTTCTCCGTATGAGTACAGCGCCATTCAGGAACAACTGAACAACTACGTGATTCAGCATACCGATGCCGCAGAGCGTTGGATGGAGCCTATACGCAAGCGTCTTAAAGAGGTTGGAATCAACGCCACGGTATCTTGTGACCCGCGTACCGTCTATTCTCTCTGGTACAAGATGCACCAGACCCGCGCCTCATTCAAGGAGTTGGAGCATATAAGGGTGGTTCACATAAACTATGAGCCTATGGAGAAGTGGGATAATCCGGAACGCACACTCGCACAGAAGGAGAAAGATACCGCTCTATATATATATTCTCTTATAACTGAGATATATACAGAGAAACCATATAGTATGCTCAACTATATTGACACTCCTAAGGCAAACGGCTACTGCAGCCTGCACGTTAAGCTTATGGGTAATGAGGGCAGATGGATGGAGGTCCACATTCAGAGTAATGAGATGCGCCGTGTGAGCCAGTACGGCTGTCTTGCTGAGCAGGGTAACGTGGATCAGTGGATTGAGCGTTTCAAGCACGTGCTGCAGGATTTCTCAGCATCAGCCACCACCACTGGTCAGACATTTGATGATATGGTCTCAAGTTTCTACCACGATGACATAATAGTCTTTGCGTCTGACGGTAGCAAAATTACTCTCCCCGATGAGTCAAGTGCCGTGGATTTTGCATACGAGATTCACTCCGATATAGGAGACCACGCCAAATATGCCATAATTAATGACAAATTGTGTGCTGTAACAACAATACTGAATAGAGGTGACCGTATTAAGATAGGTACTGACCCTGACTACCATCCGCAGGAGAGTTGGCTGAAGGTTGCTCAGACATACCGTGCCCGCAGTTTCATACGCCGTTATCTGAAGCAGGCGGCTGAGAATGAGAAGAACCCTGACTACATACTTTGTGAGCAGTGTCACCCTTTGCCTGGCGATGAGGTTGTAGGTTTCCGTCTCCCCGATGGCAACACGCTCATACACAAGTGCAACTGTGATAAGGCACTCTCACTCTCATCACAGGCTGGCGATGTTATTACTAAGGTTGATTTGCAGGTTGATGATGACACCTACCCTGTAGGGCTTATAATAAAGGCGGTGAACCGTGACCGCTATCTGCTTGACCTTGCCAAACTCATATCTGATGAGATGAAATTGAGTATTGGTGAGATAACAAGTGCCACTACCGATGAGATTATAGAGACAAAAATAAAGGTCTTTGTTCACTCTATAAGTGAACTAAAGTCCCTTGTTGTTGGTATTCAAGCCCTACCTAACGTCTATGAGGTAAAGCGTGAGAGTGGCAGAATTTTATAGCACCTGACCAATCTTTGTTACACGACGCTCGTGGCGTCCGCCCTCAAAATCGGTGCTGAAGAACGTTTCAATAAAACGCTCCGCCTCAGCCTCTGATATGAAACGTGCAGGCAGTGAGATTATATTGGCGTCATTGTGCTGACGGGCTAGTTTTGTAATCTCATCTTTCCAGCAGAGTGCGGCACGCACGTTCTTGTATTTGTTAACGGTCATACTTATGCCGTTTCCGCTTCCGCAGATTGCTATTCCAAAGTCAACCTTGCCGCTATTTACGGCGTTGCCCAATTTATGCCCGTAGTCGGGGTAGTCACAACTCTCCTCTGAGTCTGTGCCAAAATCAATTAACTCAAATACTTTACCATTAAGGTATTTCTTCACATACTCTTTAAGCATATATCCGGCGTGGTCAGACGCAATGCCGATGCTTAGTGTGCTTAAGTCTTTCATATTTTTTCTAGATTAGACATTATTATTACAGTATTTTGAAAAGGAAAAAATATGAAAGTTCCTTTTCTTACCCCACCCCAAACCCCTCCCTTGGGGAGTGGCTTAGTCGCAACTAATGTTGCTCCGTAACAGTGCTTTCAATAACTATTTCTTCTTTCTTCTTTCTCATTTCTCCTTTAATTACGCTTGCGACATCCAGTTTCTCCCACGTAAAGAGTTCCACAGTGCGTTCTATCTGCTTGCCGTCAATGTCAAAACGCTTGGTGACGGTTTGCGGCTCACGTCCGAAATGCCCGTATGAGGCTGTCTCCTCATATATTGGGTTACGCAGTTTCAGGCGTTGCTCTATGGCGTACGGACGCATATCAAAAATCTCAAGCATCTTTTCCGCTATTTCAGCGTCTGAGAACTGGGTGTGGTTGGTTCCGTTAGTGTTTATATATAGGTTCATAGGCTCAGCCACCCCTATGGCGTAGGCTACCTGCACAAGTGTCTCATCACATACTCCAGCCGCCACAAGGTTCTTTGCTATATGGCGTGCGGCGTATGCGGCGCTGCGGTCAACCTTTGAGGGGTCTTTGCCTGAGAAGGCACCGCCTCCGTGGGCTCCGCGTCCTCCGTAGGTATCTACTATTATCTTACGACCGGTAAGTCCGGTGTCGCCGTGCGGACCGCCAATTACAAACTTACCTGTTGGGTTTACAAATAGTTTGAAATCACCCTTATTAAGTGTAGCGTAGGCAGGGTCTTTAGCAAAGACTCTTGGCAGAAGAATGCTCTCCACATCTTTTTTTATGCGTGAGAGCATACGCTCATCATCTGTGTCAAACTCATCGTGCTGTGTTGATACCACTATAGCCTCAATGCGTAGAGGTTTGCCCTCTGCACTATATTCTACTGTAACCTGGCTCTTGGCATCGGGGCGGAGATAGGGCATATCCCTCTTCTCACGGCGTAGTGTGTCAAGTTCACGCAGAATGGCGTGTGCCATATCAAGTGTCACAGGCATATAGTTCTTGGTCTCAGAGCATGCGTACCCGAACATAATGCCCTGGTCTCCAGCACCTTGCTCAAGTGGGTTCTCACGGTTCACACCACGATTTATGTCGGCACTCTGCTCGTGTATGGCTGAGAGTACGCCGCAGGAGCGCGCCTCAAACATATAGTCACTGTTATTGTAGCCTATGCGCTCTATGACGTCACGTGCCACACGCTGCACATCAACATAGCCGTTTGTGGTAACCTCTCCGGCAAGCACAACCTGACCTGTAGTGACAAGTGTCTCACAAGCCACGTGTGACGTAGGGTCACAGGCAAGGAAATTATCAAGCAGAGCGTCAGATATCTGGTCGGCAACCTTATCGGGGTGCCCCGCTGATACAGATTCAGATGTAAAAAGGTAATTCATAACGACTGCAAAGTTAGTTAAAAAAGAAAAGTTAAAAAAGAAAAGTTATAATTTTCAATTTTCAATTCACCAATGAATTACAAAGAAAAATTACATAATATTAAGGCATTCATATTTGATGTTGACGGGGTGCTTTCATCAGCCACTATGCCTATGGACAATGAAGGCAGAC
>JAZLIE010000126.1:0-3350 GCA_045617165.1 Candidatus Enterocola sp. | reverse complement strand
CTTCATTGTATTTATATTGTTTTTTGTTTTGTTCCTTAGAATGGCTCGGGGACTTGTATGTCCTTTTAAAAAAACATACGCTCTTTGTTCCTTCCTTGTTTTGGTTGTTTGTTGTTTCCAGTCTGTCAAAGATCTCTCTTTTACCCCAACCCCGAAAAAATCGGAAAGGGATTGCAAAGATACGGCGAGTTTTTTAAACTGCAAAATTTTTTATCAATTTTTTTCAAGTTTTTTCGCCGCCTCTGCGGTTATTGCCTTTAAGCGTTTTTATTTCCCAAAAGCGGGTGCAAAGATATGGCTAATTTTATCTTCCGCAAAATATTTCGCTTTATTTTTTCACTTTTCTCAAAACTTTTTAATTTCTCTCCTAATCCTTATTGTCATTCAGGTGATTACAAAATCACAAAAATATTACAAAATCATTACATAAACTCCACTATATATTGCAGATATGAAAAAAAAATAGTATATTTGCAACATATTCATATTAAAAAACACATCAACTATGAAAAAATTGCACGCTACACTTATCATCGCATTACTGAGTATCAGCACATTTGCGCAAATAAACATTAAAGACAAAGGCAGGCTGATAAATCCTATAATAGCGGCTGATTCCTATTGCTGCGTTATTAAAAACGACAACAATAATTATGAATTGCGCATAAGTTTACAAAACGCTACGGAGCCTAGTGTTATAAACATTACGCTAGGAACTGATGAACAATCAGCAATAATGTCTCTGACACAAATTGATGATTGGATGGCTGGTGCCACATTATCAGAGTACTTGATTCTTGAACAAAACGGAGAGTCAATCACAATATTCAAATCACATTCTAACCGTGTTCTTATTTCAAAGGGTGACCAGTATTACTGCAAGCAACTTGCAACATCTATTGCTACTGGTATGGATACCAAAGATGCTCTGCCGTACGGCTATTGTACTAATATTATAATAAAAAAGGCTATTAAACAGTTAAATTCATTAAAGTAAGGAAATTAATATCAGATAAAAAAATGACTGCTCTCAAACAAGAGCAGTCATTTTTTTATCATATAGGGATTATTAAGCCCAGAATTTTAATGGTTTTAGGAAGTGATAAGGGACACCCCATTCGTTAAGCAATCCCTTACTATACAGTACAATAACTATTATAGCAAGTATAACAAGTACTGTAAGGGTGATTTTCCACCATCTGCCATGATGTTTTGGCTTAAATGCATCCTCTCCTGCATATACAGGGAATTTTGCAAGTTGTGTAAGTGTATTTCCAAATGGAATATTAACTATAAGCGCAGTATTCATAGCCCAACCGTTGGCGTTAAGAACAGGTGAGAGGTTACGCTTACGCAATTTTAGCCAAGCCATAATCATTGCAGGACCTGAGATTAGAAGCATAATAGCCAGAATGGCAAGAGGCATCTGCCACCATGCAAGGCTCAAAAAGCCTTCTACGCAAGCCAATAAAATGCCTCCGATGGCACCTATTGCCAAACCTATGGCAGCAAAGATACCACAGAACTTGGCTATATCAAATGGTTGTGCCGGTTTGGCGGCTTCACCTGATGTTGCCTGAGCACCTGCATCTGATATTGAAGCGGTTGCATCTGATGTAACCTTGCTGTCTTTCTCCGCTGCAAATTTGTTTACTTGGTCTTCTATGAATTTAGCGAATTTTCTGTAAGGTGACCAGAATGCCTGACGGATGCTTATAGGGTTATCTATAATCTTTGTCACTACCGCATCCCAATCATTGCCATCGCGGTCATAGAATATGGCGTTTTTACCAACAGCAAGATTATCAATATCACCATCGGTCATAACGGCAACTATTGACATTGTGCCAGGCTTGCTCTTACAGGTACAGTCACAATATATAAGGTACATTCCGCTGGCTCCCGCCTGTGCAGACTGCTTGCCCATATCGGCAACCTTTAGACAAAGATTACAACTACGCTGGTCAATATATAAGGTACCTGCCTGGAATACAGATTTCACACTCTGTGTAGGAGAGTAGAAATCAAGGAATGTGACATAGTTCTTAAGCAAAGCGAAGATGTCTCTTACATAGTGAAGCATCTTATCTACATCATTTATGGCATTTGACTGAGCCTCAAATGATTTATCCTTCTCTATTAGCGCAAGCACCTTATCCTTATTATTCTCCTTAACAATTTTTGCAATCAACTCATATCCCAATGATTCAACAGACGCTCCGTCCTTTGCTCCCATCCACGCTGTGTATGGAGCGAATTTAGCGGCAAATGTATTCCACTGCTCCAATGTAAGGGTTTTTGCATTAGGAAAATCAACATCTATCACAAGACTCTTGAAAGTGGCAACCGCCGCCGTCCAAGCAGGGTTAATGCCTTTATCAAGAGGCAACTCAGTGGTTGCTGATATTCTTGCAAGCGGATATGCGGCAATATCCTCGCCACATTCAGCCAAATTCTTTGATGTAATTGACTGAAACTGCTCTGCCGATACGTCAAGTGGTGTTTGCGCGTCAGAATTAAACTCTGTTAAACGGCAACGCATGAAGTAGTCATTAACCTTATCTTTTATGGCATTATAGGCATCAAGTGCCGCCGCTGTATTGTCTCCGTATGGGAAGATGTCAGCCTTATCAGCCTCTCCCGCCTTTTTCCAAGCATCATATTTGGCACAAGCGTCATAGAATGCCTCAATTTTATCAGCATCGGCGCCATCTTTTCCACTGCGGTCTTGAACGGCACCCATTGTGGCTATTACGGAGGTTATAATCTCTTGAATCTCTTTCTTATCTGAAGACTCGGGAATAATTATTCCATCTCCATTAAATACTGTCTGAGCAAAAATTGCTATGCTGTCAGATGTTTGGGCTATTGAAATGTTATCCTGCTCAAGATTCAGATTTTTAAGAATCTGAGAAGCTGACTCATAGAGTTTCTTACCATCCTCATTTTCTTGGTTGATTTCTGCAAGTGGCAGTGTATCAACTTGTTTTAGGAGATAATTAGGGTCTTTAAGCACTGATGTTATCCAATCAGTGGCTGCAATAACCTCTTGCACACGAATTTTTCCGTCACAGTCTGTATCAAGATACTTTAATGTGTCTTTATCAAACTCCAACCCCGATGTAGGCATTGACAGCACACTCCACATCTTTTGGTCAAGTTTGCTCAGGTTCTTAATGTCCTTACCCGATGTAAGGTTCACTCTTACATTGCCTCCGGCACTGATAAATTTCCAAGGTCCTTGGTTTAGTTTAATTTTTTTCATAATGGTTATTGTTTATTTGGTGATTTAGTGAATCGGCGAATCGAATCATACATCATACATTATACATCATACATTACGTAAAGAT
>JAZLIE010000125.1:0-52140 GCA_045617165.1 Candidatus Enterocola sp. | reverse complement strand
TGCATCACCGTACACCTCTGCATTGCCGCACACCTCTGCATTGCCGTGCACCTTTGCATTGCCGCACACCTTTGCATCACCGTACACCTCTGCATTGCCGTACACCCAGCAGTTATCATCTTGCGACAGATTGCTTTCGCTCTCAATCCAACCTCCTTTGTCTCCTACTTTTACATTGCCAAACGCAGTAACACACTCAATACGGTGCAACAAATGTCCGTACCATTCCTTTGTTTCGTCAGTTAATTTGTACTTCATATTACTTTATTGTTATCTTGATTGTTTCTTTGACTATACTCTCTCTCTGATACTCATCGTACAGCTCGCGATGTTCCTCTCTGAAACGTGCACTATCAAACGATTTGCGTGTTGTTGCCATTATCCTTGCAACCTTCATGCGACCGCCATCCAGTTCAAACTTCTCTATATTGTTCTGAATCATCAGTTCCATAAGCCTTGTGCGAAATTCCTCACGTTTGGTGCTCAGTTCCTCTATCTGCTTGTCTATATCGGCATATACGCTTGCAACATCCACGATAGGCATAGGCGGAGCAAACTCTGGCTTATCCTCAACAAGTGCCGTTTCGTGCACCTCACCATTGCGCCACCACTCAATAAGCTGCTCTATCTGCTCATCCGACTTGCGCTCAACATCAACAATGGACAAGTTCCATTCAAAACCAGTGCGCTTGAACCAGTACGCAACAAGTCTATTCACTTTTAGGGTCTTGTTCATGCGCTCAAACATATAGGCGTACATACTCAACTGCCATGACAGGTACTCCGCATCAAAGGTAGTTGTTGTCTTGATGTCGGCAAGTGTTATGCGGTTGTCCTTATCCACCTGCACCAAATCCACCTTACTGGCAATATCAATATCATTGCTGACAAGATATTCATCTCTGATAGTGGTGCGCTTTGGTGCTTTCTTCAACCACTCAACAAGGCATTGTTCGCAGTCATATAAAAATTCATGTTCACGAGCCTTGCGGTCAAGTTCATAGTCCTGTATCGCTTCGTGTATGTCGGTGCCACGTTGTGCTGCCTTGCGTAATGTCTCCTCATCAATGCCGGAGTACTTGTTGGGGAACAACACCTTGTGGAGAATAGTGGTAACACCTGTCAGTTCATCAAGTTCAAGGAAATACTTGTGACCGTCTTCCAAGAACCGAACCTTGCTTTGTTTAAGTTTCATATCAGTTGGTAATTAAGCATCATGTTATGTAAATCCTGCATACACTCTTTATAGTCACTATTGCTATAAAAATGCACACTTGCTCCGCCATCGTTTTTGGAACAATACACCGTAAAGAACACCTCCTGCGTCTCTTCATCAATGTAGGTAAAGATATGGAAGGCGGATAACACTCCAAATGATAACTGCTGATAGTACTGCGCCTTGCATAAACCTTTCGCCATTTCTTCTTTTGTCATAGTTGTTAAGGTTTTGTTTGTTTGTTTAGAATGATTAGTCTCACCATGTTTGCACTGATGTTGTACTTAACTGCAATGTCATGATAGATGCGGTTCTTGCTCACGTCTGGGTATGAAGTCCGCAACTCTTCATAGTCCGCTTTGATTTTGTCATTACGTTCCTTGCGTAACGTTTCTTTGATTGTCTCAAACATCTTCTTTCTTCTCCTTTTCTTTATCTTTGTTAATACTATAAGTAAGCACCTCTTCGGTAACTGCCAGTGCAATTGCCACGATTGTAAAAATGATATACGCCATAACTTTGTTGATTTTGTTGGTGCAAATATAAACCCTATTTTTGAATTAAACAAACAATTTACAACTTTTTTTCAATCTTTTTTCAAATGAATATTATTTATTGGAAATTTGCCCTACAATCAATTATCTTACCTTTGAGGTACAATCATACCACTTTGGTACAAAAGTCGCTTAAATCAAAGAAAAACGCCATTGTTTGGCATTGAAAAGAAAAGGTGCGCCAATTTCACAATCAGCACACCTCAAATGAGTAAAAACAAAATATGATTTAATCAACAAAGGTTATTCCAGATTACTCCTCACCATTTCCCAGTCAAACTCAACCTCTTTCCAGTTCTTGCAGTCGGCAATAAGACGTTTGCGCTCCTTCTCGTCAAGAACGGTCTCACCTTCAAGGTAGCGACGGAACTTGTCAATAAGTTCCAGTGGGGTATAGTGCTGGTCTCTGTAATCGCTCTCTGCATACGTTGGCTCTACATCGTGCTTGCCATCACTCTCATAGTATGTTGTGTCAAAACTGGTCTCCTTGCAAATCAAGTGGGATACCTTTACAACAAAATTAACTTGTGGATTATCGTTCATATCTTTCAAAAATTATCGTTTAACAATTCGTTTGCTTTCTCTTCATTTATAACTTTATGTTTAAACTTGAATACTGGCTCCCTAACCTTACATTTCTTTGTAGTGAAACTCCATCTTTCAAGGTCGGGAACGTGGCACCGATGAATGGCATACGTTCCCTTACTCTCATACTTGTATCGGTCAAGTGTCCAGCGTACCTCGTTCACGTTCATTGCACCTCTTTTTTGCGATGTGACAAGGCACTCATGAAACGTGTGTTGGTGTGATATTGCTGATTGCGGTTGTAGATAGATGTCAGTTGCTCGGTGCTCTCTGCAAGGCGTATCTCATTAAGCAACAACAGCAACTCACTATCACAATCCACCTCTTCGGGTGTCTCTTTGTCGGGGTCTGCAATGTCCTTTGTCGGGATAACAAACATCTGCATAAGAACGTACTTGAAAGCGATACTCTTGCACTTGTTGTAACCCTTATCGCCATTGTCGGCAGCTTCGCCCCATCCGCTTGTGGTCACGTATGAGCCGTCATCAGTGCTTACGAAACGGAACTCCATCAGCACCCTTGAACGGAACTGCGTTCCGCCTGTCTTTGTCGGGTAGTTGTCCTGAATGTGCTCCAACTCGCTCGGCAGTACGATGATGCCATGTTTTGCGAACAAGTTGTGCAAGGCGTTCATCATATCGTCTATACCACGGAACATGAAGCCCTGCTGAACATTCTTCTGCGCTTTATCAACGGCTTTTACCTCTGCCATCACTGCGCCTAACTTCTGATAAATCGTTTTTGTTTCCATTTGTTTTGTTTTTAAAAATTACTACTTAACTATATTGATAATCTCGTTTGCCTTATCCTTTACCTGCTCTTTCATATCTTCGTTGTTCTCTATGTCACTGATACCAAGCAGAAAATCCATACTCACCCCCAACTCGTTATAAATTGCCTTTGCAAGTCTGGGTGTTATGCTGTTTACCTTGCCGACTTCAAGATTATTGAAATTCACGTACGCACTCTTTGGTGAAACGTTCTTCCATATCTTTTGTGCGGTCTCGGTCTTTGTTTTTACCCTGCCTTTCTTCTTTGCATAATCAAAAGCATCCCTTAATCGTATCATGCCTCATGTATCAATTTTTCGCTACAAAGTAAAAGAATCTTTTATAAACTACCAAACATTTTGCCAAAACAATTAGGGTGTCGTGAAAAAACACCCTAAAAATCATCAGTTGAAAGATACATCTACCCGCTCAAAGTTAGGTAATGAAAGCCCGATAACCTTCGGTTCCTGCCCATTCACTTTTGGGTGAAACACATAGAACTTGCCTGCCTCAACGTGTACCAGATTACTTCCGCTCTGGCTTGCAAGTGTATAGGTTGCATCATCGTATCGCTCTTTGTCGGTAGGAACAATACGCAAAGTAAGGTAGGTTGAGGAATAGTCACCTTGAACGAAAGCAATCTTTATCGCTCCGCTTGTCACAGGCGTTATTTCCTCTTCCTCACCTTTGCCTTTGATGAACACTTTGGCGGTCTCTTCCGCATCTACAACTATTGCAAAAGATTTGTATGTTGCTTGTAGGGTGTAGGCAGTCTCGTTGTCGGTAACGTTAAGGTCACAGTTGATGTCTATCTTGGGTGCATCGGTGACGTAACCGCTTGAACCTTGCAGGCATGAAGATAGTGCATTGCCGCTTGATGAGCCTATAACGTGATACAGGTCGCTCGGTAACACTATCGGCTCACCTGTCTTGCCTTTGTATGCCTTACTTGTGGCAAAGGATGTTGCAGTAAAAGAGACCTTGTCAGGCAGCGCGTTTTGAATTGCACTTGTCACATCATCGGTCGCAACTCCCTTTGTGTACATGGAGCCGTTTTCACACATTGCATAAGATAATACTCTTACTTGGTCAGTCACTCTCTCATCGGTCTTGCTACATGATGCAAGAACCATGCCCAGTACAAGGGCAGAAACGATTGTCTTGTTCATAGATTTGTTTTATTTATACTCTTAAAGATAGTGATTTTTCTCCAAAGTGCAAAAAAATATTTGGTAAAAATTATTGTTTTCTAAAAATTATCCCTACCTTTGCAATGAAACAAACAACTGAAAATTATGGACGCAAAACAAACCAAAGACATCATCAATGAGTCAAAAGTGGTAGTATATCAGACCACCAATTATGAGTTATTCCACCACATTAAAGGAAATCGGGAGTGTAGGTTTGACAAAGATTTGAATGTAAAAGTGTCGCAGATTAACCTATTACCATATCAGCCGATAATAGTGGATAAAGATTTTGGTATAATAGACGGTCAGCATCGCCTTGAAGTGGCTCGCGCGAACAACTTGCCAATAAGTTTTATTATCTTTGAAGGTGATGCCGATAAGGCTCTTATATCTCTGAATACTTGTCGCAAGAACTGGCAACAATCGGACTACATGGAATATTATGCAAATAAGGGTTATACTGAATACATTAACCTTAAAAAGTACAAAGAAGATTATGGACTTAACATATCTAACGCAATACTTCTATACTCCTGTGGAAAGACTGGTTCTACTGAGTTTAAGAATGGTAAGTTGAAACGTGGAGATGATATAAGTATAAGGGTGATAAACTTTATTAACGCCTGCAACCTGCCTGCCGACCACAAAAGTCAGCGGTATTTTATAGTTGCATTATTACGTTTTTTTGAGTTACATAGGTATGAATCAAAAATTATTGCTAAACTTGCAAAGAAAATAGATGGATGTCGCAAATGCGCCCGCATGGAGGATTATCTTGATATATTCAATAACTACATAAGATAACTGAAAATTATGGATGGAGCAGACAATGATATTGAGGCACTTTTCGGGAATATCCGCGATGCGTATGCAAAGAAAAAGCAAAAGAACGCGGAACTGAAACTGCCCGATGGTGCCGATGCTCTTCCGTTCTGAAAATTACGGTCTAAAAATTATTACTCAATATGAAAATTGCTTGTTATACATTATTCGGTCTTTGGGTGGTTGCATCAGCAACTCTAAAAATTACGGGTATTGTTTCATGGTGGGTGGCACTTGCTCCGCTCTGGTTTACTGCCGGTGTTGTATTAGTCTTGGTACTGGCGTTACTGGTATCAGGTTCTTTGCTCGCATGGTGGGCAAAACGTAAGGTAAACAAAGAGCCTTCCTCATGTGCTAACTGCTTACATAGTAAGGTTGCAAAGTATGCGGAGGATGGCAAGTGCCTGGGAGAGGCTTGTGACGAAAACATCTGCCGCGGAACATTATGTAAGTACTATCAACGTTCATAACATCAAATAGTTTTTGTTTTCCAATTGGAGAGTGGGTAAGGCATTTGTTTTACCCATTCTTTTTGTCTATATACCATTTTCTTTCCGTTTGGGTATGTTTATACATCTGAGGTATGAAAGTTGATTACAGGGCAAAAAAACGGCAAAAAGAAAGGATGGATAAAAATCCATCCTTCCAATTGGTCTGAAAATTTATAGCGCACCATACAGGAGGTTATATTGTTCATTTGTAAGGTGCTGTCTGAGTTCTTTCAGAATGGTCTCCTGCAACTCAAAGCGGAACTCATATAAAGGGCTTGGCATGTAGCCAAAATCTTTGTGCTGCTTTGCTATCCATTTAGCCCATTTCAGGTAATATCGGTTTTCCTCAGTGTCTTGGATGTCAAGTAAAAGTCTTGCAAGTAATACAACAGCTTCCGTGTGAAGGTTATTATCGGTCATGTCTCTGAGCAACTCAACATAATTGTTGAGAAATAATTCGTTATCTTCCATAATTGTAAGGTCTAAAAATTATTGTTATAAAAATTATCGGTTCAGTGTATTGTCAAAGATATCGGTCTTGTAGCCCTGCATTACTGCAATAAAGGCATCATACTCAAAGACGGTATGAGCGGTGAAGGTGACACGATTTCCGTGACGTGTTGCACAAAGCCCAAAGTGTTCAAACAGATCCGCACAAAATTTGTGTGCCAGAATCTTTTCTTTGAATGTAATTCTTGTTTCCATTGTTGTAAAAATTATTAGTGTATAAAATAGGTGTCTTTCAAATAGTTCTTGATAGCACGAGAGTTTTTCCTGCAAAATTGATATACATTTTCGCTTTTTGTGTCACCAAACGCGGAGTTGCTAAACATGTACTGAATAAGGTTTTCCAAGTTCTGATAACTGAAAACGTGCCCTTTGTAGCAAACGTTTGGATTAAATGTACTAATTCCAGGCACAATATACATACATGGAATACCGAAAAAAAGTTGTTTCATAAGTCTAAAAATTATTGATTAGTAATGCAGATTTCTATATCTCCAACGGTTATTTTCCCGTTCATAGGGTTAACTTCAACATTTTCAGCGGCAACATATTTGTTAAAAAATTCGCTGACTGACATGTATGGATTTCTTGCAATAATATCATACAAATCATTGGTAAAATCATAAACACTTGTTTTCATAAGTCTAAAAATTATTGATTAGTAAATGGTATCCAAGCAGGCGGCCAAACCTGCCTGGACTGAAAATTATTGCTGTTATATGCAAAGTGGCATCAAGATGGCATCAAATTCGTCGCAGTGCGCCTTGACTGCATAAGGCTTGTTTCTTGCAGCTTCCACACTTGTAATGCCGTTCTTGAGCAACAATTTGAGGTGACGCGTTGCAAGCCCAATACCGTACACTTTTTGACCGCTGAGACCTGTTGAACAATACGTGCCTATTGTTTCAGTGCAGTCTATTCGTGCATGAGACTTTTTTTGTTCTTCTTTGGAAAGTAACTTATATTCCTTTTCGGCCTCTGCAACCTGCTCAGTGGAAAAATTCACGTTAACCGTTGCCAAGCCAGTGAAGTTCGGAAGAACGTTTTTCCATTTCGGGAACCGGCCTTCTATCTCGGCACCATCTGGACCGATGATTTTACCTGCAAACTCAGGGTTGTACGCAACTTTACTATATACAAGGATGTATCCGTCTGTTGCAACAGCAACCTCATTCTCCGCGTCATGGAAGACGCCAAAATACGCAGGGCGGAGTTTGTCTTTTTTCTCTGCAAAGTCGTAGATGTTGAATTTTCCACGTTTGCAAAGCGAGATGTTTAATTCGGTTGCAAACAGGGCTTTCAGTCTGAGCAGTTCGGATTTTGTAAGGTCATCCGCAGTGTAAAGAGCGGAGTTGAGCAACTCAATTGCTTTTTCCATTTTTTCGTTTGTCATAATTGTAAAAGGTTTAAAAATTATTGTTATAAAAATTATTGTGAACAGGGAACCGGTCAAAGTTCCCTGTTCTGAGCAGTCTTAAATATGGCTTAATTTGTAGGTTATAACACGTTCCGCGTATGTCTCAACACCGTATTTTTTTCCGTATTTGCGGAGATCTGCAAGTGTTATTTGGTCAACCTCGGCACCCAAATCTGCAAACAATTTGTTACAAAAATTATTGCTGCCTGACATGCAGTTACCGGCAGCAATGGAGTCTTTAAACGTGCAATAGGTTGTACTAAGCAGTGCGTCTGTCTCTATTTTTTTACGGCGTGCTGCAAGCAATACGGTCAGCCTTTTTGCACGATGTTCTGCGCATATTTTTAGGGCTTTTTGCAACGATGCGCATCCTATATGCTCCCCTTTTATAAGATAACCTGTGCGCACTACAAAATTCGACACTCCGCGACCCTGCTCTATCCAGCTGCATTTTACACCATTACGGTCTAATTTGCCGCGCCAAAAGGTTAAAAGTCCGCCGATTACAGCAAAGTTGTAACGTGCAGGCACCTGAAGGCTGTAATTATACTCTGTTGTACTCCATTTGTAAGCCTTGCACTCGCGCGCTTTGTCCCAGTTCTGCGAGGTCCAAACCTCTATTTTTATGTCTTGTATCTTTTTAGTCCCGTTAACTGCATAATATGTAGATAGATATCCGTTTACACTTAGATTATAGGTTTTTTCAAAAATTTTGGCCAACTCTTCTTCCTTGTTAAGAAACGGGTGCGCCTTCTTGTAATCTCGTTCTATTGCTATCTGTTCACGGCGTAACTGCTGCCGTTTCGCTTTCGCAGCACGTGTGGCGGCCTGCTTACTGCGGAGTATGTACATTTTAATCGAGTTGTAACCGGCGTCTGTTATCTTTTTGTATAACTTATCTACAAGACCGGCAGACGGGGTAAATACATAACCGAGCTTATACGTATAACACATGTAGCGGTTAATGTCGTACCCTGCAAAGGATAATAATTCTGTTACACTCTCTTTGTCCCCTTGCAGGGCTGTTACTACTTGTTGTTTTAATTCGCTAGTTTTCATTTTCATTTTGTTTTAAGGTTTGTACTGCAAAGGTAATATGTGTCAAAATACCCTGCAAGTCAATTAACGGATTTAACACTGACTTTAACATTTGGCTAAAAATTACGGCTAAAAATTACGGTTGTGTCTAAAAATTATTGTTGGTAATTGTTGTTTTGGCAACTAAGTCGATATTTGGGCTTTTTTGGCAAAGTGAAAATGCATAAAAAGTGCATAAAAACTGCATAAAAAGTGAATAAAAAACGTAAATTTATACAATTATGACAAAAGCAAACATCTATTTAGGCCTCAATGGCAAAGACAGTAAGACACAATTGGATTTCAATTCCAGTAAGTTCGATTATAAGTTTATAAATGCATGTAGATACATTACAAACAAACTTGAATTTCAATTCCAGTAAGTTCGATTATAAGTAGTGATGAACAAACTGCGCGAACTGGGCTATTCGCATTTCAATTCCAGTAAGTTCGATTATAAGCTTTCGGAGACAGTGCAACGCAATGCAGATGCTGCAATATTTCAATTCCAGTAAGTTCGATTATAAGAAATGGGCAGTTAGTGACTGAGAATACAATCAAGATATTTCAATTCCAGTAAGTTCGATTATAAGGTAGTTACCAATTGTGTCTTGCTATCTTTGTCATATTTCAATTCCAGTAAGTTCGATTATAAGATGGATGATGCAGGGGGGAAAGTGATACCCCCCCCTTGATGCAGGGCAGCCCCCCCCCCAAATTGCCCCTCACAAATTCGCGGTATTTTTTTCACGAAACTCGATTTTCCTTCGAACCTCGTTATTTGCCCTACAAACGATTATTTTCCTTTGGGTGTGCAATTATACCATTTGCGTGTAATAATTGAATGTAGGGGAAGTAAACCGCCTTATTTTCGATGTTTGTCATTTGTCGGGTATGTAGGTTGTTTGGTTTCGATTATTTTGCTTTGTATTTTGGTTTATTTTTATGTCATTTTGGTGTCACTTTGGTAGTGAAAAGTGATATTTGTGTTGAATTTTTGGATATGCAGTGTCAAAATGGCAGTGATTTGGGGTAATTTGTGTCATTTTGTAAGTTGGTTAATGTGGTTTTAGTTCTTCGGTCAGTGTCATGGTTCCTTGGTCGGTCCTTCTGCCCTGTTTAGTGGTTTCTTTTTTTGGTTCTTTACTCGATAGAGTTTCTTCTTTTTTTTCTTTAATAAACTCTCATATTCTTTTCTACTTTTAATGGGGATAGTTCTTTTTCTATATAATCTTTTTCTTTATAGGGGGATTGTTAAGGGGGGAAGGTTTCTTTTTCTATTAGGTTCTTTTTCTTAAGGGGTACTTTTTGTTCTTTTCTTAAAGTTGATGTGTTGGGGTAATGAAAAAAGGAGGATGTTTTACCCTCCCTTATTCATCATTTTGTCAAGTCTTTTATCAACAATGCCGAATGTTCACTGCAACTCTTTTCATCAAATCCTTTCCTCAGATACCAGTCAAATACCCAATGCCTACTATCACGCCTGTCCCATTCAAGACCAAGTACTGTGAAACCACGTTTCTTGCATATCTCTATTGCCTTGTCAAGAAGGGCATTTGCTTCACCTCCCTTTCGGTGTCCTTCCCTTACCCACAGGTTGTACAACATCGGTATGTTGCCATGTATGTTGTCAAACACAAGGTCAGCATTGCCGTTCTTTGTCCTTAATGCGTACGTGGTATGCCAGTACCACTTCTCTCTCAATACATCTACTTCCATAATCAAAACATATCATTAGTGAATAGATCCGTCTGAACCACACTCTTTGCCCACCGCTTGTGAACAAACACCTTCTCAATGGTCTTGTTTGTTGCAACCGCACTCAATGAACATGACTTATATACCTGCAACACACACTCAAAGTCACTCGGCATAGTGTACTCACTTACATACACTGGGTACTCCCTTGTCCTTAACCACTGATAGAAATCCTCATGACTGAACTCGTGCAGGTATCCACCTTTGTTTGCGTATGGCGGGTCTGCATATACGGTGGAGTTTGGCTTTATATCCACCTTGTCATACGAAAGTTGGGTTATCTGCAACCTCTCCAAACTCTCCAAACTCTCCAAACTCTGCAACCTCTGCAACCTCTCCAAACTCTCCAAACTCTCCAAACTCTGCAACCTCTGCAACCTCTCCAAACTCTGCAAATTCTGCAACCTCTCCAAACTCTGCAAATTCCTTGCGTTCTTACCATCTTTCCAATGGCATGACTTGTATAACGGATTGCTCTCCACAAGATTCATATCCCCTATACGTTTCAGTTCCTTGACAATGGTAGAACCGAACGCCACCCTACGTTGCTTGATATTGGTAATAGTATCCAACACCGCTTTGGTACGTTCCCACACCTCGGGACACAACACCTTGAAATCATTCCAATCGTCAAGAACCACCGCATAGTGACACGCCTTCTTGTACGGCTCAATGGTACGCGAATAAAGATAGTCCCTTCCATTGTTACCGAAAGACCAGCAATAACGTATGTACGGCTCACTATCCTTCTCTGCAAAGAACGTGTCACGGCTTATCCAACGTCTCTCATCATGATACCTGCCACTGACCGCACCGGCAAACAATCGTGGTATATCGGTTATATCGTTGGCATGAAAACGTTTCCACTTGTCAGTCAGCATGGCACAATGAGTGACCGAACAACCGCCGGCAAACAAATCCACGAACGTATCATTTGGCGGGAGTATGCTTACTATCCTCCCTGCTATTGCCGATTTACTGCCCATATAAGGCAATCCCAAGTTCTTTCCCATATTTCCAACTGATTCTTGTTTCTTAACTTGTGACAAAGCGCATAGAGTTTCTTCTCCATTGCTTCCTTCTCCATCGTGTACCTCTCAATCAACTTGACTTTAAGTTCAATCTTCTCTATCAAGTCCAACATCTCTTCCATTACCATATTGTCAGTTGTTGTTTTTCGTTGCCAGTCTCAACAAGCAACTTGCGGAATATGTGGTATAAACAATTGACCACAATGCTATTGCCTGCCAATTTGTACTGCGCTGAATTGGATATTGTGCCATCCTGCAACTTTGCTATCTGCTCATCATCCACATCCATTAGTCTGAAACACTCTTTCGGTGTCAATTTGCGGATATCATAATACTCCGCTTTCTTTGTCTTTGGGTCAATTTGTGCTATCATATTTAATCAAAATTAAAGGTTCAAGGTTACCCCCCCCCATACATAGTATGGTAGGAGCAATGCCTTCAACGGAATAAAGTCTGTTTTGATTTGGGTTATTGCGTTTCGCATTCTCCGTCAAGTTGCCTATCTGCAATATCTTGTTTGTCATATCTAATCAATACATAATTATCTTTCAGTACACTTGTCAGTGTATTTGAACACCCATCTTCGGCAGGATAGTAATAGCGGTCTGCAAACTTGCAGTACCCCCCCCCATCATCTCCGTATATGCGTCTTATCCGCTTAACCTCATCGGTTCTTGCCTTGCGTAGTATTTTCGCTTTCATATCTTATCAAAACTACCGTACCAGGATAATGTCCAAGTGTAATAATACTAGCGCTACCAATGTTTTTATAGCGCGTTGTAATAGTCACACAACAACCATCCGTTGTAGTGTTGCAAGGAAACATCTGCCCCCCCCCCTAATCCGTTTCGGCTTTGCAATGTTCGTTATTTTCAGTTTCATATTTAACTAACACTTTTGGAACATTACAATGTCCTACAACCAATGTTGGAGCACACCCCCCCCATATCCACAACCACACCATCTTGACTGGAATTTAATTTTCCGCACACAAGTATCTTATTAACACAACTTTTTTTGGGATTAGGTTTAGTATATCTTGTTCTCATTGATAACCTTCTCTATTTCATCATCACTCAAAAAATGGTCGGTAGGCACATAGATATGCTTATCCTTTTCGTTATCCTTCAAGAATTTCGCAACCATCTTGTCTTTCAAAAAATACTTCTGCTCCACATCTTCCTCCAACACATCGGCAAGACACTTATCCAACTTGAACGTTTTCGGGAAATGGTACTGCGGATTATCTCCATCATCACGGATAGACACAAGGAAAATCCTCTCCCTATTCTGCGGTACTCCATAATCCTTTGCATTCATTACCTCTGCAAAGTTGTTATATCCCAGTTCTCTCAAAGTCTGTTGCCACAAGTTGAACATCGGCAGAAACTTTTGCGTTACCATTGCAAACACATTCTCCAATATGGCATACTTGGGTCGCTTGATACGGATTGCATCACGCACACTCCAAATGATACTTGAACGAGTACCCGAACCTTCCTTAAAGCCATGTTGCAGTCCCGCTTGACTAATGCTTTGACAAGGTGTTGAATAGAACAGCAAATCCATATCTGGGAATTTTTCCCAATCAATCTTTGTCATATCTCCCCAGTTGCGGTCTTTCCATTGGGGAAACAAACAATTGTGCGCCAGAACAGCAGGTTGTTTCTTTAATGGCTTTTTTGGCGTTTCGGGGTCAAACTCAGACCACGCAACGAGTTCATAATCAAAGTTGGGGAAATTTTGTTTCAAACGTTCCATTGCAAGGCATTGACTATCGTAACCCGAACACAATGTTGCAATCCTTAATTTTTTGTTCTCTTCCATTACCTGTTTGTTTTGTTTGGTGCAAATATACTCACAAATTCCAAAATACCAAACATTCTTTGTTGTTATTTCAAGAAATATTTATATTTGCACAATAATCACCATTTTGTGCATCATGGAAGAAGTAAAAGAAGAAGTAGTGGTTGAGAAACGTAAAAGGGGCAGACCGAAAAGAAAAGAGGGCGAACCTATCATCCACCGCATGAAGAGCAGACCAAAGTACAATCATGTCAGAAAGGAAAAGGTTGAGAAAGAGCCTAAGAAGTATGGTCCCAAACCCAAGTCGGTGGAGCAGATAATGTCCGAACTCAAACCCGAGGAACAACCCAAGAGGAAGGCGGGCAGACCACGTTTATACACCGATGAGGAACGCGCACAACGTCTGAGGGCAAGAATGGATGAACGTAATGCCAAGTTGCGCGAGAAGACCAAGAACAACTCTACAAAGCGATTCCGTAAGAAAAAAGAAAAAATGCCCGCACGTCTGAGCAAATACTTTGTCCGCCCAATAGATGAATCGGGGCGCACCATATCCGATTCCAATCGTGACGCGTGGCTGATAATGAAAGAAGCTGCACGAGGCAAGTCGTTCCAAGAGATAGCGCAATGGATGAGCGAGTTGGATGGCTATCGTGTCACACCGAAACAAGTGTACGCAAGTGTGAGACGTGCAATGGTAGAGTGGAAGAAGGAGAACATCAAGCACGTTGATGAGTTCATTGCCTACGAGATAGGTAAGTTGGAAGCGTTGGAGGAGATGTTGCTTGCAGACTACGAGAAGAGCCGCATACCCAAGCCGCGAGACTATGCCGCACTTATGGGGCAGGGTATGACTATGGAGGAGATAGACGAGTGGTACGAGAAGAAGGGTGGTTTACCCGGCGACCCGTCACTGCTTGATAGAGTGATGCAAATCAACCTGCGTAAGATGCGTATGTTGGGTATTGAGAGTGGCAATGATGTGACCACAACCACAATTGTCAACTACGGCTTTGACATGAAGGATTTGGGTGAGTTGAGCGAGATAGTGGGCAGGATGCAGGATAGGAAGAGAGAAGATATGTATTCCGAAGCGAATGTGGTTGAGGAAGTAAAAGAAGAGGAGAACGAAGATGGACAACGAGACGATTGAAAGGATACGCACGAACCCCGAGATGGCGGTGCGTTGGGTGGCAATGAATGACTTTACCACCTTTGCAAGATATATCAACCCCAAGTTGGATATGACCAATTTCCATAAGGTCTATTACAAGGTGTTGGATATGTTTGCGCATAAGCAGATAAAGAAGCTGATTATCAGTGTTGCGCCACAAAATGGCAAGTCACAGGGAAGTAGCCGTTTCTTACCTGCGTTCCTATTAGGTATGAATCCCGACCTAAAAATTGTTGTCGGCTCGTATAGTGCAGAGCAGGCGCGTTCATTCAATAGGGATGTGCAACGTATCATCAAGAGCGATGCGTACAAGGCGGTGTTCCCAGACACACGTCTGAGTGACGGCAGGGTACGTATGGATAACGTATACCAATGTAATGCCGACACAAGTGAACCGATAGGACACACTGGTTTCTTGCGTGCAGTAGGTCGCAGTGGTCCCTTGACTGGTAAGACCGTTGATGTGCTTATCCTTGATGATGTCTATAAGGACTATGCGGAAGCCAACTCCAACATCGTTCGTGAACAGGCGTGGAGGTGGTACACTACCGTATGCCGCACCCGTCTGCATAACAACTCACAGGAGATAATAGTGTTCACACGTTGGCACAAGGAAGATATAGTGGGCAGGTTGGAGGATAGCACCGAACGTATCGTTGATGTCAATTCGTGGTCTGACTTGAAACGTGTATGCAAGTTGGACTGGGTACGAATCAACTTCCCTGCATTGAAGATGGGCGAGCCGACGGAACTTGATCCGCGCAAAGAGGGTGAGCCGTTATGGGCAGAGCGGCATTCCAAAGAGAAGTTGGAGGAGGTGCGTGCATTAGACCCGACGCAGTTCATGTGTCTGTATCAAGGTATGCCATCAAGTGCCGAAGGTAGGCTGTATAAGGAGTTTAAGACCTATGCCGACAAGAGCGAGTATGGTACGTTTGTGAGGAGGGGATGTGTGGTTGATGTGGCAGACAAGGGTAGTGACTTCCTTTGTGCCATTTGCTACGATATATACAAATCCAAGTTTACTGCCTTTAATGAGCAGAAGAAACGTTATGAGCCTATTTTGTTTGCATTGGTTACTGATGTGCTATATACGCAGGAAGGCAGTGATGTGACTGGTGTTGCGGTGCCTCAGATGATAAACATGAATGGCAGTCAAGTGGCGTGGATTGAGTGTAATGCCGGCGGTGAGTTGTTTGCCAAAGGTGTTGCCAAACGTGTTCGTGCAAGGGTATCAACGTTCTTTACATCGGCAAACAAGGAGTCTCGTATCGTAAGCAATGCCGCACTTGTCAATAATAGCATAGTGTTCCCAGTCGGTTGGGAGTTTCGTTGGGAGAAGTTCAATAAGGATGTGACCGAGTTTTTAGGTTTCTTCAAAGGTAATGCGCATGATGATGCACCCGATTGCATGACCACTATTGTAGAGAAGGAATTTGATAATTCAAATGCCAAGCCATATTCACAAGCAAGGCGAGGGGTAAGCAGAACCAACTGAAAAAATGGGTAAAATGTTTCACAACATCTTACCCACACCCTAATAACTTTAAAACAAAACAAATCTTGCTATTTATATAGAAGGTTCACTATTATCTTTCGGTTCTTTTTGTAGTGGCAATCGTGCCAACGCCCATTCCACGAGGTTAAGTGCATCTTCTGCCAACAACTTATAGACTGGTATCTCATCTTGCTTCATTAGGTCGGTGAGCCATGCCCGCACGTTGTCGGGGTGAACGTTAAGTCTCATGTACTTCTTAGGCTGATTGGCACGTTCCTGCAACATACGTTGAATCTGCGCACCCGTCAAAAATGCCTCTTGCTTTTTCTTTGCCATAACAAATGTTTTAGTTGTAGAGGTAGGACTTGAACCTACGGCTTCTATCGTATCAGGATAGCACTCTAACCAACTGAGTTACTCCACAATGATAACCTAACCGCATTTCACAACGAAGTTAGGTTGAGAGTTTGCAATTATGATTTATACAAACGCAAATATTTTTTTGTTGCGGAGATTGGAATCGAACCAATGCCTTTTGGTTATGAGCCAAACGCGCTGCCAACTGCGCCACTCCGCGATGTTCCCATACGCGTTTCTCAACGGATATGGGTAGAAAACTAATATCCAAATATCTACAAATATGAAAAAATTACGCCACAAATGTATCAAACAATTTTTTACTATCCAAATAAATTGTGAAAAAGTTTGACATAACATACACCTTTTTTTGATAATACAAAACAAAATCACAACTTTTTTTCGTTTTTTTTCATTTTTTTTCCTCAATCACTTGCAAATCTTGCACAAATACCTTATGTTTGTGCCAAACGGCAAAGGGTGAGCCTAATCTATTAACCTTATAAAACTAAAAAACTATGAGTATTTGTTCTTGCCCTGTCGGCACTTCTATCCCGAGCATACCTAATCAAGGATGCCCATCCAACTTCGGACAGATTCAGAAAATCGCTTTTCAGCGTATCTTTTCAAGTGGTACTACACGAAACAAGTTTGTTGAGGGTACTGGCTCTGATGCCAATCCTATCGGTGCACTTGACTCTTGGAGCGACCTGCTTTCCGCCACTAACGGCACAAAAGTAGTTATTTCCCCGTACGTTGAAGCACCTGCAAGCGAAGGTGGTGATGCAATAACCTTTGGTGGTGGTAATGACACCCCGGGCGGTGAGACACGCACCATCGGTCGCAACCCAGTCAACATGACCTTTGTTATGAGGAGTATTGCGCAGTCTATCGTAAAGGCAATGAAAGGCTTGTCTTGCGAGAACCTTGGCGTTTACTTCTTCAATGGTGACAATCAGGTATTGTCTCTCAAAGGTGGTTCTGACGAACACATGCCTATTCCTATCTCCAACCTTTTTGTTGGTGATTTGATGTTGAATGGACTTGACACCCCCGATTCCAATGCCCTTTCGTTCCAGTTGAAACCGAATTGGAGTGATGATGTTGAGATTAGCGAGTTGGAGTTCAATCCTCTTACTGACCTTGTAAACTCTTAACTATGAAATCAAAGGTAACCCAAGTGCGGCTGTCTGCCAATGGTCGCACGCGCTCCTTTGATGTAGTTCATGCTGAACGTTTGTTAAGAATGCCTAACAATGGCGGTTGGCAGATTGCCGAAGGAGAGAATTTAGTGCTTACAGAGAATGGTTTTAAGTCTATCAAACATAAAGGAGGAGATACTCCATCCGAGTAAACGTGATAAGATACGCAAGGCGGTGGAGCAGCAGGACTGGATAAAGTTCCATGCCGACACTAACATTGACTTTATCAATTCAATGCCTTACCGCAAGTTTTGTGCGTTTGTTAAGTCGCAGTTGCCGAACGATAAGTTTATATCAGCAATGAACAACTTAAAGTTCCCGTTGCCGACCAATGCCATAACGAAGAGTATCTTTGTCAAGTTATCCAAGTTGTTTGATGGGCGTAACCCTGCTTATAATTATCAGTTTCATAACACGCAAGAGCGCGATGATTGGGAGTGGTATCGTCAAGAGGTGCTTGATGAGCCTAACCTTTGGTCGCAGAAGGCGTGGAGGTGGTTTCAGACGGAAATCAACTGCGTGATGGTCATTGATATGCCGAGTGACACCGACCCGACCGACCGATATCCGCAACCCTATTCGTATTTCATACCTATTGAAGATGTAATATCGTACAAGGTCAATGAAAGGCGAGGTTGTATGGACTTCATCATATACCGCAACGATGGCAATATCATTGTTATTGATGATATGTACTATCGTGTGTTTGCTATGAGTGGCACCGACCTTGGCGCACTTATTTCGGAAAATCCGCATAACCTTGGCTATTGTCCTGCCAAGTTCTTATGGAATGAGCCGCTTTCGTTAGGTGAGCCCGATGTTAAGGAGAGCCCGCTTTCAAAGAAGTTGTCTGCCCTTGACTGGTATCTGTTCAAGTTGCTTGGTGTCCGTCACCTTGACACGTATGCAGGTTATCCTATCTACTCCGCCTATGAGGAGGAATGTGGTTATATGGACAAGGATGGTAACGTGTGTCATAAAGGGCATTTGCAGGCTCCTGACGGCTCGTTCGTTACCGATGTGGAGGGTAATGTTGTTGAGTGTCCGTTGTGTCATGGTAAGAAGTCTCTTGTTGGTGCAGGTTCATTCATCAGTGTACCAGTGCCGACCGAAGGACAGCCCGATTTGCGTGAGCCGGTGACGATAACCACCATTGACAAGCAGAGCCTTGACTACAATATTGCCGAGTTGGAACGTTTGGAGAAGGATATTATCTCTTCTTGTGTTGGTGTGGATAACACTATTATCAACGAGACGAGCCTTGCGGACAAGCAGGTAGATGCAACGTATGAGAGCAAGGATACGGTATTGAACCGCATTAAGAAAGGCTTTGAAGAGATACAGGAGTGGCACGATGCAACGTGTTGCAGATTACGTTATGGAACGGCATTCATCAGTGCGAGTGTAAACTATGGTAATGAGTTTTACACCTTAACACCCGAGGTGTTGCGCAAGCGATACGATGAGGCAAAGAAGAGTGGGGCGAGTGAAGCAGAGTTGGAGGCATTGAATGAGCAGATGTTGGAGACGGAGTACCGCCATAATCCGACACAGCTGCAACGAATGATAATCCTTAAAGACCTTGAGCCATTGCGTCACAAGACCTTTGAGGAGGTGCGCACCTTGTGTGAGAACAACATTGTTCCTCAGGAGGTGGCAATACTGAAAAGTGATTTTACGGCTTTCATCAAGCGGTTTGAACGTGAGAATGACAATATCCTTGAATTTGGTACGAAGATACCATACAAGGATAAGATAACCAATATTTATAACACATTATTAACGTATGCAAAAGAGCGAAAAGTCCCTTCTCTTGATTCATAGAGAAAACTACGTTGTTCCAAAGGGGCAGGAACAGAGAGTGCATTGCAAGATTGCGAAACTTGATGAGAAAGGTAATTTCATTGAATTACCGAGAATCAGAACCTACGGCTTGCGTGGTTTTGAGACCTTGTTCAAAGAGAACATGGAGAAGTTGGGTTACACTTTGGAAATCCTTTACCATCCGCAGAAGCGTTATTCGGGTGCGGTAATACGCAACGATGCGACCGCCATTGCGGAGAAAGATGCCGAGATTGAGGCATTGAAGGCACAGTTGGAAGCCAAAGCAGAAGCAGAAGCCAAGGCCAAAGCAGAAGCAGAAGCCAACGAGCAGATGAGTGAGAAACCCGAAAAGAAACAACCAAGAAAAAGAGAATGAGCCATGCTTACGAGAGAGACTATCATTGCTAACGAATCGCTCAAAGGGTTGAGTGAGGAGCAGATTACCGCCATTACCACCTTATCCGCTAACGATGAGGCAAGTGTGTTGGGTGAGAAGTTTGGTAGGGTTTATCGTGAGCTGGACTCATCTATTGAGGAGGCAACAGGTATCAAGCGCAACGGAGACGAGAAGACCTATCTCTATCTGAAACGTGCCGCTACCGAGTTTGCCGAGAAATTCAAGGACTATGATACGTTGAAGGCTACCATTGCCGATTTGGAAGCCAAGTTGGCAAAGGGTGGTGATGAGGCTATCAAGTCGCAGTTGGAGAAAGCCCAAAAAGAGTTGGATGCAACAAAGGCGCAGTTCAACACGTTGAAGGCTGACTTTGACAAGAAGGAGGGTGAGCATAAGCAAGCCTTGCTTAACTACAAGATTGACACCGAGATAACCAAGGCTATGGATGGACTGAAATTCAAATCGTCTTACAACGAGAGTGTTTTAGCCACATTGAAAGCCAAGGCGATTGAAAGTGTAAAAGCCAAGAACCCAAGTTTTGAAGGGGAGAGCGGAAAAGAAAGGCTAATTTTCCACGATGAGAATGGCGCGCCGCTGAACAATGCGGAGAACCAACTTAACCCATTCACTGCAAAGGAACTCTTGACAAAGGAATTTGAGTCTATGGACTTGTTGGAGAAACAACCTGCAAAGGGTGCGGGTGGTAAACAAATCAAGCCAAGCGGGAATGGTACTCATTTAGGTGCGGCAACCAAAGAGCAGGCGATGGGCATTATTGCCAAGATGTTGAGCGACAAAGGTATCAGCAACACCGATTTGAGGTATCAAGCCGAGTTTGACAAGATTTGGAAAGAGAACGATATGGACTCACTTCCTCTTACTGAATAGGCAAAGGGTAGCCTAACGTGTTTTTAACAAAAATCCTTTAACCTAAAAAATGTAAAACTATGAGTTTGGTATTGACAAAACTTAATGACATTCGCATGAAGGTGGACAACCTTGACAAGAACGAGGATCGCCTTAGCGAGTATGGTGCGCTGAACTACTTCTTACAGCAGAGCCAGAGCAATCCGCTCTTGACCGAAGAGTTGCGCAAAGCCGTAAAGAACGGCATGGGTAAGACCTTCAAGATGCCGGTTATCAACTATGATGGTGACATCGCAGTAAGTAACGTTCGTTCTTGTACTATCCAGGATGCAGAGAACACAAGTGCATTGGTAGGCGTTACCTTCGCCACTTATGCAGTTGGTTTCACTGTTGTGCCTGCCATGTACTCCAACAACGAGATTGACTACAACAAGGACATTGAGCGCAAGTATTTGAAGTGTGCCCGCGTGATGGGTGCCGCTTTGGATAGTGCCGCTATCACTGCCATTGACAACGCCAAGTCGCAGGTGTTTGCCGACACACTTATCTACAACGAGGACAATGACATTATCGTTGTTCCTTGGGCAAGCAGGGAGGACATCCTTTCTGACATTGAGCCTATGATGAATGCCAATGACTTCTACGGCAGGGTAAGCATCATTGGTAACAATGGTGTTCGTTCTTTGCTGAACAAGTTGGCTGAGAAGGGAACTTACAACATCGTTGACAAGAGCCTTGAATGGGCAGGTAAAGGTTTCAACTTCACTAACCGCCTTGCTAACGAGGATGGCGATTACGCTACATTCTATGCAGTTGAGGATGGTAACGTGGACATCCTTTTCCGTTACGACCGCGATTCCGCTATGGGTACAACCACAAAGGTTGGTCATGAGTGGGGTATTGTTACAATGCCTTACATCGGCATACCTGTTGGTTTGCACTACTACGAGAGTGTTGGTGACTTCTCTGGCATTGCTGGCGAAGCAACAACTGACCTTACTTGCACCAAGAAGGAATACTTTGGTTTCAGTGTTGATGTAGCCTTTGTTACTGCATACAACTCTGCTCTTTCAACCAAAGCCAATCCTATCATTGCCGCTACTATCACTAAGGGTGACACTTATGCAAGCCCTGTTGTTGTAGTGAATGGTGAGAGTAACCCAGTGAACACCAAAGAGGTTTCTGCATCTTGATTGTTTAACCATTAAAACGAGTAAGAGTTATGGCAGCACCTACAAAAGAAAGTGTTAAGGCTAATATAGCCAAGTTTGTAACGAGTCAGGGCAACCAGTCGGGCGTTGAGGGCTTGACTGCAATCCTTGAAGACATTTTAACTCTCATCCCCGATGCGGAGTGATGAGTGAATAAAAATCATTAGTCAAGGGGGTGGGAGGTGTTTCTTTCGCCCCTTTTATTTTATATTTGCAAAGTTATGTATAGGATAAATGATATAGTCAGCGCTTTCTCTTCTCTTGTTGGTTGGAGGGATAGTGACACGTTAAGCACAAGCACGAGTGGGTTATACTTTGAGGAGGCGCACCCATTGCTTACTAAGCGTGCTATGGAGGCTATTATGCCTAAAAAGGAAGGCTTTGGTATTGACGATTATTTGGCTCAGTTGCGTGATGCAGGTATCAAGCGGGTGGTCAATACGTTTGTCAATAGCAAGTTGGTAGGTATGGAGACAAAGAACATCGTTGAGCGCAGAACGTTGTTTGATGGTGTTGGTCGTAAGGAAGCCACAATACCCAATCGCGGCAGGATAGTCGGTTTTGAGTTTCAGCCGTTGAGGGGTAATGGTATCACAACCGAGTTGAACAAGGTTGGCTTGCAGTTTGTGGGCAACACTGGTACTATCAAGTTGTATCTCTTCCATTCATCGGTTACTGAGCCTATTGCCACCAAAGAGGTAGAATACACGAGTGAACGTGGTTCGTTCATGTGGTTTGACTTGGCAGGTTGGGTATTGCCGTATGTTAGTGAGAGTACCAATGCAGGTGGTGCGTGGTACGTTGTTTATGATGAGGGTGCGTTACCCGATTATATGCAGAGCATCAACTTTGGGCGTGATTGGAGTCGCGAGCCGTGTGGAACGTGCAACAAGGGTGATGTGAATCTTTATCGTACTATGGTGCGTAACATCACACTATCTCCGTTCTATGTTGTTGCAGACGATTGGGATGGCACGCTTTGGGATTTGGAAGACATGCAATATACCAATGGCACCAACTATGGCATGAACTTCATGGTCACCATGAGTTGCGACTTGACTGATTCCATTATTGCCGAGAAGAGCATCTTTGCGAGTGCTGTTCAGTTACAGGTGGCAAGTGATGCGTTGCGTGCGTTGGCTATGAATCCCGAGGTGGCGGTCAATCGTGTTCAGTTCAATGCTGACAGGAACGACATCATGTTTGCCGTTGAGGGTAATGGACAAGGCATTCGTGGTTTGCAGGGTGAGTTGAGTAAGGCGATGAAAGCATTATCCATTGACACGAAAGGTCTTGATGTGGTATGTTTGAGTTGTCAGAACAAAGGTGTTAGGTACATATCTATATGACAAGGTTAAAAGTCCTCAAAGATAGGCTTGGTGCTTTGCGAAGTAACATGGCGTTGTTTGCTCGTGAAGCACTGAGAAAGAAGGAAGCTGAGATTCTTGACTTGCAACGTACGCAGTTGTTTAGTGGCAAGAACTCCGATGGCGAGGACATCAGACCTTACTACACTGAGGACTTAAAACCGCGTGGTCACTTCAAGAGTATTGATGCGGCAAAGCAATATGCCGAGTGGAAAGATGGTATGACATACCCGAAGGATGTGTACCGCAATCCGTTAGCACCAAACCTGTATATTGCAGGCGTACCCAACGAAGGTAAGTTTCACAGCGAGTTAGGTGTTGAGTTTGGTCAAGATGCGATGGCTATTGTTGGGACTACCGCCTATGCAAAGATGATTATGGGTAAGTATGGGCAAGATACATTTGGTCTTACTGACGAGTCATTTGAGACCATTCGCGAAGAAGTAAAAGATGATATTGTTGAACAAGTAAAAAGTTTCATAAATGGATAGGATACCGCAAAAGAGTAATCCTTGTTTGTTTGACAAGGAGGTATTAAAGATACAAAAGGCGTTGGCAGATAGTTTCTCGTGGTTAGACCATTCAATAGGTATCTGCGAGACGCTGACTGACATCAAGGATGGCAAACGTTTTGTGTCCGCCAACTTATACAAGGGTGGTGGTGAGTATGAGCAGATTATGCCGTGTGAGGAATTAGGTAACTTCTCTTTCTTTACACTGAAAGATGCACAAAAGGTGCAGAATAGTGCTAATTTGGTCAAATCTCCGTTCTCCTTGATTATTTGGTACGATATGGGAAAAGTATCACTTCCGAGTGATGAACGCAATACAGAGCAAATAAAGGGGCAAATTTTAGGTGTGCTCCAAAACCTGCATCTTTCTCCGCGTATAGAGATAGAGGAGGTGTATGAGAAGGCGAAGAACGTGTTTGCCGATTATTCGTATGATGTCACTGCCAATCAGTATATGATGGCGCCTTATGCAGGGTTGCGTATTGATGGTAACATATATGCGAGTGTTCCGTGCATTGCGCAGAACATCATTCATCCGTACTCTTCTCTCAAAAGGTTGCGTCACTATCTCTATAAGGTCACATTTGACAAGTTGCCAATGGATAATGGTTCGGTGTCATTACCCACTGGTGGTTGTTCATCATACGTTGCCAATGGCAAGTTGTATCGCAATCTTGACTTTAACTACAACGATACTGCATCATTTATTGTCAAGACAGGCGATTTCGTTGGTATGTCTTTTGTCACTGGCTTGAATGCCGGCGATATGGATGATGCACTTATAGCGCAGTTGCCGTACCGCATGGTAGATGGTATCAACAAACATGGTATTCGTGTATCAACACATATCGTGTATAATGACTGGGGTTGGAGTGGTGCAGGAACAAAGAGTGTGCATATCACGCGCCTTCCTTTCCATGCTTTGATGAACATACGTTCTATGGCTACGATAGAGGATGATATGCGTGATATAACAGCAAACGTGACAACGAGTGCGTCTATGGGTGAGTATCTGCTTATGGTGCTTGTTACTGATGGCATCACCACTTATGCCATGTTGCCGCCAACGGAGGAAGGAGAGCCTTATGTATTGCAGGATATTACATCGTATCCCAAACTGACTAACTTCCGTTGGGTAGGTGGTGATGAGGTGGACAGGGCAGACCTTCAAACGCGCCCGACAGGTGTGGAACGTTATAACCTTATGCCGTGTGCATTGAGCGACCTGCGTTTCACTAAGGCTTACGAAGACACTGACAGGTTGAGCGAGTTTATAGGTATGGATGGCACCACAAAGGATAGCAGTGATGAGGAGTTGTTGGTTATCTATGAACGTGCGAAAACCGCTTATGAGAGACGCAAACGTGATGGCGAAACGTGGCAGACCGTACATTCGGTCATCTATGGCGATAGAGGTATGAAGGAACTCTACATACAGGAAGATTGGGAAGATAATTGTTTAATCATTATATAAAACAACATGATAGATTTTGTTTGTTTGGTGGTTCTTGTTGCGTTTGCGGTCAAGTTTGTGCAGACGTTGGCAGACAAATGGAGAGTGATAGAGTGGTTGCAGTTTCATGCGCCTAATGACTTTTTATACAAGTTGTTTTCGTGTGATTTCTGCCGGGCATTCCACATTGGTATGTTCTTCTCCATTATCCTTGCGATAGCGATGCGTGATGCGTGGTTACTGACAATACCAATCTTTTCAAGTTCACTGCGATGATAGAGGGTGTTTTCAATGGTCATCGGTTGGAGTTCTACGACAATATAGAAGACTTGCCAATCGTTCAGTATCACAAGTACAGCAAGTATTGTTTGGTAGAGTGTGGTGTTGGTGATAGTGTGGCAGATATAGACCGCCATATAACGAAGATTGTTGGCTTGCTTGATGATAAGGTCAAGGCGCACAAAGAGTTGCTGAACCTGCGTCAGAGCCTTGTGATGGTGTTAAGTGAGAATGATGTTCATAGCAAGGCGACGTTATGTTTGGTATGTAACGTGGATGGCAAGCGTTGGGAAGACTTTACCGACAATGGGCTTAACAAGTTATACGAATTGGTTAAGGATGCGAAGTACAAAGAGTTGGAGGAGGTAGCGACAAAGGTGCGTGATGCGATAGACAACGAGTTGAGGGTTTATTTCCCGAAGGTGTTCAGTGATGGTGGGTATAAGAACGTGTTGGACTTGTTGCGCAGACGTGCATTGTTGCAGATAGCCAACATCAATGGTGAGGATAACCAAAATGCCATTGACAGGGTTACAAAAGAGATATACGAGGTGCAGAACATAAAGGTGTTCTATGGTGGCGATAGCGAAGAGATAAAGTTTGACAAGCAGTTTGCCGATATGTGCCTGTTACTCTCCAAAGAGTTTGGTGGCGATGTCAAACGTTATTCCACGATGGAGTTTTATGCTGCATTTGAGAGACTGGGTAAGCAGAGTGATGAAATCAAGAAACTAAAAAATAAGAAACGATGAAAAATCCTATTTCATATTCCGATTTTTTCAAGGAAGACCTTGCCACTGGGTTGGATGGTCTTGTCGCAAGGGTAGAGAATGTAGAGAAGGCTATGGTCAAGATGCTTGATGAAATCAAGGTCAAGGCTAATGAGGCGGGCAGGGCGTTGCAGAGCGGTGGCGATGTGAGTGCTTTGTCGGCTCAGATAGACAACCTTTCAAAGGTGTTTGACAAATATATCAAAGCGTTGGAGCATACGAGGGGCACGAAGAAGAATATGCAGAATGCCAACAAGAATGAAACGCAAAGTGTGGATGCCCTTGCACATGCGTATGCTTCTCTTGATGACTTGTTGACGAAGACTGGTGTTGATGTCAATCAGTTGGGTTTGTCTCAGAAGGCGGCAAATAGTGCAATCAAGAATGGCGAGGTTGTGGCACAAAGTGCGACTGGTTCGTACAATCAACTCTATGCTCAGTACAACCTTATCAAGGCGGCACTTAATGCCATGAGCCAAGAGATGCGCAACTCCACAAGTGTTGGTAAGGTGTGGGAGGCACAGGCACTTGATATAATGAATAGAATGAAGGCGATGCAAGCCAATACTGGTAACTATACCCTTTCGGTTGGTAACTATGAGAAGGCATTGAATGGCTTGAACATATCTACCCAACAGGTGTTGCGTGAAATGCCTACGATAGCAAACTCGTTTAGCCAGTTTATCATTGCCATATCCAACAACGTGCCTATCTTCATTGATAACTTCAAACGTGCAACGGAAGAGTTGGGTTCAATGCAGAAAGCAATGAAAGCGGTCATATCAAGTATCTTTTCTTGGCAGACCGCATTGTTGGTTGTATTGACCGTATTACCACGTTTGATTAAGACTATCAAGGAAAAGAAGAAGGCGCAGGAGGAAGCCAATGGTGCGATGAAAGAGGCTATCAGTTATGAGCAGTTGTGGGCAGATGCGATGCGTGATGCGTATCAAGCGGTTGTCAATGCCACCAACGAGTTGCAGGTGTTCAATGAGATAGCCAATGATGTAAACCGCACTATGGATGACAGGATAGCGGCAGGAGAACACTTGAAACAAGTCTTTGAGGATGAGTTGGAAGGATATAGTGCGGAAGAGATTGCGCTTGGCAGAGCGAAGGAAGCCATTGACGATTTGACTAATTCACTTATTGCACAAGCAGAAGCGAGGGCATACTTGAATGAGATAGGCGAGTTGTCAATCAAGTTATATGACTTGGAAAAAGAGCAGAAGGATAACATGGTTGCGCTTGAAGAAGCCAACGATGAATTAGCAAAGCAGAAGGCGCTACACGATGAACTTAACAATTCGGTTAGCACAACGATGAAGGGTTTGACCGGCATGGGTAACACTATGCAAGCCAGTGTGGTAGAGTTGGGCAGTTATCAATCAGCAGTCACAAAAGCGACAGAAGCCTTTAATACTACGCAAGATAGTATTGATAATGTTGTCCAGACTATTGAAGACTTGAAGAAGAAGATAGACCCGAAGTACATTGACTTTGGCGCAGATGGTATTGGCAAATCCGTCAAGGATGAGTTGTTGGATATCCCCGATTACTACTGGGAGATGTTGGAGGTTACGTTCGGCTTGTTGGAGGATGGTTTGCAGAAGGAACTTGCCTTGTATGACTTGACCTATGCCAAAGAGAGCGAGGAACGTGCCAAAGCGCTCAAAGAGATGGAGGGTATGTTGGTTGAAGCCAATGCCGATGAACGTGTGCAGATAGAGATGCAGATGGCTTATTTGCGCAAGATGATAGCCGATGAGGAGCAGCTTTATATCAAGGGGCGTGAAGACCTTATCAACGAGCATATCACTACGATAGATGCGATAGAAGCAGAGGGTGCGGATGAGGAAGAGAAGATTCGTAAAGCAAGCATGATCCGTTTGAAGGCGGATATGAAAACCCGCAATAGCATTATCTACGATTCTTATGAGAAGGGCAACATAACCAAAGCCGAGTTGGACAGGGCGTTGCGTGATAGTGAACGCCAGTACTGGGAGGAGTACCTTGCCGACTTGCGTAAGAATGGTGCATTGACACTTGATGAGTACAACACCATAATGGAGAAGTTGGCTAAGGCGGATGAAAAGGTAAATAGCAAAAATAAGCGGAAGGCGCGTTTGCGTAACATTGTTGAGGTCGGTTTTGCGTTGTCCAGTAAGACTGGGGAGAAAGATGTGAATGGTGGTCGCAAGGTTAAAGATGAGTATTTAGAGTTTGCCGATGCGTTGAACAAAGGGCTTGAACTCTCTATGGATTACATGGATGAGTGGATGGACAAACGTATTGAGATGGCAGAGGTGGCGATAGAGCAAGCCAAACGTGAAGCGGAGATAGCAAAGGAATCGCTTGACTATGAGCAGGAGGCGCGTGCCAACGGCTATGCCAACAACGTGGAGATGGCCCGTAAGGAGTATGAGGAACAACTTGCCTTGCAAAGGAAAGCCGAGAAGGAAAAAGAGAAGTTGCAGAAGGCGCAGGAGTTGATAGACACCGCAACACAACTTAGTTCGTTAGTTACCGCTGTTGCCGAGATATGGAGTGCGTATGGTGGCATACCTATTGCAGGACCGATACTTGCTGCCGCAGTGACCGCAACGATGTTTGGTGCTTTTGCCGCCGCCAAGATACAAGCCGCAAAGGTGGCAAGGGCAAAGACCTATGGTGAGGGTATGGTGGAATACCTTGACTACGGAGGTTCTCATGCAAGCGGCAACGATATTGACTTTGGTGTTGATAAGAAAGGTAGGCACCGCAGGGTGGAGCGTGGAGAGATGATTGGCGTTATTAACAAACGTAACGTGGATAAGTATGGCGTTGATACCATCAGTGGTATATTTAACTCGTTGAACAAAGGAACATACAAGAGCGATGTGGTAGAGGGTGTAAACTATGCCATTATGTCAGATATGTATGGCAACTCGTTCGTTGGAGGTAGTGTAACCGACTTGTCCATGTTGGAGCATGGAGTATCGCGTCTGGTTGAGCAAGGCGAGACAAAGGTGGTGGCAATCCCGAATGGTCGTATAGAGTATAAGGGCAACAATAAACGAATAATATATAGCGCGTGATATGAAGACAAGCAAGGTAGAGTTATGGATAGGTGGGAGCAAGCAGAGTGTTACTCCCATATATGCCGACAAGACGAGTATTGACAAGGAGCGTGATAATGACGAGATGTATTACCGCACCAAGTTGAATGGTGGTATCAAGTTTGTGGGTGCAGACTTTGACTTGATAGAGGGGCAGGGCATTGATACCGAGATGTTGATTAAGGTGTACGATGTCACTGGCGAAGTAAGTACGTTGCTTGTTGAGGGCAAGTTCACCAAGATGGATTGCACGTTCAACTACGATGATAAGGTGGTTGAGGTTAAGGTGACAAGCCTTGATGTATATGATAAGATTTTGGGTGGCATGGGTAACGAGTATGACTTGATTTCACTTGCGCCCGAACGTAAGAGTGTGACACTTGCCAAGAGAGGTGTGTTGCAGATATATCGTTTGCGTGACACCAAGATAACGAATGTCATTGGCAATATGTCCTATGAGGTGGATGTGAATAGTGAGGTTGATTTGGAATCATTGACTGCACAGGAACTTGTTAATGATTATCACTTTGCAAGGGCTGAGGAAGATATTACCCTTGTGAACCTTGTCATTACCAACACTGGTGGCGTGTACGATGATATTGCAGATGCGGCAGGCATATATGAAGGCGGAAAGAATGATAACGGTCTTTTGGAATTGACCAAACGTGATGATAGCAACTACAAGTTGTTTGAAGTGCAAAACACACAAGGGAATTGGACACTGGTTTTGTTATACAAAAATCTTCCGATAGTGCATCATGATTACGAAGTGGGAAATGTGCACGTTGGCAGTACTCCGCAGGTGGGAAGGATAAACTTTGAGCGCAACACTGCATTGCAATTTAATGGACTTAATACGAGTTTTACCGCTTTAACTACATTGCCCGGCGTTGGTGTGACCGGTGAACTTATCAACACGTTTTCAAGGGTTATAATGGATAAGAGTGTGACTGGTTCATACGCTATCCCTACTACCGACCTTGCGGAACACAACCTTAATTACCATTATGTCAAGCCGTATCAAATAACTACAATAAGGCGCAGTTTTGAGGTGCAGGATGAGCCGACCAAGTGGGGTGTGAATGGTGAAGGGAAATACTTTGTTCGCCCTATGCCGAGTGATTCCAACAATATGATACCGATAGGTTGGGAAACATGGGGTGGTTATTCAGTATGGTTTGAGTGTTCATCTACGATAGCAAGAAATATAGACACTTACAACAGCGAGTTTGTGTTGAATGATGCGTACCCACTATATAGCGCCATCAAAGTGTTGCTTGCCAAGATAGACGATACGATAACGTTTGAGCCGACAAGTGATTATAGCCAGTTTCTATATGGCACAACTGGCGTGGTACAGTTTAATCATATACAAGACCTTTACTTGACGCCTATCACCAATGTTAAGCGCACCTATTATGACCAAGCGGCACGAAAGGGTATCATAACCTTGAAGAATATTCTTGATATGTTACGCACAACATACCAACTCTACTGGTTCGTTGATAGCCAAAAGAGGTTGCGTTTGGAGCATATCTTATGGTTCCGCAATGGTGGTTCGTACACTACGTCACAAACACCGATTATTGACCTTACAAGCATTGTCTCGCCAATGTGGATGAAAGTATGGAGCAAAGGTACAAACAAGGTATCATACGATGCCAAGAACCTTGTCAAGAGGTATGAGTTTGCGTGGGCAGAAGAGACAAGTGAGGTCTTTGATGGTTATGCAATGGACATCAAAAATCATTATGCGAAAGACGGCAAGACACTTAATTCCACCATTCAACGTATTGTCAGCGATGTGGATTTGATTATGAGTGCGCCCGATGCGTTGAACGATGATAACTTTGTTCTTATAGGCACTGAGCATAACACGAGTGTATGCCCAATAGTGTATCTCTCGTTAGCAACGTTACATACTCCGATGTATGGTATGCAGAACGGGTGTCTCTCGTTCCTTTACCTTGAAAGTATCTTTTGGCATTACAACATGGGTGGTTCAAGTGTTGGTGCGGAGGATTACTATGGTACGGAGCAGACCTTTACTGCAGCTGGCGTTCAACGTGTCAAGAAACAAAGTGTCAAGTTCCCTATTGCTACCGACAAGATAGGTGTTGAGGGGCTCATCAAGACCGATATCGGCAGTGGTCAATGGGTCAAGCAATCATACAACCTTGAAGATGGTATGGTGGATATGGATATTGTGCTTGATATAGAATAATCAAAATAATTGACAATAGAGTTTGAAAATGAAAAAAATGTACTTATATTTGCGAAAGAGAAAGGGTTACTCTTGCTTCACTTAACTATTTACCGCTATGCAAGTATTGAACAACCTTTCTTCAATCCCCTTCTACGAGACTAAGCATGAGCAAGACCGCTACAAGTGGTACGCTTATGGGGAAAAATATCGGCACTATGCGCCAAGCAATGCCTTACTTCCGTTTTACATCATTCTGCCAAAGAGCAATCCAAGTTTGCATTACAACCTTGACTCTTGTGAGATAGAGTTGTTCCAGGTATGTGGTTGCAGTGATGAGCAGACATTCAGGCAAGGTTCGTTCAGCCCCGATAGTTACAATGAGTCTTACGAAACAATGAATGGCGAATTTAAGCCTGCTTTGGCTTCTAACGGACTTTCTTTGATTGAGGGTACATCTTATGACATTCTTATCTATTATGCGAGTGGTGCGCTTGATTTGGGGCTTTCCAAGGGTATTTACTATCTTGACATAAAAATTACCGATGGCGAGGAGACACCTGCATTGAAAGCGCGTTATTTCAGTGAGCTGCTCACCGTTGAGGATAGTGCTACGTTGTCAAGGGACAAGGTACGTTTGGAGTGGCGTTGTGAGGATGATATAGAGTACAATGGTGGTATAGTGCCATTCAGTCACAAAGGTGGTGAAGATGAGGATATAGACTTCAAACTTGTGGTCTATCTTGATGCCGAGATAGCGATGCCTGAGTATGCGTTCACTGATGAGGGCGAGGAACGTGGCGGTTATTTCTATCCCACAAAGCAGATAAGTGAGAAGGTGTATAAGATGCGTTTCGTGGCGCCAGAGTTTGTGTGTGATGTGTTGCGTATCGTACCTATGGCTGATTATGCCAACATACGTTTCACCATCAACAAAGGGCGCAATGGAAGTATAGAGCGCAACTACACTATCGGTTCGTTTGAGACGAGTGTTGAATGGTTGGAGCAGGGTTACTATGCCGATGTAAGTTGTTCATTCAAGACCGATACATTGATAAAGAAAGTTGGTAAGGCGTATAACATCTAAGTTGATATGACAAAGCAAGAGTTGATAGAACGTATCATAGAGACTATCTATGAGAATGTGACGCAGGACATCACTGGCGATGCGTTGCAGGGTGTGTTGCGTGATATGGTTGGCTCGTTGGTTACTTCCGATGAGTTGAATGAGGAGATAGAGAACGAGAAGGATGCAAGGGAAGGTGCAGATGCGTTGTTGCAAGGGTTGGTAGATGCAATCAATAGCAAGATACCGAGTGCGGCAAGTGCGAGCAATCAGTTGGCGGATAAGGCGTTTGTTAATTCATCTATTGCCACTGGTACTGCAACGTTTCGTGGAACGAGTGCCAAGAACCTTACCGAAGCTCAGTTCCTTGCGTGGGCAAACACGCTGCCTCATGACTTGAACGACTACATCTTTTGGGATACGTCGGATACGTTAGGCAATCAGCAATTCAAACGTTACAAATACACTGGTTCCCAATGGCAATATGAGTACACGTTGAACAACTCCACGTTTACTGCGGCACAATGGGAGGCTATCAATAGCGGTCTTACATCGGGTGACAAGGATGCACTTGATGAAGCGTTGGAGATTATAGATGGGTTATGTGCGCCAACATACACTATTGCTACAACGTTGGCAGACCTTGTGAGTGGCGAAGACTACAAGGTTGCATTTGGCAAGATAGCCAAAGCGGTCAATATCCTTATATCACACTTGAATGACAATGTGCGTCATATCACAAGCAGTGAACGTACTGCGTGGAACAACAAGAAAGATAAGCAGACCCCGAAAACAAATCCCGAGACGGACGGCGAAGAGATAGCCTTTATAGACACCATTACGCAAGATGCGCAGGGTGTTATTACTGCAACACGCAAAGAGGTGCGAGAAGCAAGTTCCGAGCAAAGTGGTGTGGTAAGTACAGGTGCGCAGTCTTTCAGTGGCAACAAGACTTTTGATGATGCGCTTATTGGCAAGAAAGGTGTTGCGGCAGGAGGTGCGGCAAGTGATAGTGCCATTGGTGGCAGTGGTGTTACCGACCATAGGTTATTGGAGCATAGAGATGCGAACAATCAACATCCGATTAGTGCCATCACTGACCTTGAAGGTACGTTAGATGAGTTGAGTGGTGGATTGGAGACCGAAGCGCAGACAAGGGCACAAGCCGACCAAACGGTGCTATCTTCTGCCGCCAATGATGCGTCAAGCAAAGTTAATTCACACAATGCGTCAAACACTGCTCATTCATCGTTGTTCAATAGCAAGGTGGATAAGGTTGAGGGTAAGGGTTTGAGTACGGAAGATTATACAACTGCTGAAAAGAATAATGTGTCTGCAAATACGAATGCAAGACATACTCATAGTAATAAAAATATACTTGATAATACAACCGCTTCATATACTACTGACGAGAAAACTAAATTATCAGAATTAGAAAATTACGATGATACTGAAATAAAAAATGCCATTTTAGAACTTCAAGTGGCAGATGCAAATTTACATATAGATGTTATACAAGAAATTAACGAACGTAAAAATGCTGATGCAGAACTTGCCTTTAAAACCAGTATTATCAATGATAATTTAGGTGTTGCAAGCCCAAGTGGTGTAGCCGCAGGCGGCGCGGCAAGTGATGATGCAATCGGCAGTGCAGGAGTAACTGACCACCGCCAATTAACCAATCGTGATGCGGCAGAACAACATCCTATTGGTGCAATCACTGATTTGCAAGATACATTAGATAGCAAGGTAGATAAAGACGGTGATAAAGGTCTTTCCTCTAATGATTATACAACTGCTGAAAAGAATAAGTTGGATAGTCTGCACAACTACGATGATACCGAGTTGCGTGTTGAGGATGCGAACATACATATTGACATCATTAGAGAGAGTAATGAACGTAAGACCAATGATGCGGAGTTAAAAGAAGGTGTTATTGAGAATGCGCAGGCGATACAAGCCGAAGAAAACGCAAGGGTTATTGCCGACCAAGCACTTAGTGGAGCAATCAATGCGGAAAAGACAAGGGCAGAAGGTGTGGAAGAGGTGTTGGCTACTGCATTGCAAAACAAGAAGGACAAGCAGACTGCGGTTGATGTAAGCGGTTCAAATGTTAAGACCATAACACGTTTGCAACAAAATGCGCAAGGTGTGGTAACTCCTACGTTTACCGACATTCCTTCTGCAAGTGCAAATCAGAAAGGTTTGATGGACACAACCACACAAACCTTTGGGGGTAATAAAACTTTCAATGGTTCGGTTATCAGTCAGCAGGGAATTGCGGCAGGTGGAAGTGCATCAGATAGTGCAATAGGTAGTGCAGGCACCACCGACCATAGACAATTAACACATCGCAATGAACCTAATCAGCATTCAATATCATCTATCACAGATTTGCAAGATACATTAGATGCGTTGGGCGAAACGGATGAAGGGTTGCAAGATGCGCTTGACATAATCAACGGCAAGATACCTTCCGAAGCAACATCAACGAACAAACTTGCAGACAAGGCATTTGTCAATAGTTCCATATCAACCAATACGGCAACGTTCAGAGGGACAAGTGCAAGTGGGCTGAGTGAAGCTCAGTTTCTTGCGTGGGCAAATGGTTTGACACATGATTTGAACGATTATGTATTCTGGAACACCACCGATAGTGCAGGTAACGTTCAGTTCAAGCGTTACAAGTACAATGGTAGTGCGTGGGTATTTGAATACACGTTGAATAATAGTTCCTTTACTGCATCGCAGTGGGCAACAATACAAAGTGGTTTGACTTCAAGTGACAAGACAAACTACAATAATCATTTGAGCAACACGAGCAATCCTCATGGTGTCACAAAGGTGCAGGTTGGTTTGGGTAATGTTGATAACACAAGTGATATAAATAAGCCTGTATCTAATGCAATGCAAAATGCGATTGATGCAGAGGAGACTGCCCGTATTAATGCCGATAATACACTCAGTGGGGCGATTGATGCAGAGGAAACAAGGGCGCAAGGTGCGGAGACTACTTTGCAAAGCAATATCAATACCGAGAGGTCGGAACGTGTCACTGCTGATGCGGCACTTAACGGAGCGATAAATAGCGAAATTGAAAATAGAAAAAATGCTGATTTGGAGTTGCAGATTGCTGATGCGAACCAAAATATAGATATACAACGTGAGGTGTATGAACGCAAGATAAGTGACACGGAGTTTGCCTTTAAGACAAGTATCATCAACGATGATTTAAGTGTCACAAGTCCGAGTGGTATTGCGGCAGGTGGTGCTACTTCTGACACTGCCATTGGCACAAGTGGCACTACCGACCACCGCCAATTAACCAATCGTGATGCGGCAGAACAACATCCGATAAGTGCTATTACTGGATTGACAAGTGCGTTGGGTGGCAAGCAAGATGTTATTAGTGACTTGAACACTATCCGAAGTGGTGCAAGTGCAGGAGCAACGGCATATCAGAAACCGACTGGTGGCATACCAAAGAGTGACCTTGCCAGTGCAGTACAATCATCATTAGGAAAGGCTGATAGTGCATTACAACAACATCAGTCTTTGGATGGGTATGTGAATGGTATAACAACGGATAGTACAACATCGTTTGCTGATAGTTCAACCATTGTAGTTGGCAAGAGTGGTAAGAATATCCTTACAAGGACTGCAAGTGCTTTGTTTACCTACATAAAGAGCAAATTGCCTTCGTGGTCAACTGCCGATACCAAGCCGACATACTCAAAGAGCGAGATTGGTTTGGGCAATGTGGATAACACCAGTGATATAAATAAGCCTGTATCTAATGCAATGCAAACGGCTTTGAATGGCAAGGTAGATAAGACCACAACTATCAACGGACATGCTTTAAGTAGTAATGTAACAATTACCAAAGGTGATGTTGGTTTAGGTAACGTGGATAACACTTCCGACTTGAACAAACCTGTATCTACCGCAACACAAAATGCTTTGACACAACGTGATATTGAGGATGCAAATATCCGTATTGACTTGTTGCGTGAAGAGAACGAACGTAAGACTAATGATGCGGAGTTGAAAGCCGACATACTGAATGAAGTGTCAAGGGCGCAAGGTGCGGAAAGTACTTTGACAACCGCCATCAGCAATGAAGCCACAGCACGTTCCAACGAAGATACATCTATCCGCAATGCGATGCAGACCAAATCGGCAATGATAACGTCATGGTTAGGAACGCCCGACCATAACCACTACCCAAGTGCCAAACTGACACGCGATAGTATTGATGTGGTGCAGAGCAACCTTACTACCGAAATCAACAATAGAAAAGATGCGGATTTGGCATTGCAGATTGAGGATGCGAACCAAAACATTGATATTCAAAGAGAGATACACGAGCGTAAGACCGCAGATACAGACTTTGCTTTCCGCACAAGCATCGTGAAAGATGACTTGAGTGTGGTTACTCCGAGTGGTGTCGCAAGTGGTGGTATAACAAGTGATGCAGGGTTGAGACCTTACAAGTTCATTACTCAGATAAGCGCAACTGGCGATATAACGCAGAATATTGTGCATAACTTAGGTAGTGCAGATGTGGTAGTAACGATACATAAAAATTCTAACGGCTATTGGCAACCCGATAGTTCAATGTATAGGATAGTGGACAACAACACTATCAACGTTTATCCCTATTCAACAGGAATATATAGAATAACAATAATAGTATAAGATTATGGCAATAGTAACAAGAGACGGCAAGAGAACGATTGCAATAGATAGTGGGGTAGGAGTAAACATCTCCGACCTTGCAAGTATGTTCAGCCTTAACTACGGAGACTTTTTGTTCAACGTACTGGCAGATTGGACTAACAACACTATCATCGCCACTGATGGTAACAATCGGTTCTGCGATGCAAGCAAGTTGAGTGAAGATACCCCGGGGGCGCACCAAGATTGGGTGGATGGCACTACCTACGTTGCTGATGCGTGCGAACACGTTATGTGGGATAGAACGATAAACGGCACAACACGCACATTCCATTTCTATTCCGCCTTTGCGTTGGCAGATTGTGATGATACGCATAGAACTTGGGCAAGCAGAACGAACAAACTACCGCTATTGACGCACCCACACGTTACTGGCATTAGCAATATCCGTGTGGCAGATAGACCGACAACAAGCAAGCCTTATTATCGTGGCGAGTTGATATATGGTCGCAAACCGAGGTGGAACATCTGGGCAGATAATTGTGGTGGCGCAGGTGCACGAGTGCTTACAACGCAGAACTTGTATTATTGCGTATTCAGTCACTTGAACAACTTACAAGAACTTATCAAGTGGAACGGCTATCAAGATGCGGGTTTCTCACCTAACTTTGTTATTGATAACGCGACACACGTTGTTATCAATCAGATAAAGAATGGTAACACGTTACTTACTAAACTGACTGGTGGCATCTATTCATATAGTGGCAGTACGTCATATACCAATGCTATTCGTGTGAGTGACGATTTGTTTGACATAAACGTGCAGGGCACGATGCGTACTGGCGGACTGGTCAAAGGCTCTGCCGCAGATAGTGAGTTTGATGCGTGTATGTTATCCGTCTTTTCAAGTTTAGCACTGCAAGGGCAGATAGCGCACTTTGGCGTATCGTTCAGCACTACGGCATTTGACAATCGTATTGTGACATACAACAAGTATGGCAAGATACTGAGTGATGAGAGCAAGACTGGGGCGCAGGTACTTGCAATGTTGAAAGCCGAGAATGGTGTGACACAAGGACATCTATTGTCGGCGAGTGAGAAGGCAGGTTTACTTGCAATGCTTACTCCTAATTCTTCTCCAACGTTCATTATGCGTATCAACGAACGTGGCACCAATTATTTGTGTGAGTTTGACCGCATTGTTCCCGTCTCGTTACGTCCGTTGCCTATCACTTGGCAAGACCAAGGTGTGAGTGCTAAGGGAAGTGTGTTTGTCTTGCGTTCCAATGCCGATGATGCACATAAGGTTGATTATCCTTCCGAGAGTGGGCAAGGTCTGATAAATGGCGTATCGTTTGCAACGCGTATGTACTCTGGCGAGGGTTATCAAGGGTTTTTCTTCAAGACAAGTGCCAATGCGGAGAAAACGGCTTATTTCATCTTCTCCGTTATCAGTGGAACAACGTATGAGACTGCGGCTGATGATAGATATGCGTATGAGGCAAGACTTATCAATCCGAATATCAACAATGGTACTCCGCTTGTCAAGACTGGTAACGTGAAGGCAATCAAAAATTATCTGGCATCTTTGGCACAACAATCGTTGTATAGTCAACTTGTCAATGGTGATTTGAATGGTAGTAACTGGACACGTTACACGCGTCCTTCTGATTGGCAAAGCAACCCAAAGCAAAACAACTATGTTTATGTCGTGCCGTTGTTCTCGTTATATAGCGGTCTGCCAGTTGTGGATAGTGACATCAACGAGTATCTTATGGATGCAAGTAATACGATAGTAACAATAAAGATAACTAAAAATTAACGAGCGATGATTCAGAACCAAGCCATTGATTCAGTGAGTGTGATGTTCCACACCACTATTGCGAGTACGATAGTTGCCTATTCGCAGAGTGTTGCGCAACAAGCCGTGCCGTGGATTTTGCCGTGTGTGGCAGTAGTGTTGATTGACCTTATCTATGGCGTGCGTGCCGCCAAGTGGAGGGTTAAGCAGGGATTGAGCAACGAGAGAGTGTCATTCAGTAGTGCAGTGCGCCGTACTGGCGTCAAGATACTGATATACGCGTGTTGGATAATCATGAGTGTTGCGTGCGGCATTGCGTTCCACATAACGTGGATGACTGCAACCTTGATGGGTATCATTCTCTTTATTGAGTTCTGCTCTATCATGAGCAACATGCTTGAACCGAGTGGCAAGACACTAAACCACAATGCGCTGATACGTTGGATAGCACGAAAGACTGGTACTGAGACCGATGAAGATATAATCATTAACATAGAAAAAGATGGAACAAGTAAAGAAAACTCTTGAAGTAGGTGGGGCGCAGGTTGTGCTTACCTACGATGTGATTGATGGTGGTGTGAGTGAGGTGGCTGTCCTTGCTACACTGGATAACGGAAGTGAGAAAGCAACATTGGGGCGTCACTATTGGCGCGATGGTTCTCATGCTCCGAGCGGTAATTCTATCATCTTTGATGATGATGCGTTATGGGAGGCAGTGAACGAGGTGTTTACCGAGTATCCCGATGTTCAACCATTAGCAATAGAAGAATGATATGGCAAATGTTATTATTCCCAATCACTTCGCAGGTATAGGCGATGTGGTTTGTGTCAAGTTCAGTGGTGGTGAGGTGAGTGACAAGATAGTTGTCAAAGGCACTACCTACACTGGCACTGCGCCCACTGGTTACACCCCTTATGGGTTCATCTTTGGCTTTGATAAGGGTGCGGCATACATTGCAGCATTGACCGAAACAACAAAGTCGTGGGCTAATAATGCGGCAGGTTCGTGGGGTGGTGGCGAGAGTGCAGGCCGCATAGTTGAAAACACTACGGTTGGTGCAAACACTATCAGACTTCGCAATGGGCAGATTTGCACCTATTATGCCAACATGAACACCGCTCGTGTGGCAGGTTTAATGGTTAATGCTTCTTCAAGCAACGATGATTTGCACCCAGTATCGGCACACTACGGAAGTACCACTGCGATGAGCCCCGACCATTTCAACACGGCTACAACGGAGAACGCAAAGCAGGCGCGTCAGTTGTACAAGACCTACGAGGCATACATAGACCAAATGAGCCCGCTGATGACTCCCGAAGCCTTAGCAAGCAGTCCAACACCATTGGGTGGTCCGTTCTCGTTGCGTTGCGGCAAACGGAACACGGAAATACTTGGTGTTTACACTGCAAGCAACCTTGACCCGAACACTGGTGGTACTGCACCTTGTTGGTATCCTGCGGCAAACTATTGCTACAACTACGCAGTTAGCGGAGAGAACGCACATCACTGGTGGTTAGGCGATATGTACGAGATAGGGTTGTTGATGGAAGATGCAACGTATAAGCAGTATCACAAAACTACGAATGTGTCCTTGCCGAGTAACGCAACTTTTTACTGGTCAAGTGTCCGTTCTGGTGCTACCCTTGCGTGGAATTACCACCACGCTGGTATGTCCGGCTACCACTACTTCTTTTACGGCTTAGCCGTTCGTCCTCTCTCGCTCTTAAAACTTTAATCTTAACCTTCCCCTCGCCTTCTTGGTAAGGCGGGGGATTAAAACGAAATAACAATGAGTTCAATATCAAAAGCAGGCGTCTGGATAGACTGCAAACAACTCCTGCCTGAGACATACAAATTGGTTAATTTTTTCAACAATGCAGACAAAGTGCGCATTGGGGATAAACTGATAGATTACAACATCAAGATGATAGACCACTTTGCAATGGCGTACAATAGGGGTGATGAACACTTGACTTATGACAATGGCAGGAAGATATACGATGTAACTATCAAGGGTTGCAAAATGGAAGAAGTGAATGCTTTCCAATCTGCTTTTGAGTGCTACAAGGTGCTTATTGAACTGACATTTGAAACTCTTGACCTATCTCGTTTGAGCAATGCCAAACGTGAGAAGAAACACGCATTCTTTATAGCGCAGATGGGTAAGATAGAATTAGGCATAACAAAATGGAGCAGGTCTATTACAAGGCAGGTCGTTCTCTCCGTTACAGACAGAACGCAGTCCGAGAGTTATTAAGAGGTGCATCGGCTGTCATTTACAGCAGTAATTACTTGATGCGCAATACGTTGTCCGTTATGGTGCTACCAATGCGTGGAATTACAACAACAATGGTATGTCCAACAACAACAACTTCTATAACGGCTTAACCGTTCGTCCTCTCTCGAAATTGATAACTATGGAATTGATGGATTTATACAATGCGTATCTTTATAGCCGCAGGCATAACCGCAGAAGCAGTGATATGGTGCGCTTTGAACGGAATTTATATGGCGGGCTATATTCGTTGTGTGAGGAAATCAATAACCGAGAGTATAGACCTGTCTCCAACTATGCCTTTATCCACTACCGCAACAAGGCTCGTGAGGTCTTTGCCGCAGAAGCAGAGATGAAAATAATACAAGCCTATGTCATGTTGCGCCTTAACCCAATCGTTGAAAGCGAACTGACTAATTGTACTTTCAACAACCGAGTTGGTAAAGGAACGCATGCCGCCATCAGTAAGGTGATGTGCGATATGAATGAGGAAATGATGTTAAGTGATGATGTGTGGGTAATCAAATGGGATTTGAAAGGTTACTTTCCAAATATCAATCAAGATATAGCATACAAGAAGGCTATTGCATTGCTTGATAAGTATGATAGAGAAGACAAAGATGATTTAACGTATCTTATTGGTATTATCGTATATTGCAATCCGCAGTTCAATAGCAAGAAAGTAAGTCAATTATGGGAATGGAATGCAATAGATAGATACAAGTCTTTGTTCAGCAAGGAGCACGGCACTGGGGCAGCAATAGGTTTCCTCTTTTGGCAAATAATGAGCAATTATTATCTTAATGATATAGACCAGTATATCATTGAAAACATTTGCCCGCGATATACACGTTTTGTCGATGATTGCATTTGTGCCACAAACGATAAGGAACGTATGTTACAACACCTTCCGACAATAAGGGAGTTATATGCAAATGTTGATGTGGCTATGCACCCACACAAATTCTATTGCCAACAAGCAAGCAAAGGTGTGGAGTTTTTAGGTTACCACGTTCATCATGACCGCTTGCATCTTAACAGGAAGATTGTTGCTCGTGCAATAACGAATGCACACAATAGAGAGCGTAATCTGCAACATACACTATGTGGTCTTAATTCGTATGCAGGTATGTTGAAGGCGTCTGCCGACCGAGCCAACCTGCATCGGTTTTTCAATGCTATTGCAGACAAGAGAGTGAGGGTTGATTCAATTAACAAGAAAATAGTATTAGTATGACAAGAGAAGAAATCATTAAAGAATTAGGCAAGTACTTCAAAGCAAGTGAACTTGTGTGCGACCATACGTTTGCCAAGTGGGGCGAGAAGAGTTGGCAGTTCCTTGACACCGACCTGCTGAATGTGTTACTCATACTCCGCACAAAGATACTCTGCCGACCAATGGTAGTGAACAAGAAACAAGCGCACCAACGTGGGTTGCGATGTAACCAGTGCCAACTTGTCAAAGAAAAGAAAAGTGTTTATCTTTCAAGCCATGTTCTCGGCAAGGCGTGCGATATTGATGTGCAAGGTGTGAGTGCAGAACAGGCGAGACAACTCATCATTGCAAAGCAAGACCTATTGCCATGTAACGTAAGACTGGAAGGTGGCGTGAGTTGGTTGCATGTTGATGTACTTCCGCAGTTTGGAGCGAAAGAAAAAATTCATATATTTGCAGAATAATAACCTCTAAAAATTACTGCTATGACAAAAGAAGAGATCCAAGGTCTGATTGCAAAGAAGATTGAGGGACAAGGAACGCAGATTGATGCAAGTTCCGTACTTCCCGCTATCTTGAATGGTATCATGGATTTGATACCGAGTATTCCCGACCCCGAATGTGCGCTGATGGTGCAGTCCGAGAATTACACTACCGCCGGGGCGTACCAAGTACCGGCATTGTCTGTTGAGCAGGTTACTGCCGCTTATAATGCTGTTGTGGGTGGTCGCGGTTGTATCATCGTTGATAAGGATGAGAACATGCACGCCTTTGTCAATCAAGCCGACAACTTGAATGATGAATTGAGCATCGGCATCCTGTTCTATTCCTCATTGGTACTGACCTACACTATTTCAAGTGATGCAGTAGTCATTACTTATGTTGAGCTGCAACCAACCGAACCAACTGAATGATGCGCTCCTATTTGATTAAGGCGGTGGGTTATCTCATCGCCTTTCTTGTCGGCTTTTTATCCCACCATTTGACACAAACCTATTTTAAGGCTCTACAAACGAATAACGCACCCCAAGTGGTACAAACTACCACAATAGATACGATAATCGTTTACAAGCCAAAAGAAACAAAAATAAGGGAAATTAAGACCGAAACAATAAAGGTTGTCATTAGAGACACATTGTTGCGTATTGATACGTTATACTTGCCGAGGGAGCAACGTGTATATGAAGATAGTTTGTATCGCGCGGTGGTAAGTGGGTATGAGCCACGTTTGGATAGTATCAGTATCTACCGACCGACAATAACCACCACTATAACAAAAATTGCCACCAAGAAGGAGTGGCGCAAGTTCAGTTACGGATTGCAGGCAGGTGTCGGTGTTGTGCGCCCGTTCCAGGCAAGCAATGCAAGTGTGGGTTGGTATATAGGTCTCGGCATCGGTTATTCGTTCTGACAACAAAAAAAGGGGTTTGTAGCCCCTTTTATAGTTTCGGTCTGAGCAGTTCATAAAACTTGCCTTGTGACTTGTTGTTGAATATCTGCGCCCTTATCAGTGTTCCTACATCGGCATTATCGCCCACCCTATCTGCAAGCAACAATACCATATCGTACAAGAAATCACTTGTAAGGTCAAAATCGTTATGAAAATCCTCTCCCACCGGCTTGCTTTTCGTTCCATTCACATCATCAAGCAGGAAGGATATGTGTGACCTTAGTTGCTTGGCGGTGTTCTTAGCAAAGCCGATGCGTTTCTTCACATCTTGATTGGCGTTCATGTGGGCTTTTCTTAATACGCCCTCCACCTCGCACAAATAGGCGTCTGCCACATCAATAAGCGCATAGGCAAGGTTGGTAAAAATTATCAGTCTTGTGGTCAGTTCCTTATCGGCAAGGATTTTCTCTTTCATTTCCTCTCGTGTCATAACAATATCTTTTCGGTTAAACGTACCGCACGCAGTACATCTTCGTTATCGGTTGCATCTCGTATCTCTTTGCACAGGCGTTTCGCCTCAGCAAGGTTATCAGCCATTATTGCACGTTCAAGGCTGTTCAGCATCGTTCAACTCCTTATCAAGTACCTCTATTGCCTTGTCTATCGCTTCCCCAAAGACCAATGGAGAGAATGGCATTGTCGCACCTGCAACATCATATTCCCCTTGTGAGCTCCTCCATTTGTTCATCTCGCTTAACACTATTCTCGCTTCTTGTGATGTCATTTCCTTTTCTCATTAAATTCGTTCAACACTTGTGTGTAATAACTCTCTTTATCAAATGATTTCTTTTCTACCCTCCACCTTGAGATAACATCATCTGATATCTCCACTATCTGCATCACATCATGCCAAGTCAGTTCCATATCGTTCCAAATAAAAGTTGTAGTAAAAATTCCAAATATCATTATCGGTATGTCCTTGCATCTTGCGGTCTGCATACCTCTTTGCTTTCTCTTCTGTTGTCATATCATTTAATAAATTCTATCGGTTCAAAATCAAAGTCCACTCCAATCCAACCTTCAAGGTTGACATGAATGTTCGGGGCAAGGTACTGCCACCATTCTCCGTCATATCGGAGTATCATTCTATCGGTGTATGCCAAATTGACTTTGCATAACCAAAGCCCTTTCTTTCGTCTGTTCATTGTTTCATTACTTTTTATCGTTCTAAAAGTTCGTTCATTACAATGTCATTATCTACAATGCGATTAAATTTAACAAGTTCTACTGCATCCATAATATCGTAGTCTTTAACGAATATCCCCCGTTCTTCCATTGACTGAATAGTCTTGATAAGGTCTATAATATCAGCGTCTGTCATTGTTCATTACTTTACGAAATTCATCTATCATTTCTTCTTTCACGAAAATTAGTTCTGCCCCTTCCATATATTCCAACCATGCACAAGCCTTATCTATCAGTTCAGCCTTTTTAGCATTGAATTGCTCATCTTTCCATTCTGCTCCTGCAATGAAAGCCTTTCTCATACCTGATATATCATAACCTTCATCAACTTCATAAGGGTGTCCGATGTAGTTGTCAGCGGCTTGTTGTATTTCTTCGTTTGTCATAATTTAATCCATTGTAGTAAAATTCATGTGCAATTTGTCATAAGGAAACGGCTTATCCAAAAGCATGCTAAGAACTTCAATTTTTCCAATATTTCTGCATAACATATTTTGATTCGGTTTTTTATCGTAATATGCATTTGCAGATTCAATAGCCTTATTAAGGGCTTCTATCATTCGTTGGTCTTTCCACTTCGCCATTTCCATTGCTGATTGTTGTGCCAGCAATGATGCAGTTTCGGCGTTGTCTCTTGTAACTCCTTGAGATAGGCATAAATCTCTAACGTGCAGTCCTATTCCAACTGCTTTTTCTTCGTTTGTCATATCAGTTACCCTTTAACATTTTCGTAACATCAGGAAATTGATATATTGCACACCTGCTAAAAATCCGTCTATAAACGTTTGTTTCTCGCTCTTGCCCTGCTTATACTCGGCATTGCTGATGTAGTTCATATAAGCTTCCTTTGCTTTCTTTTCACCTTCTTTTACTCTTGTCTTTCCCATATCATTCAATTTTGAAGTTAGAGAGAGGTTATTGATACCTCTCTCTTGTTTGTCTTATTACATCACTACCATAATCATTAGCGGTTATATCAAGGAAGAACGCAACGGAAACCACATCATTAAGACTGAGATTGTGTCTTGCAATAAATTCATTGCGACCGAACTCACAACTTCCAGTAAGGGTATGATGCCAATCGTAGAATTTCTTTACCTTAGCCTTTGTTTCAAGTGTAGGAAATTCCTTGACAAAATCATCAATACGTTCTGACAATGGTCTGTTTTCGTTATACTTCTTCGTTGCCGCAGTAAGTGCAGAATGAGCATCCTTGCCATGTCCAAAAAAGTCACCTACCTTAGCAACATAACACGGAACAAGTTGGGTATTATTTCTTATAGTGTAACCTTTTGCTATCTGCCCTTTGATATTAGTTATTATAGTGGGAATGTTGTCAATGATATGAACATCCATGTCATTATATTGCTTAATGCCGTCGCCGTTGCCGTTGCCGTCGCCGTAGCCGTTGCCGTCGCCGTAGCCGTCGCCGTTGCCGTAGCCGTTGCCGTAGCCGTTGCCGTTGCCGTAGCCGTCGCCGTAGCCGTCGCCGTCGCCGTAGCCGTAGCCGTTGCCGTCGCCGTAGCCGTAGCCGTTGCCGTAGCCGTCGCCGACATCAAGGAACAACTTTATCTTATCTTCTAATTTTGCCATACCTTAATTCCTTCAAGATTGGTTATCGCCTTGTCTGCAAGAGGAATGATTTGACATACCCTCATCAACACCATGCTGCTCACTACTGGTGATACCTTTCCGCTTTTGATACCATCGTTGGCAATCTGAGACAAGCAAGATGCACCCTCCCAAGACCAAATATTTCTCACTTTGGACAACTTTACGGTTGTGCCATCTTCGTTTGTTTCTACCAGAGTGCCGAAATACACGCCTGCGTCATAACTTCTGACGAGGACTTTTTTGTTCATAAGTTCGTTAAACATAATTTTGATTTTTATTAGTTAATTATAAGATTATCTGCCAATTCATCAAGTCCGCACAAACGCAAAGCATGTTGCAAAGTGTGAACATAGTGGATAGGGACTAATGCACCGATAGGATTTAAGGAGAACGAGTTACGAAAACCATCATGGAATATTATAACATCTTTCCAAGTGGTTTTAAGCATATATCTTTCCAATTTCCTTTCTTTGTCAGTCATTTCAAATCCGTTCTTCTCTAAGATTTCAGCAGTCAGCGGGATATGTTCACATTCTAAACCTTGATGAATAAATACAAGGTCTTGTATTGATAAACGGATAGGCTTTCCTTTAATCAAAACCCAATCGCCAATCATAAGTTCATTCACTTTCATACTCTTTCCTCCCACTCTATCTTGATTGTTGTAACATACTTATCTAAATCAGCAACCGCTTCCTCGGCAGCCTCTTTGCTTGAATACACAAAACTTATGCGATAGTTACCACTAATGTTGTAGATGTTAATCCAACCTTCATGTTCGGTACTTTCCATTACAAGATTCTTTCCCTTGTTCTTGATATGGTAACGTGTTTTACCACTAACATCATAGTGATACACCTCTTCGTTCTTTTGTCCGTAATTCAATAACGCCACGATAGGGAAATCACCTTTGCGGTCATAGCAGATAATTCTCACGCTCGTACCATCAATAGTGCGTACTGGTGCGCCCGCCTTTGCTTTTTCTAAATCAAATTCTTTCATATCAGTTTTGTTTATAAGGTTAATCAATATGTTTACTATCGCACACAAGCACGGTGCCAACGATATTGCGCTTTGCCAAGAATGACGCACACAGGTTTTGCTCATAACCTTTCAACCTACCTTCCTCATCAACCACCATAACCACACCATCGCCAAGTTGAACAATCTCAATGTAACCACCAACGATTGCTTGCAGTTCCTCCAAAGTGTAACACTTGCCTTCGGGCATTATCGCCTCATGCCAACCATTTATCTTAATAACGTAATCCATAACACTAAAAATTTACCTGCAATACAATGTAACTTTGTAACTCTTACTTCTCAACTTGAAAGACTTGCTGTCCAAGCCACACTCGTCAAACTTCTCTAAAAATTTATCGGCAAAATCGCCAAACATCTCTCTCAACTTGCCAAGACCAACCAATGTGTTGATAAGTCTGCCATTCTCATCTACTCCGTAAACCTTTGCGTAATAGTTCTTGTTAAATACCTTTGTAGTCATAATTGTTTGTTTTGTTTGTTAAGTATGGCACAAAGGTAAAAGATTATTTTGTATTAAACAAATAATTTTCAACTTTTTTTTAAAGAAAATTGAAATTTGTTTGATACCTACCTAAATTTTGCCAAATCTCCCCTACAAACGATTATCTTACCTCAAAGGTATGAATGTACCTAAAATGGTACAAAGTGGCTTAGAAGTCAAAAGAATGGTCTTTATTGCGAAGATGCTTCCTTATACGCATTTCTTGTCTGCGCAACTTGCGGTAACGTTCCTGCGTGACTTCCTTGCGACCATATATCTGCATCAGCTGCTCGCACATTATCTGCACATCAGCAATCTCAGTCACTACATCACTTTCCACGTTCCTACCCCTGCGCTCCCTTATCAAGGCTTGTATCAACTCAGTACACTCCTCTATTGCAACATCTTTGATATGTTCCTTGCCAAATACCTCAATGTTTCTCTTACAAATAATACTCTCGTTCATCTTGCTTTGACTTTTATCGGTAATCGTGCTTCATTCCAAGCCAGCAGACACGCATCACGCACATCTTGCGAAGTCCGTTTAGGCAGTCCACTGACAAAGTAACTTAACTCCTCATGAGTTATCTTTCTATCCTTGCCTTTCCACATCTTGCGCAAAGGTCTTTGCTTCACATACTCGGCACCAACATAGTCCAAGTACTCACACAAGTGACGGAACGTGGCATGACACAAACCGACACTCCTGCCTTTGGCGAAGATGATGGCGGGCTTATCGGTGCGTATGTAGTGAAAACTCGTTGCAATATCGCTATCCTCTACAACAAAACACGCATCATCCTTGTTGCTCTCTACAAACTCCAACAATCTGGGAAAGGGTAGTGCACCAAGATACACGAATTGTTTCTTAACCATATCAAGCATGGCAACACCACTCTTATCAATATCGGGGTCAATACCTACAATGTAACTTTTCCTTGTCATTATCTATTAGCCTATTGTAAATCTCAGTAAATATCTTATCCTTGTTCTCCTTGCGCTCAATTGCGGTTTTAATGCTTGAATATATAGTACATCTATCCTTGTGCAACACAACTGCAATATGTTCTATTTTGTAATGCTCCTCGTGAAAGATAAGTGTAAGTGCCTGCCTTAGTGCGCACGGAACAAGTTTTCTTCTATGATACAGCGTTAAATCATCGGGATATAATACGTTATCGTACATAATCTTATATACACAATCCTTGAAATCTTCAAATCGCTCCAACACATTTTTCATAACCAGTACTCCATCACCTTAACTTGTTTACCAAACCTATTTATACAAACCTTGTACTCACGTTGCACCTTGACTTCGTGCCGATGTTCAATATCCCAAATGCGGGATGTCAATCTTGAACAACCAAACAAATGCAGCGCTTTGAGCGGGTTGATTCGGTTGCCCTCTTTCAAATAAGAATAAATCATCTCGGTCTGAGAGTTGCAGTTGCTTTCGTTTACATTTTCGTTCATCGTCTATAAGAATTATTGTTAAACGTTACTATATACATCATCTCTTTCATTCTATCATAGACACGTTCGCCATATTTTTGCCGTATCGCATCGGTGTCCAGATTGGTGGTAATGATAAGCACCTTGTCAAGTTCATAGATACGTTCTATCACATCAACCACCGGCATCAGCACATTGCCATACACGTTGATAGACTTCGGCTCATTACCCAAGTCATCAATCATCAGGCATTTCTTTGTGCTATACTTCAAGATTGTTGCGGGGTAGTCCTGCATCGCATACAACACCAAGTCTTTTGCGGTCACAACTCCCATCTCCGCCATTATACTCTCTTGATATGTACTTTGCATAGCAATGTAGTTCATCGTCATGCGTGCAAGTGTGGTCTTTCCACTGCCCACGTTACCTGCAAGCATTAAACCTTTCTTGTTACTTTCAGTCCAATTACTTATTGCTCCTATCTGTTCATACGTTGGTCGCTCTGCTTCAAGTTGCTTGTGTTGCAGATAAAAATCGGCATAAGCCTTAAAACCTTCCGCATTCAGATCCGCATGGAGAATATTATTCAAAACCTTTGTCATAGTTAGGATGTTTAGGTACTTCTCTATCTTTTAACTCATCTTTCAAGCCTCTTGCCATATAATTGGCTTTAAAGCCCTGCCATCCACGTTCGGCACATATCTGCACCACCTCAGCAACCGATTTGCCTGCTTTCAGCGCTTCACGTTCAAGCATCTTTATTGCGCTCCAGGTCATTGGCGCCTTCCTCGCCTTGCGAACCTCAAGCCAGTCTTTAAGGTTCTGCTCATCTACACCCATACCAAGAAGATACACGAAAAACTCATCTTTTCTTTGTATATTTTCTTTTCTATTATTTTCTATATAAGTATTTTTAGTAGTAAGTTTTTGGTCTGCAATTTTTTTCGTACCCCCCTCTGCAAAATTTTTCATACCCCCTATGAAATTTTTTTCGCACCCCTCGTTGTCATATATCAAGTTTTCAAGAAGTGATGTCACTGCATAGTAACTGAAACTGCCATTGGTCTTATCATGATAGTGTAACAATAAGCCCGATTTGACAAGTTTGGAAAACCTCAGTTCAAGGCTTCTCTTCTGAATACCAAGCATAGGTATATCTTCAAGCAACGTATCGTACTTAACCCATACCATAGTGTTACCATTAACCTCTTTCCTGATTGAACTGGCTCTTGAAAACAAGTCCATTACCCAACGCAGGATAATCAAGTCTTGAATATCAATGTTAGGTATATCCAAAACCTTTGCTTGATTGAATCCCAATAAACTATATTTCATACTTAAAAGAATGAACCCTATACAATTTCTCCAACTTAACTGCATAGGGCTCAAATGCTATATCGTTACTGATATATCCATTTTATTGCGCAAAATAGGTTGGAGTCTATTCTGCTTATGTCGCTACAAAAATAGATAATACTTTTGAACGTACAAAATTTAGAATGGCAAATCTCCGCCCATACCACCGCTCACTTTGTCGGCAATCTCTTTCGGAGAATTGATTTCGTTTGTAGGTTGTTTTGCCTCGTTACTCTTGTTTACGTTCTCGCCAGTACTCTCGTTGGAGCCCAAGAAGATGATATTGGTCACACTGATGAACCACAAACTCTTTTTGTTGCCCTCATTGTCAGTATAAACGTTAAGACACATCTCGCCCCCAACAAACAACTTCATGCCCTTTGTGATGTACCGCGCCAACTTGTCATTGTTAGTCCAGTAGTAGCAAGCAAACCACGTTATATCGGTTTTCATCTCGCCACTCTTTTCTTTATAACTCTTTGTCACTGCAACGGAAAACTTGACAAGTGTTCTCTCTCCAACTTTCTTTACTTCGGCATCGCATCCCACGTTACCGATAATCTCAATACGATTTAATGATGTCATAATAAAATTACTTGATTGTTATTTATCTTTTAATATCTCCTCAACATACTTGACTATTCTTTCATACTCACGACCATTATTTTTGCTATCTTCGTAAGCCTTTGCAATAAGTTCCTCACCTGTGCCGTAAAAACATCCCACTTTCCACATGTTGTTGGAACGTGTCCATGTAAAATAACGACCGCTTGACCACCAATTTTTGAAGACGATATAATCTTCCATTTGCGATATTTTTGCATTGCCGTACACCTTTGCATTGCCGTACACCTCTGCATTGCCGCACACCTCTGCATTGCCGCACACCTTTGCTTTGCCGCACACCTTTGCATTGCCGTGCACCTTTGCATCACCGTACACCTCTGCATTGCCGCACACCCATGCTTTGCCGCACACCTCTGCATTGCCGCACACCTCTGCATCACCGCACACCTTTGCATTGCCGCACACCTTTGCATTGCCGCACACCTCTGCATCACCGCACACCTCTGCATTGCCGCACAC
>JAZLIE010000124.1:0-2015 GCA_045617165.1 Candidatus Enterocola sp. | reverse complement strand
GTCAACCTGTTCCCGTGGTACACGGCAATTCTTTGAAACCGTCATATACTCTATTTCCGGGTCAGTCTTTGCCGCACATTTCTCAAAGAGGTCAATAATCGAATACCCCTTTTTCAATAATGCTTCTTTGATAGTCATTTCTGAAAATTTCTCCTTTCTCAGTAGAGTTAGTAGAGTATATTGCCTTTTTTCCTATAACTTCTCTATATAGGGCTTCTCTATAAGGGACTTTATAGCAAAATACCATTTTACTCTACTTACTCTACTGTTTACCCTTTCATTGCCAACCCTTTTATACACTTATATCCGCTACTCATATAAGTTTCTTTTACCCATTCAGGATGAGCATTAAGAGCCGCCGCAAACTTTTTACTGTTCATGATGTAATACCCGTTTCCCTTACACCATATCTTAAAATGCCCGTACAAATCATTTTGCTTTACCTTAGCTTCATCGTCCTGTTCGCACTTATCTTCAAGAAACTGTAAAACAATATCATTGTCCTTTTCATACTGTCTGACAACCTCTTGCAAATGCTCAGGCATTTTAAGCTTGAACCTCTTATACATGAAGCACCCGGCAACCAACCAAGCAAATATACCCTGCATGGCTTCCTGAGTCTGAAACAAATCTTTGAGAGTTTCATCCCGCTCATCAGCCGTAAAATGTCTATTGAACTCAATTACTCTGATACGGTCAGAAGCGAACAGGGATTTATCCTGAACAGCAGGGAGGTCATTACAGGAAAGCCACATGGTAAACTGAGGGAGAAAGGTCATAACACTTTCATACAGATTTCGGGCTGAGATTTCTTCACCACCCGTAAGCTGCTTAATGGTTTCCTCATCCAGTTTCCCATACTGATTGCTTTCTGCCATTGTAACAAATCGTTTTCCTTTGAGGGCAGCAATGGTAGGGGAAGCCGCTTCTGCGTTTTTTGCCCGGTCAGATTTGCATATAATACTGACAGGAGAAACCATAGCGTAATTACCAAGTAGATGATGAATGGCAGAAAGCAGGGTACTCTTTCCATTGCGGGTTGTTTTACCATGAAGAATGAACATACATTCCTCTTTGCTTGTACCTAAGATGGAATAACCCAAAGCAATCTGCAAATACCGGGCTTTTTCCTTATCCCCACAAGTAACTTCATCAATGAACTTATCCCAACGGGGGAAATGTATCTCAGATACATCCCTTGTAGTGAAATTGAAGTTCGTTTGCATCGTGAGAAAATCATCCCACCGATGTTCACGGAACACCATTTCATCTAAGTCATAAGTACCATTCAGACAGTTGATAAGATAGGGCTGATTGTCAAAAGCAGCGGCATTGATACTCATATTATCACGGGCATCCTTTATGAGCCGCTCCCTGAACCTCCTATCCCCCATTTTTCCAACCCATGTGAGAAAGGGTTTACGCTTTTCTTCATCGGTTATCTCTGACCCGTAAAGGCATAAAAGCCTTACAAACTCACGGACTTTGGATGATACAAGTAAGCCCTCGGTATCTTTCTTCCAACAAGTGCCATCATAGGTGTACCAACTTTTACGCTCAGGACAATACCGGGTATCGCACTGATAAACCTCATTAAAGAGTTCAGCCATTCCGCTTTCATCCCATGAAAAGTTGGTTGCATCTTCCTGATTGCACTCAGGTCTGATACGCTTGAGAGTAACCATTTTCTTTGAGATTTCGGTATCAGCAATGAACCTACCACTGGCAAGTTCAAACCATTCTTCTTGGTTCTGAATATCAACCATATTACTGACCCCGTTTCTTCAAATACTCATCCAATGCAGCCCTAACGATTTCGCCCACATTCAAGCCCGTTGCCCGGATGTAGTTTTTAAGCCTTGTGGCTAATGCGGGACTTATAACTACTTGCAAACGCATAAGAAACGCTCCTTTCTGAGTAGTTTTTACTCACCTTTTGGGAGAGTAGTTTGTTTTATGAGAAATAACCCTTACCGTTTGGAAAATGTACCATGCCAAAATCAATCCAATGACCA
>JAZLIE010000123.1:0-3207 GCA_045617165.1 Candidatus Enterocola sp. | reverse complement strand
GTTAGTGAGATAGCTGTATATACTCTGGTTGTATGTGAGCTCTGCCTGGGTGAGTGCAGTCTCGCTCTGGTTGAGCTCAAGAATCGTACCGCGTCCCACCTCGTAGCATTTGCTTGATATTGCCACAGCCTTGTTAGCCTGCTTCACAGCCTCGCGGTTTGACTCCACCTGGGCTATTGTGCTTGCCATATTCTGCTTGTAGCTCTCTGCGGCAAGTGAAATCTTGCGCTGTGTGTCCATGCGTGTGTCCTCCAGCTGCTCCAGCTGTATCTTGTTTGACTTCAGCTTTGTCCAGTTGCTTGCCTTGAAGATTGGAATGCTGAGTGCGAAGGCGAGTGTTGCCGACGGAGAGTATTTATACTTGAACAGGTTCCAGTCATTGTTGGAATATGAGTTGTACTGTCCGGTCAGCTGCATGGCAAGCGTAGGCATGAAGTTTGTCTGGAGAATCTTGCGCGACTTCTGGAGAAGGGAAGCGCTGTAGTCGAGCTGGCGCAATGCCGAGTTGTTCGATAGGTCATCATCAGGCTGCACAAGCGAGAGACTGTTCTCGTAACCCTTGGAATATTTGTATCTATTTCCGGCTCAAAGTCTTCCGGAAGTTTCTTTATAATCTCATCAAGCAAATCTCCCGTTCCGAAACCGCTCATAGAGGAGATGCACATTGGGTCTCCGATACCTAATTTGTAGAATTCAGGAGCATCATACTGAAGGTCATTATTATCGGTCTTGTTGGCAATAAGCATTACAGGCTTTTTGCAATTACGCAAAATATTTGCAACTTCCATATCAAGGTGCGTAACACCCTGCTGAACATCAACCATAAACAAAATAAGGTCAGCCTCCTTTATGGCAAGATTCACCTGACGGTTTATCTCCTCTTCAAAAACATCATCGCTGCCGGCGACAAGTCCTCCTGTGTCAATTAAAGAGAACTCCTTTTTACCCCACTCCACTTTACCGTACTGACGGTCACGGGTAGTACCTGATTCCTCACTCACTATGGCACGCCTTGTCTCTGTAAGTCTGTTAAAAAGTGTTGACTTACCTACATTCGGACGACCTACTATTGCTACTATACTCATATTCTATTGGTGATTTGGTAATAAGGTGATGCGGTGATTCGGTGATTTGATTATTCCTGTTTAAGTTGATAGCCGAAATTCTTTAGTTGTTTGTCACGGTTACGCCAATCCTTCTCTACCTTTACAAACAACTCAAGAAAGACCTTCTTATCAAAAAACTTCTCTATTTCAGTGCGTGCCGCCGTGCCTGTCTTCTTAAGCATTGAGCCGCCCTTACCTATTATTATACCCTTTTGAGACTCTCTTTCAACGTATATGACTGCATTTATACGTATTATTGACGGTTCCTCCTTAAAGCGTTCCACGACAACCTCTGATGAGTATGGAATCTCCTTGTCATAAAGTTCCAGAATCTTCTCTCTGATTATCTCCGTTACAAAGAACCTTGCAGGACGGTCTGTAAGAGCATCTTTGTCAAAATATGGAGGGTTCTCAGGAAGTTTAGCCTTGATTCCGCTTAAAAGCATATCAACGCCGAACTTCTCTTTTGCACAGAGTGGTATTATATTGGCATCGGGGAGAATTGTGTGCCACTTCTCAACAAGCGCCTCCAACTCCTTTTGGTCTGGCAGCAAATCAATTTTGTTGATGATAAGAAAAGTGGGGACACCTGACCGCTTAGCCTTCTCAAGGAACTCAGGATTCTTGTCGTATGTCTCCACAGTATCAGTGACATAGAGCAGAATGTCTGCATCTGTAAGTGCTGACTCCGATGCCTCAAGCATTGACTCCTGCAGGCGGTAGTTAGGCTTAAGCACGCCAGGGGTGTCAGAATAGACAATCTGGAAATCCTCTCCGTTCACTATTCCCATAATGCGATGACGTGTTGTCTGAGACTTGGATGTGATAATGGATATACGCTCTCCCACCAACGCATTCATAAGCGTTGACTTGCCCACATTTGGGTTCCCGATTATATTTACAAATCCAGCCTTGTGCATTTGAGTAGTTTTCATTACCAATGCCGCTCCCATTATGCAGACAATCTTTTTCATCTGTTTTTTTGTTATAACTGATTACCATGCCCCTGTGGCACCTAACTGCATAGACGCAATGCTACCTGATTTTGACGGAGCGTAAGACCCTGCCATTACGGGCATTTCAGCCTCCATTATCACTTGTTTCATCTTGGGAGCTGAATAAATTTGTTTCTTCATAATTTAAAAATTTTTATTTTTCAAAGCACAAAGGTACAATAAAGTTTATAGAACTACAAAAAAGTCCAAAACAAAAGGTCAAGGGAGTTTTGTCTCTCCCTTGACCCTGTGAGTATCGTGAATTTAGGTGTAATTATTCCTGATTCTTTATGCATCGTACAGACTCTCCGATGCCCGAATTCATAGTCCCTACATCCGCCTTATCATTACCATTACTCAAACTGCACAAATTACTAGTTGCAGAAGATGTAGCACTAGTCGATGATTGAATATAGGTAAGATAGCCATCTGCCTGCAATCCAGCCATCGGAAGACATTGCCCGGCTGACATAGCCGCAAAACCGTACGAATCTGTGCCATTGCCGCCTCCAGCCCAACTAGTTGTTGTTTTCAGATACTTGCCGGCTTTACTTGTACCTCTGCCGTCTGTTTGCTCTACACGATTTATAAGAGCTGTCCATTCCTCATTTGACGGAACATGCCAACCGTTGGGGCAGATTCCCTGACGTTTGCCGCTGACCTTACCTGTATGACCATCAGCAATGCCAACAGCTGCAGCCCAGTTATAGTAGTAGCCGTACTCATCCTTAGTACTTGCGAAATAGTATGGAGTATATAGCATATCGCCAGAACTACTAGGCACGTATAGAGGTAATGTATGTGGTGTGTCAAGCCATTCGGCGTTGTATGCCTCAGAATTTGTGTCATACTGGCTGCAATGCAGATTCTCAGCCGTCCATATCTGAGAGCCTATCTTGCACACGTCGTACCAATTGCCTTGCACATCTTGCACAAGAACTATTGAACGATCTATTTTTGCAACATCGTTTGCGTTTATGGCAACCTCACTTGAGTTGGTCTCTGTGTATAGCTTGCCTGCCACACCCGCTTTTGTTATTGTTGATACAACCTTTAAATCTCCGCTTGCAAATGTTACAGGGGGCACCACAAAGTTAAGTTGGACA
>JAZLIE010000122.1:0-4626 GCA_045617165.1 Candidatus Enterocola sp. | reverse complement strand
TCTGTGGATGTAATTAATGGTGAAATCGTTCTCAAGCATCTGCATATACTTTAGTCGGTCTTCAAAAGTATGTTTCCTGTATTTCATAGACATAACAAAATACCCCGAAAGTTTTTTGTCTAACTTTCGGGGTTCATGTCAAAAAGGTCTGCTATTCCATTGATTCTTTGTCATAACCACTGAATTAATGCTGACACCAGTCTCTACCTCAATACTATATAGAGGCATAGTTAGCTCTTGCTCTTTTGATAAATTCAAGTAGTCAGTATCCACAAGAAGTAACAAATCAATATCGCTATCCCGACGAGCATCCCCCCTTGCCTCAGACCCGAACATAATAGTCTGAACATAGTCTCCAAATGGTTTCATTGCCATTTTTATACTATTTACTATTTTGGGACGTCTCATAAACTGATGCGTATTGTTGTTTCTGCAAATATACAACAAATTTACAATTATCCCAAACAAGCGGATTTTTAGTTAAACCACCCAAACACCGATGCAGGGATTACAGAAATAAATTATCCAATGATAATTTTCCCTGCAACATAGATGTGTACATATTTTGCTTTACTCCGCCAGAGGCAATCATGGTCAATCTAAGTGACTTTTTTGTGCCTGTTGCCTGACGGAATAACTCCCTTCTTTCACGTAACCATTCCGCATATTCCTTTTTTATCTCATATTCGTGGTCAGAATATTTCACTTCACATAAGTCTATTGCATTGTCTGCTCGGTCAATTATAATGTCTATCTGTGCACTCTGTTCTTTATCTCTGAAACACCAAGAGCATACATCGCTTACTATTCCTGATATGCCAAGGGCAGTTCTTATTTGGTTTATGTGTAAAATACAAACTTGCTCAAAAGCATAACCGGACCACGCATTGCGTCTGCCTTCTTCCATATTGCTCCAAGCATTTTTGTTTAAGCCATAGTAGTTTTTTACAAATCTAAGGTAAAAAAGGGTGTACATATCGGAAAGCTGATATAACATATCTCGTTCCTTCTTCCCAAATGCTTGATATTTTCTTAGAAAATCGCATTTTACAAGATTATCCAATACTTCCGAGAATTTGCCATTATTGTTGATGTTCAGTTGCTCAACAAGTTCTTTCCTTGTAATTCCTTTGAGTTTTGTTGATAATATTTCCACTGTTCTGCGATATATGGTTGCTTCCTTAAATAGTGATTTGAAAAGAAATTCGTATTCTGTATTTAATGTGGCGTTTTGACTAAAGAACAGCTCATCAATATTTTGCCATAATGTTAGTTCCGGACGGAGAAGTGACAAATAGAACGGAGTACCTCCAAGAATCATATATGTGTCAAGAATATCCTTTCGTTCCCATAAAATATTGAGGCTGCGTAAATATTCTTCTGTCTCACTCAATGTGAATGGTGCAAGCCTAATGGGGCGTGTTACCCTGTTATGAAGTCCGCCTTTGTCGCCAAGCAGTTTATTTGTCATCCAAGTGGTAGCACTCCCGCAAACTACAAGCTTTAAGCCGTTTCTATCCGCCGCAAAACTATTCCAAAATAGTTCAAGGGCACGTATGAATCCAGATTTATGAGAATCAAACCACGGCAATTCATCAATAAATACAACTATTTTTTCTTTACCTGAAAGTGTTTCAATGTATTCTTGCAATTGATTGAATGCTTCAAACCAATCTTTGGGTTTTATACATTTTTGTCCACTAAACTTTTGCAGTTGTCTCTGCCAAAGTTTCAATTGTTCTGATTTACTTATATTATATACTCCTGTTGCATAAAAGTCAAACGTATCATCAAAAAATTGTTTGACAAGGTATGTCTTTCCTATGCGCCTTCTCCCATAAATGGCTATAAACTCCGCTTTTTTTGACTCAAAACAAATTGAAAGAAGGTCCTGTTCATACTTTCTGCCTATGATATTTTCTTTGTACACCATTATTTTTTATATTATTTTTTCTGCAAATATATAAAAAAAAATGCGATTGTAGTGCTTTAACTATTTAAAAAAATGAGTTAAAGCACTACAATCGCACACTACCCCTCTATTTAAACCACCCAAACACCGATGCAGGGATTATGGATTTCTTGTCGGTCAGCGTGCCACAATGTGGGCATGGCATAGGTTGAGATTTAGCGGTTGCTCCCAACTCAATGTCAGGAGCAACAAACCTCTTGCCACATTTAGGACATATAAAAACAGATTCTCCGCGAAACATAGTCACTCAATATAAGGCTTTATTACATTATACCACCAATTCCAACTGAAAGCAGAGGAAGGATGATAAATAGGAACAAACGCAATGGGGTTTATCATTCTGAAAAAAATAATATCCATTATCAACGGTATATCCATCAAACAAATAAGTCTCTCCCTCTTGCCAATTAACATCTGGTAAATGATGCCATAGACGCTTACCCCATACAATAACACTATCTGGTTTATATTCATTCAAAACAGAGAATTCACCAACATAAGGAGCAACTACAATTTTTTTTCTGTTTTCTACCACTGTATATCTTCGCGTTTTTTTAATGCATATGTTATCATTTCTGCAACTTTTTTTATCCAAACACCTTTATCTTTTAAATAAAATGGACTATGAGCATCTATTATTATTATTTTATCATCAAAAAATACTGTATAATCATTTTCACACGGATGATATGCATTTGTTACGACATCGTTTTCTTTATCGTATATTAATTTTATTTTGTATCCCATAATATTACAATAGCAAGTTTTATCAGAATCCATTATATACTGAGAAACATCTCTTACATCTGCATTCTTAACAAAATTTTTAATTTCTTCTGGTTGTTTATATTTTTCATGTGATTGGGTAAAAAAATGTTTCAATGTACCACAACATATGATAATATCAGGGTGATTTTTGTGAATTTCTTCAAGAATAGGATAGTTGTCAACCCACTCCCGTAATATTTTATCTTGTTCGAACAATTGTGCTGAATCATCATCCAAAATACCATCATTTACAATCATTGGATACTTGTTCAAATTAATAATTGAAACGTGCTTCTTTAGCATTTCTTCTTCATCAGCAAAATCTTGAACATAAAACACATTCTTAAAAAAATCCTGTGAAGATTTCCTAATAAATTTATACGTCTCACTATTATTATCGTCATCATTGTTAAGTAATTGTTCTAACATAGGATTATGTCCACCAAAATCTCCATGGTCAATTGAAGTCTGATACAATTTTGATTGTTTCATCAAAAACAATAATCTTATATTGGAATTTTGATAGTCAATAGGTGAAAATGGCATGTCAATATTGGGAAATATTGGTATAATTCTTTTTTGTTCATTTTGTTTAAATGGTTCATTTACCATATCACACGAAATACAACCAGTAAAGTTTTTCGGAACCCAAACCGCCTTGTTCATATCCATATTGGTATTAAATAAAAAGTTACACATGTTAATATTTTCTTTATTGCCAGTGTGCCAACAATTTTCATTGTTTTTATCTTTAAAAGCCTCCCTAACCATCTTCAACATATGAAACATTTCATTCGCTTTATCTTGTGTACTATAATATACAAAATAAGGAATTTTGATTGTTATTATTTGATCATTATAGGTTTGATGATATCTGTTACTAGAATCCAAATTATCAAAGCCAGCAGTAGCACTAATACATAATATGTTACTCCATAGACATCTGTCATGAAAATGTTCTTGACAATAGTAACCATTACATAAGCAAAAATCGTAGGATAAATCCCTCAATACTTCAATAGATTGAAAAGTTTTACTAGCATTATCTTTTATTTTTTCTATATACTCTTGACTTTTATAATTCCTACTATCTTTTGAAGCGACGAATGTTATATGTTTTATTTTTTTTCGAAAACTTTTCAATAGTTGAAAAATATTATAAGTTGAGAACTCAACTCCATTTTTGTTTGTTACCGATATATCATATTGTTCAATATACACATATGTATCTGATATGACAGGGACACATTCCGCGAGTTCTCTCCACATCATTGATTGTCTGCTTTGAATAGGGATTTCTATTGCTCCAAAAAAAATATTTTGAAACTTTACGATATTATTAAAACTTATAGAGAACAAACCGAAGTCATTCAATTTATTTGCTAACTTATCATCCATCACTAAAAAAATTGACCTTGAAGGAAATTTTTCCAATAAATTAGGAGAGAATGTTATTGATTGAGATACAAAATTCTTATCAATGAAAATAGAGCGATTCAACGCAACCCTCTTAAATGAATCAAATAAATTAGCATCTAGTTTTTGTAAACGCTTTTTTAACTCCCTTAAGTTCGTATTCCATACAATATTTATTGTATTATTTGATTGTATGAGTAGGATTCTTATTAAACGAGGATATATTTCATTATATTCTGTACGACTTTTTGCAACAAGTTCTTCCAGAAACTCATATTCGCAATATATATATAATTTTTCTACCATATAAGATTTATTAAATTTGATGCTTCATCAAAGAAGCCTGGACCAAAATCTTCTGACAACAAACCATTTTGAAGAATTGAAATATGACGATATGGCTCGTCAATACTGCTTTTTTCCACATAATAAAGTTTAATCATATTTTTAAAATTATCGGCTCTTTTAAC
>JAZLIE010000121.1:0-5095 GCA_045617165.1 Candidatus Enterocola sp. | reverse complement strand
ATATTGACATCGTGTGGATAGATGTATCCGCCATTGAACTCCATTTTTATGGAGTAAGGGACAAGAGTCAAGGAACTGGGGTCAAGGGTGGAGCGTTCTTCCGTCATTTCGACCGGAGCGGAGCGTAGTGGAGAAATCTTTACCCCTGCAATACAAATAATTGCAAGTAAAATTATTCTATTTGTCCACTCTCTTTTTGTCATTACTGAAAAAACGCTAACTTTGTAGTGCAAATTTAAGAAAAATGTTTGTACTGCTAAAAAAAGAGTTGTCAAATTTCTTCTCGTCTGCGGCCGGATTCATAATTATTGCTGTTTTTCTGACACTTACGGGTTCATTTCTGTGGCTTATTCCGTCAGAATATAATGTTCTTGACTCAGGTTACGCAAATGTTGACGGACTTTTTATGCTCTCTCCGTGGCTTTTCCTCTTCCTTGTGCCAGCCCTTACAATGAAGATGTTCTCTGATGAGAGGAGCAGTGGTACAATAGAGTTGCTCTATACAAAACCTTTGAGTGTAACTTCAATTGTGCTGTCAAAGTTTTTTGCAAGTTGGATTCTCACCATAGTTGCGTTAATTCCCACCTTATTATATATGGTGAGTGTGGGATTGTTGGGCGTCACTCCGTTCAACCTTGATTCCGGCGCTTTCTGGGGCTCATTCATTGGACTTGCGTTTTTGGCATCGGGGTACACGGCTATAGGTCTCTTCTGCTCATCTGTAAGCAAGAATTCAATAGTCTCTTTTGTGCTTGCGGCACTCCTGTGCTTTATAATTTATACTGGTTTTGATTTTCTCTCTCTTCTCTTCCCCGATGCCACAACAGCGCGTTGGGTGAGTGGTTTGGGCATTGCCTCTCATTATGACTCAATGAGTCGCGGGGTTATTGATTTGAATGATGTATGGTATTTTGTTCTGCTGTCGCTTGTATTCCTATGTCTTACAGTGTTAAGGGTCAAGGGACAAGGGACAAGGGTCAAGGGACAGGAACCAAGGAAAATTATAATAGTGTGTGTGGCGGTGGCGTTTTTTTCTGTAATCTCCACATTAGTTAATGTAAGTATGTGCCGCTTTGACCTTACACAGGAGAAGCGTTACTCAATTTCAGAGAATACAAAGCAGTTAGTTCGTGGTGTTCACAGTGACGTCAATGTTGATATATATCTTGACGGGGATATGAACTCAGGATTCCTTAGACTGAAAGAGGCTGCTGTAAATCTTCTCAAGGAGATGAGTATCTATTGGGACGGGAATTTGAACTTGCGTATGATTGACCCCTCTTCAGCGTCAGACAGCAAAGGGAGAAGCAAGAGATATTTTGAACTTGAGCAACGTGGCCTGAAGCCAACTATGGTCTATGATCGTGATGCAAGTGGCGGAATGATTCAGAAAGTACTCTTCCCGTGGGCGGTTGTGAGTTTCCCCGCAGGTGATACCGTTAATGTCAATCTTCTGAAAAATATTCAGGGAATGTCCGGGGAAGAGAATCTTAACGCCTCAATAGAGTCATTGGAGTATGAGTTCACTGACGCGATACGTCGTGCCACGATGGTTAATCCTGAAAGTGTGGCGTTTCTTGAGGGGCATAATGAGTTTGCTGAGCAAGATGTTCTGTCAATAACCAAGGCGTTGTCAGCATACTATAATGTAGATAGAGGAGTGCTTGGTACTGATGCCTCGGTGCTTGACAAATATAAGGCTGTTATAATAGCAGGTCCACTTAGTAAGTTCTCAGAGACCGATAAGTTTATTATAGACCAATATATAATGTATGGCGGATGCGTGTTATGGCTGATTGACGGTGTGCGCACTGATAAGGAGAGTGTTGGTATTGCCAATGACATATCTTTAGAGGATATGCTCTTTACATACGGTGTGCGTATATCGCCGCTTCTGCTCCTTGACACGCAGTGTGCTTTGGTACCTGTGAATACATCACTTGAGGGTGAGCAACCTAAGTTTGAGCCAATGCCTTGGTACTACTCTCCAATACTTATTCCAAATCCGTCAAATGCCATAACAAGAAATCTATCCGGAGTAAGAGCTGATTTCTCTTCGGTTGTAGAATTGGTGGGTGAGAATAAGACAGGTTTGGAGGCATCGGCATTGCTCTTCTCATCTGCAAAATCGGGGTTGGACAAGGCTCCTATGCAGATTGATATGTCTGTTGTGGAACTATCTCCTGAATCACCATTCTTCTCTTTCTCATATCTGCCTGTATCAGTGATGCTTAAAGGTAGGTTCCCATCTGTTTTCGCAAACCGTATGACACCACCTGACATAACATCAGGCGCTAAGGATAGGATGCAGAAGAGCGTCTCCGCTAAAATGATTGTTGTTGCAGACGGAGATGTTATACGTGATGATATATCTGTTGATAAATATTCGGGGCAAACTTATGGTAATGAGCAGTTTATACTTAACGCTGTAAATTATTTGACCGACGATGAGGGTTGGCTGGAGTTGCGTGGCAGGGAGTGGAAACTCAGACTTCTTGATAAAAAACTGTTATCTGAATACAGAGTCGTGGTACAGATAGTGAACACAATAGCCCCGCTTGTATTGTTGATAATTTTTGTGTTTGTATATCAGATGGTTAGAAAAAAACGCTGGCAAACGCCTTTGAGACGCTGAGAATTTTCATTATCTTTGAAAAATGTTTGAGCGTGATTAGAAATAGTGGAATAATCAAAAACAAATATATTATGAATTTTAAGGTATCATCATCACTTCTTTATGAAAGGTTGCAGATTGCATCCAAGTTTATTGCGGCTAAACCGGCAATCCCTGTGTACGGTTATTTTCTTTTTAAGGTTGAAGGTAATCAACTGACTGTAACAGCCTCTGACTCAGACACCTCCTTATCTACAGTACTGGAAATTGAGAATCTTTCAGGAGACGGCAGGGTGGCTATTCAATCTAATGTGTTGAGTGATGTTATAAAGGAGATGCGTGAACAACCTCTTACCTTTGACATAGATGATCATAATTACTCAATAACAATGACTTCTGATACAGGTAAGTATAGTTTTATGGGTCAGAATGCCGCTGATTATGTTGAGTTTTCAGGTCTTAACGCAGATGATACTGACGCATTCAAGATGAGCAGTTCTGTTCTTCTTGACTCTATTTCCAAAACCGCTTACGCCGCAGCCAATGATGAGATTCATCCTATTATGAATGGTATCTGTTTCCACTTTGTTGAGAGTGGGCTTAATATAGTGGCTACAGACGGGCATCGTTTGTCAAAGGTCTCTCTATCAATAAATCCGGGTGCTCAGAAGGGTTTTGTACTTCCTCAAAAATCTGCCAACCTGCTTAAAGGTGTGCTTGCAAAGGAGATAGGGGACATAGATATCACATTTGACAATAAGTTTATGGTGTTCCAGGCATCAGCGTACACAATGGTGACACGTCAAATTGAGGGCAACTACCCAAAATATGATTCTGTAATTCCTCAAAACAGCAACTTGGTAGCAATAGTTAACAGGGAACAACTGCTCTCTTCAATCAAAAGAATACAGGTCTGCTCTAATCGTGGTAGTAATCTTGTTAAATTTGGTTTGTCATCAAACAGTTTGAAGATAATGGGTCAGGATATTGATTTCGCCACAGCGGGTGAGGAGACTCTTGCATGCTCGTATGACGGAGAGCCTATTGAAATTGGTTTCAAATCAACGCTTGTAATTGATATGCTTGCTAATATGGATAGTGATGATGTAGAGATTCGCCTGTCAAACCAGTCTTGCCCAGGCTTGTTTGTGCCAGTGCAACAGAAAGAAAACGTGAATGTATTGATGTTAGCAATGCCAATGATGCTGTCATAATGTTTTTTAACCGCTATTTTGGATTCTTGACCTCAGTCATTTACGCAAGTAAACTCCTTCGGTCTTGAGTCCAAACTATCTGGCTAAAAAATTATTATGCCTCAAGCCAGAAGCCAAAATATCTCAATAAAAATCCACATTAATCACCAAATCACCGCATCACCAAATCGCCGATATAGTATGAACCTAATATTAAAAAAACCAATAATATTTTTTGACCTTGAGACAACAGGTGTTGATGTTGTTAAGGACAGAATAGTTGAGATAGGGTATATAAAGGTATATCCTAACGGAACGGAGGAGTCAAAGTGCATACGCATAAACCCCGAGCGCCATATTCCGGAGGAGGCAAGTGAAATTCATCACATTACCGATGCTGATGTGGCTGCTTGTCCTACATTCAAACAGGCTGCAAAGGAACTTGCGGAGGTGTTCAAGGGTTGTGACTTGGGCGGATATAATTCACTTAAATTTGATTTGCCTCTTTTGGCAGAGGAGTTCGCTCGTGCCGAAGTTGACATTGACCTTAAAAAGGCGAAGATGATTGATGTGCAGAACATTTTCTATAAAATGGAACCTCGCACACTTGTAGCCGCTTATAAATTCTATTGTCAGAAGAATCTTGATGAGGCACACGCCGCCGATGCTGACATACGTGCCACGTATGATGTCCTCAAGGCTCAACTTGACCGTTATCCTGAAGAGTTGCGGAATGATGTCGCTATGCTATCTGATTTCAGCGCTCACAGCAAATTCGCTGATTTCGCTGGTCATATAGTATATGATGATAACAGGGTGGAAGTATTTAATTTTGGGAAATATAAGGGTATTACTGTGGAGACTGTCTATAAGAAAGACCCGGGTTATTTCGGATGGCTTCTGCAGGCTGATTTCCCACTTTACACAAAAAAATTACTCACTTCAATTAAGTTGCGTTGCATAAATAAATAATTTTAATCTTTTTCACACTAAGATAGTGCTTTTAAATTTAAAAGTGCTATCTTTGTCATCTATTTATGTTGGTGTTTAATCTCTTAACGTTAACGAGTAAAATTTAACAAAAATCTATATGAAGCGTCTTTTCGTTTGTATCTCAAAACACTTGAAATGTTTATTTGCTGTATCTTCATTGTTCTTGACTACAGTTGGTTGTGCTCAAAATGCAGGATTCTTTACAGATGATGCTGCTGGTTTGACATTTAATTTGGATGGCTCTACGAAAAATATCACCCTTAAAAGTAGTGGTGAAGCGGATGTTGACTTGGGT
>JAZLIE010000120.1:0-25485 GCA_045617165.1 Candidatus Enterocola sp. | reverse complement strand
TTTCAACTTTCAACTTTTAAGAGTAAATCATTCTCACTATTGCAAGCCGTAGGCGTTGTGGTACTATCTTCATCATAAAGCAGATGAATTTGTATTGTGCTCCAGGTATGAGTATTGGTTTTACGTGACGGCGTGTGAGTTGTGAGGCTATGGCTCGGGCTATGACGCACGGTTCCACTCCGTTACGCTCATCTGCCTCCATCTTTCCTACTGATTTATCCATCATTGCCTTGTAGGCTGATGTCTCAGCCTGACTTGCCGCTGTATATTTGCGTGATGCCGTAAAGTCTGTCTTGGTGTCACCGGGCAGAACGCAGCCGCACTCTATGTTCCAAGGGGCTAACTCCATTCCAAGTGCCTGCATATAGAGCAATATGGCACTCTTTGAGGCACTGTAGAATGCCTGGAATGGTATGGGCACTATGGCAGCCACTGAACTCATTGCCACTATGCGTCCGCTCTTCTGCGCTCGCATCTGCGGCAGCACTGCTTTAACTGTATTCACCACCCCGAAGAAGTTTGTCTCCATCTGGTAACGCACCTCCTCAAGTGAGGTATCCTCAACTGAGCCTGCTATGCCGTTGCCTGCGTTACAGATTAAGGCATCTATTCGTCCGCTTTTTGAAACAGCCTCATTTACAGCCTTTTGCAGTGTCTCTGGTTTTGTCACATCGGCTATAAGGTTTATTATGGAGCCAGTACCGTTGCTGCGGTCCTCTCCACCACGACGTGAGAGAGCGTAGACCGTATTTCCACGCTCCATCAGCAGTTCCGCTGTTGCCTTGCCAATTCCGGCACTACCGCCGGTAAGTAGTATAATCATAATACATATTGAACTATAAAGGAGAAAGAAGAAAGAAGAAATAAGAGTGTTCCTCCCCTGGAGGGGAGGTTAGGAGGGGACCTTTCTTATTTCTTATTTCTCATTTCTTATTTCTTTTACGTACGCTTTCCGTGCCTTCATATAGGCTGTCTCAAAGTACTCCCAGTTTGCTATGCTCTTGTCATTGGTGTCAAGTATGTTGGTTACGTTGGCGTACTTGGCTTTGTATTTAAAGAAGTTTGGCAACTGATGCTCAAAGAATATGGCGTTCACGCCTTTGCCTTGATAGTCAGGGCGTACGGCAATGAGCAGCAAGTCCACCTCATCGTGCTCTTTTGCCTTGAATTTCTTGAGTATATGGTACCACCCGAATGGGAATAGCTTGCCTTTGGTCTTGCGTAGCACCTCTGTTATGTTAGGCATTGTTATGCCAATGCCTACGAGTTCATCTTTCTCATTTACTACAATTGTAACAAGGTCATAGTTAAGAATGGGGAAGTATATGCTACTGTAGTACTCTTTTTGACGGCGTGTTAGTGGAGAATAGTTATAAAGCCCTGAGTAACAGTCATCTATAAGGTCAAAGAATTTGTAGCCTATTGTCTTCATAACCTCTTTAGTGGAGTTTATCTCCAAGCGTCTCAGATGGCATCTCTCACGTGATATTGCAGCCACACGCAGCAGACGCTCAGGAACGCTGTCAGGTACAATTAACTTACGTTCGTGCCAACTGCTCTCCTCTGTAAAACCGTATGCCTCATAGTGCTTTATGTAGTACTCATAGTTATAACTTGCCGACATAAGTTGGTCTCCCTCAAAGCCTTCAACTAAAAGTCCCTCCTTGTCCATATCTGAGAAACCTACAGGACCGTTCAGTGTATCCATTCCTTTGCTCTTGCCCCACTCAGCCACGGCGTCAAGCAACGCTTTTGATATGGCAAGGTCATCAATGAAATCAAACCACCCGAACCTCACTTTCTTAACGTTCCAATGACTGTTTGCCCGGTGGTTCACTATGCCCGCTATGCGTCCTAAGATTTTGCCTGAGTCATCAACAGCCATATAATAGACAGCCTCACATACCTCAAATGCTGGGTTTGTCTCACTGCAAAGTGTGTCATACTCATCTTTAAAGAGTGGCGGGCAGGCGTACTTGCAGTCAAGATACAGGTCTGTACCAAACTGAATGAACTGCTTCAGTTGCTTTTTTGTGGTTACTTCAATGATTTTCATATTCGGTGATTTTAAGGTCCATTTTAACGTAGCCTATAGTGAGTTTTGATTCTGCGTGCACAATTCTATGTGCAGGTGCTGTCTCAATCCATATATATACGGGATTCTTTTTTGAGAATAATGTGCCGTCAACAGCTGTTGAGAATTGGAATTTCATTGCCTCCACCTCAGCCCCTCTTCTCAGTTTTATCTTCTCTGTTTTAATATATGTTATGCATGCGGGCAGGTTGTCATTCCCAAACATATAGTTGTCAAACCATATCTTATCGCCCGTTTTAAGTGACTCTATGTCAAAGCATCTGATGCGGTATAGCAGTGTGAGCACGTCCATAGGGCAGCACTCCTTATAGGTTGCTGCGTGGTTGTATGTCTCACCTTTGCTTACTATATTTTTGCAGGCGTCAACCCTCATTCCATCGGGGAGAGGGAAGAAGTTATAATGATAGTAGCACTCCCACTTGCGCTCAACATCGTGCTCAAAGAAGTAGAGCGGCTCCATTGTGCGTGCGTCAACCTCAACAGAGAATGTATCTTTCAGTTGATAGAATGTCTTTGCCGTCTTTATTGTTTGTGCGGTGGCGTAAATCTTGTAACTCTCTATACCACGATGGCTACTGTGAGTTACTGTTGTCTTAATGTCGGCTCCGTCAATGTATAGCGCCCCCCATTGGAAGAAGGCCTCATAGTTAAGTGTCTCTCCAGCCGTAATAGCCGATGGAGTCATAGCGCAAGCTGATGTTATATCTTTTGCCGTCACACTTAGGCTTATAAAAAGAAGTGCTGTTATGTGGGAGATTACTTTCTTCATCGTTTGGTACTATTTTTTCTCAACTCATCGGGGCGTTGGTTTAGTATGTGGAATGATTTGTAGTCCCACTCCTGTTCCACGTCCCAGTTTGCAGGTAGTGTAAGTTTCTGGTTCATATAGTAGACCTCCTCTGGTTGCAGGTGCTCACGCACATTGCCGGTGTCCCACTCTCCGTTATGGTTTGAGTCTACTATCATTCTAACGTAATAGTCGCCTGGTGTTATATCTTGGAATGTCACCTCTCCCTCTTCAAGAACGGCACGGTATTTAACCTCTTCTTTATCATTCATAAGCTCAAAAATGGCATCTTCAGGGTCTTCTTTGAATCTTATGTAGAGGTTTGAGTACTCTTCAAGTTTCTTTAAGGTAAAGGTCTTGTAGAACTTGTTGTTATGTTTGCCGTAGATGCTCACAATTGAGGCGGAGTCAACATCAAGTCTGTAGGTCTCCCCGAACTGTTTCTCATATATTATGCGTAGTTCCTTATTGCAAACTGAATCTCCTGTCTCAAATGTTATTGGAATTGGATTTAGCAGGGTGTCAACCTTAATTTTCATGGAAATGCTGTCAAAGAGTATGCTCTTTACGGGCTCTGCGAATTTCAGGGTTATTGTATCAGAAATCTCCATCTTCTCCTGAATCTTGTGGGTAATATTTAGGAACTCTATCTGTTTACTCTCTCTCTCCTCACTTTTTTTCTTATTTTTTGAAGTGCTTGACGCTATCTTTTTACGGGCTACTTTAAGGTTCAGTGTGTCGGTCTGCTCCACAAGCTGCTCAAGTGAGTCGGTCTTAAGGTATGTCATCTCCAGACGCAGGGTGTCACTCTTAAGCAGTGTGGTGTCTGTAACCCAATAGACAAGAGAGTCTCGGCGGTCTTGAGCGGGTTTCTCAAGAATAAATGGTGAATCGGTGAATCGGTGAATCGGTGAATCGGTGAATCGGTGAATCGGTGAATCGGTGATTTGGTGAACTGAGTCTTTCGATTCACCATCATTAATTACTCTCAGTTTTGGGAGCATAGAGGGTTCACTGCCAAAGACAAGTACGAACATCTCACGGTTAGGGTGCATAGCCTTTTTAAAGTACTGCTGGGTCTTCTTCTCAGTGAAGAGACGCAGTATATGGTGATGCGGTGAATCGGTGATTTGGTGAATCGTGGAATCGGGAATTTCTCCTTTATCAGGGTGGATTTTCTCTCCGTGGAACGCTACTGTACCTCCGGCTTTCTGGCTGTAGTACCAATCTCCGCCTGCATCTTTAAGTGCAAACAGTGTGTACTCTTTGTCTGGTATGTTTTGAATGCGGAAATAGCCTGTGGAATCTGTCTTTGCCACACGATAGAACGGAGTGGTGGTGAAGGTTGTGTCCACGGCATCAGGGTAGATTCCCGCTATTATATCAACTGCGGGCGCAAGTGTGTGAGCGTCAATTACATAGCCATCAATATAGAGTGAGTCAAGTTCAGGACCGGTGGAGAATACGTAGGTGTAGTTTCTAATGGGGTTACCCTCATTGTTGTCTGTAAGGGCGTCTCCGTAGTAGATGGTGTAGGTTGTGTTCTCTTTAAGGGTGTCATCAAATGTTGTTATAACATTCTTGTTCTGTGCCTTGACTATTGGTTTGTTTTTTGACGGGGGTGAGATTAATACATTCTTGTAGGCGTCTTTTATAGCCATATTCTCATTAAACTCCATCTTAATGCCCTTCTTTAGCAGACGGTCAACGTTTGTGGCACGCTCTTGCGGGGCACACTCAAGCATTACAGGCGGTACCTCATCTTTAGGTCCTCCCTGTGGTCCTGAACCACGATTGGCACAAGAGACGACGAGCACCGATATTGCTATCAGTGCCGTCAGTCTCTGGTATGTGGACAATACTTTCATTATTGTAAATGAGAAATGAGAAATAAGAAATAAGAAAGGTCCCCTCCTAACCTCCCCTCCAGGGGAGGAACACTCTTCTTTCTTCTTTTTTCTTTTTCCTTTATAAAAAATTACTCGCAGAGTAATTTCTTATAGAGGTTCTTCATATTTACCTGTGCGTCAATGAGTGAGTGCAACTCATCAATCTTTACGCGGTCTTGTTTCATTGTGTCACGGTAACGTACTGTAACGCAGTTGTCATTCAAGGTATCGTGGTCAACTGTTATACAGAATGGCGTGCCTATGGCATCTTGGCGGCGGTAACGCTTGCCTATTGAGTCCTTCTCATCATATACGCACTTGAAGTCAAACTTGAGAAGGTTCATAATCTCACGTGCCTTCTCAGGCAGTCCGTCTTTCTTTACAAGTGGAAGAATGGCTGCCTTTACAGGGGCTAATACTGGTGGCAGGTTCAGAACCACGCGGCTCTCTCCGCCCTCAAGTGCCTCCTCTTTGTAGGCTGCGCACATAATTGAGAGGAACATACGGTCAACGCCTATTGAGGTCTCAATTACATACGGGGTGTATGACTCATTTAGTTCTGGGTCAAAGTACTCAATCTTCTTTCCACAATATTTTGCGTGCTGGCTAAGGTCAAAGTTTGTGCGGGAGTGTATGCCCTCAACCTCCTTGAAGCCGAACGGCATTTCAAACTCAATATCTGTGGCGGCATTCGCGTAGTGTGCGAGTTTGTCGTGGTCGTGGAAACGGTACTTCTCATCACCAAGACCGAGTGCCTTGTGCCATTTCAGACGGAACTGTTTCCAATGAGCGAACCAATCCATCTCTGTGCCTGGCTTAATGAAGAACTGCATCTCCATCTGCTCAAACTCACGCATACGGAATATGAATTGGCGTGCCACTATCTCATTACGGAACGCCTTACCAATCTGGGCTATACCGAATGGTATGCGCATACGTCCTGTCTTCTGAACATTCAGATAGTTTACAAAGATACCTTGTGCTGTCTCTGGGCGCAGGTATATCTTGCTTGTACCCTCTGCTGTTGAGCCTATCTCTGTGGTGAACATAAGGTTGAACTGACGCACGTCGGTCCAGTTCTTGGTGCCGCTTATAGGGCATACTATCTCATAGTCAAGTATTATCTGCTTTAGTTCATTGAGGTCTGAGGCGTTCATTGCGGCTTTGAAGCGGGCGTGTATCTCCTCACGTTTTGCAAGGTGCTCCAGAACGCGCGGGTTGGTTGACTTGAAGAGTTCGGCGTCAAAACTATCACCGAACTTCTTTGCCGCCTTCTCAACCTCTTTCTCTATCTTCTCATCATATTTTGCTATGAGGTCCTCAATGAGAACATCGGCGCGGTAACGCTTCTTGCTGTCGCGGTTATCAATAAGAGGGTCATTGAAGGCGTCCACGTGCCCCGATGCCTTCCAGGTGGTAGGGTGCATGAATATTGCGGCGTCAATACCCACGATGTTCTCGTGCAGCAGCACCATACTGTCCCACCAATACTTCTTAATGTTATTTTTTAGTTCAACACCCATCTGACCGTAGTCATAAACCGCCGCCAGACCATCATATATGTCACTTGACGGAAATACAAATCCGTACTCCTTGCAGTGTGACACCATTTTTTTAAATACCTCGTCTTGTGAAGCCATATTTTAGTTAAAAGTTAAAAGTTAAAAAATAAAAGTTAAAAGTTGGCTGCAATTAACACGACAAAGTTACAAAAATAAAGGTGGCTGTCAATTGTTTGATACAAATTTTTGTATATTTGTGGAATTAAGCAGGCAATATAATGCGTAACAGAGAGGAAAGACGTAAATCTTTGGGTAATCTGGCATTCCGTATGTCAGTGGCTGTGTGTGTCACCGCACTTATAATTTTGATAGTCGGGGGATATTATGAAATAAGGTATATCTATGACGCATCTGTAGAGATTGCTGAGGAGGATGCGGTTGCCGCTATTGACGCGTCTATCTTGTCTATAAACCTTAAACTTGAGCAAATTGAGGCTGCCGCCAACTCGTTTGATTTGGCAGATGAAAAGTATCTTAATCCTAAAGAGTGCCTGAAAGCCGCTAAAAGATTCATACAGGCATATCCTGACGTAAATACGGCATCTGTTATGTATGCTCCCGGATTTTGTCCGGACAGTAGTGATTGTTACATTGTAGGGGCGGCTCATTACAAAGGCTCAGACTCTCTTATACTTGTTGACGGATACAAGGGGATTGATTATGTCAGGGGAGATGACAACTGGATAAACTCAGGAGAGAATGATACTGTATGGTGGTCTCAACCATTCTATTCAACATTTGATTCTGATATTGCGTTTATAAGTTATTCCAAGCCAGTTAAGATTCCAAACACAGATATAATCTACGGAGTTTTTAATGTCTCCACAACACTGGCTGATATGGAGGAGATGATGGTAAAACTTAAACCTGACTCTTTGTGTGATATTTCAGTAACAGGAAGAAACGGTATGTACGTATGTCGCAGAGATACGGCAAGCATTGCTAAAAACGGAGACTATATGTCTGTAACTCGTCCGTTCCCACGCTTAGGCGGAGAGATAACCTGTACATTCCCATATAGTGTTCTTACATATTATATAAGAGATGGTGTGAAGCATATTATTATGACTCATACCTTTCTGCTTCTTGCGCTTATTGCCGCCATAATACTCAGTGTCTATTTTATTGCCCGACCTTTTATGAAGAGGCTTAAAGATGATGCGAAACAAAACGCCGCTATGGAGGCGGACTTGAACATAGCCTCTCAAATGCAGCAATGTATGCTGCCAAAAGAGTTGCCAAACCAGCCTTCTCTTGATATTTATGCTGAACTGATACCGTCAAAATATGTAGGCGGTGACATTTACAACTACTCAATAAAGCAAAACAAACTCTTTTTCTGCATTGGAGACGTATGCGGTAAGGGTGTTCCGGCAGCATTCTTTATGGCTGGACTTGGAAGTGAGTATTCTGTATTGAAAGATGTTTCAGATGACCCTTCAAAAATAATTAAGAAGATGAATGATGATGTAGTGGCAAATAATGAACAATGTATGTTCTGCACCGTATTTGCCGGAGTGCTTGACTTTGAAAACGGATATCTGGACTATTGCAACGCAGGTCATAACCTGCCTTTATGGAGTAGTGCCAAGAGTGGCGTTGAGTGGCTTCCTGGTACAGATGACGGTATTCTGGGGGTTAATATCAATGCTGAATTTCACACAAAACGCATTAAATTTGAGAAGGGAGACTCTTTGTTGCTCTATACTGACGGAGTAACTGAGGCGGTCAATACAAAAAATGAGGAGTTTGGCAATGACGCCACACTTTCAGCCTTCAAGGAGTGTGCGGGAAAGAGTGCCAAAGAGAGCATCAATTATATTCTGCAAAAGGTTGATGAGCATACGGGTGACGCACCTCAAAGTGATGACATAACAATGCTGTGTGTGAGGTATCTCTAATCTTAAAAAATCAGTGTCAGACGGTTCTCTCCAAGTAACCTCTCATATTTGAGTGAGGTTGTCATTTGCTTTATGAGCATAATGCCCAAACCGCCTATCCGCCGAGTCTCAGGGTCATCACTAAGTTCTGTATCGGGCTGTTCAAGCGGATTGAACGGCTCTCCTTTATCACATAGGGTGACTATGAAATTACCATTCTCTTGTGCTGTCTCCACTTTTAGCGGTCCGTCAGAGGGGTAAGCGTAGTTTATAATGTTTACAACAGCCTCTTCAAGTGCCAGACATATATTATTATTGTCTGTGTTCAGGGCTCGCATAATGTCCCCGGTTATTTTTTCCGAGCCTACGGTCAGAGTATTATATGTGAAGGTTGTCGGTATCATCTGTTTTGCTCCTTAAGGTGCATTTGCTCTATGGTATATTCCTTTATCTCCCTGCCCCAGTCACTAACTGTTATAATGAGGTCAGGGTTAAGATTTGTGTCAACAATATATTGGAAATGTATGGTGTCGGCATCGTGTAATTCGTATGGCATAATGCCTGAATAACTGAATCCAAGATTCTCCAATATATTGGTCGCAAACTCTATGGCAGGGTCGCTTAACTTAAGTTGAATGTAGAACAAATGCATTCCGTCTGAGAGACCGCGCATAAAGTTACGTCTCATACAGAGTTCAAAATTCTTTCCAATTGAGGTGACTTGGCATAGAGACTGGTCCCAATCAACTTTATATGTATATTCATATTCTGTATGCTCAGGTTGCGGGGTATCCTGGCATTTCAGGAAATTCCTGTTTAAGCCTGAAAGCCTGAATGTCTTTTCAACTATTGATTTATGGGCGGCAGGAACATATATGTCTCTGCTCTCTGTAAATGGTGTCGGCTTAAAGTAATTTATGACGCTCTGTCTCTGACCTTGTGTCTTTGCCACGGCACTTTGAAAATCGGCAGGCGCGTATGCAAGTTCCAGCCCTGTCTCAACGCACCCCAACGCTATGTTGGCTTTTTGTGTAAACGGATGGGTGGTGACAGCGCTGCTGAAAACTCCTCTGAGTCTCTCTTTTTCCGCCTGTTCAATCAGGGCTTGTTTCAGGCTTGAGAACAATCCTCTTTTCCCGTATTGCGGCGATACAAACGCCATTCCGCTCTCACAAATAGTATCATCGGGGGAAGCCTTCACCATACCTATGTGAGCCACAACCTCACTGTTTGTGTTGGTGCAGACAATGCCCTTATATACTTTGCTTCTCATACGCTCCGCTATATCATCCGGGGAGTACATTGAGGCTGCTGAATAGTTGTAGCCGAAAACCTCATACAGACAGCGTACAATGCTCTTTATGTCAGATTTTTTTGCTAAACGCATTTGGGTGGCGTCGGTGGCAAGGACAACCTCCTTGCCGGCATTCCTTGCGGCGGCCTCAGAAACCTTTTTCATCTCCTCAAGTGAGGAAGATGGCAATGCTATACACATTTCAATGGTTTGCCCCTCTTTGCCGTTGTAAATAACCTTGTATGAGGTGCTTAAGGCTCTGATGAGTTGCAGGCTTATCTTGTCCTCCTCATTTTTTGCCTGGTTAGGGTCATACGCAAATGGTATTCCCCTGTACATATACCTTAGTACAAATGCCTGTGCGTTAGTTTCTCCCTGAAGTTGGATAATATGGTCAGGCTCACCGTTATAGGCGTAACGGACAATGCGTACAAAAACCTCTTCAAGCAGAATGCTCAACTGAAAGCACTTTTCATCAGGAACGCCACAATGTTTTGCAACTGCCTGAACATACTGTTGCAGAGGCTCCAAATGGTAGTTCTCTGAACTTACCTTGATATCAAATAGTTGTGTGTTCATCAGATACGTTTGTCAATGACTTGTTTCAGTTTTCCTGTGCGGGGGTTACGGGGTAGTGTATCGGGGTTAAGAACTATTGTCTCAGGCTTGCAGATGGTACCCGTATTCACCATAGTCTCAAAGTTATGGTCATTACACATAAGGGTTTCATAAAGTTTTCCTGAAAGAGCCTTCAACTGAGCGTCAGAGCAAGGTTTTATGGTCTCAACCTCCACTGTCAGCAGGTCTTTATGCCCCTTAACTGATGCTGTCATTCTAAAGTGCATACTCAGTTCCGGAATCATTCCAACCACTTTTGATATTGCTGAAAGGGCGGTGTTGCCTGCCCCGATAATAAGCACATCATCACTCCTGCCAAGCAGTTCCATCTGCTTTACGGTGCGTCCGCAAGGGCAGGGCTCTGTCAGGATTCTGCCCATATCGCCTATGTCATAACGTACAAGCGGCATTAGTCTGCGGGTGAAGTTTGTTACCAAAATCTTGCCTTCAATGCCGTCCGTCACAGGTTTGTTTGTCTCAGGGTCAACCACCTCCATATAGCAGTAACTCTCATGAATATGGTGAATGGCGGTGCTGGTTGCGGTTTTAATCTGCTCTTCGCACTCAAAGCCTATGCAGCCTGTATCATTGCTTAGATAACCTGTAGAGGCGAAAACCTCTGTTTTAAGGATTTTAGAAATGTATTTTTTAGCCTCAGGGAAGAGATGCTCACCGCCTGTAACTATCTTTTTAAGTGTTACACCCTCCACATTGTTTTTGTCAACATACTCAGCGATGCTTAACATTACTGATGGTATTGAAATGGCTCCCACAGGCTTGTAAGCCTTAAGCATACCAACAATAACTTCCATACTTATATTGCCCGCTATTGGCAGAATATGTGCCCCTACAGCCTCTAATGCCTCATTGTGGCTTAGGAATGATGCCCACATATTGCCTGCGTAGAGAAGGTTAGCCACCACATCGCCCTTTTCAAAAACGCTTAGAGCGTAACCTTTGCCTATAAGGCGTGCGTTCTCGTGGGTCTCGTCCATTGTGCGGTAAATACATTTAGGGTCTCCTGTGGTGCCTCCGCTTGAATAAGATATGCTATCTCCTAACTCTCTTGTCAGCAGCCCTTTGCCCTTTGGCGGCAGATTCGCTTTAAGTTCTTCAGGAGTAAGAACGGGTAGTTTGGCTATCTCATCCAAACTTTTCAAATCCTCTTCAGGCAGTCTGTCAGCGTAGAATGGTGAGTTTACACGTGTGTAGTGCAAAAATGCGTTAAGCCTCATTAAAGTTATCTCATCACGCTCACTTTTTGGCAAGTAGTCAAACGGATTCTGGAAAGGCTCATCACTGCCTACGCTTACCCAACGCACAAGTTCACTTACGCCTCTTGTGCCATCGTGGGGTGTGCCGTGCTTACGGCGTGTCATCCAGCCAATCTCTGTTATACGGTCAGCCCCCAAGCCTACAAGTGCGTCTGAAAGTTTCAGTTTGAGTGCCGTAGGTGCCACTATGGCTATTGACTGTATGAATTTCCCATACTCCTTTACAGCATTAAGGGTATCTGTAGTGTGGTCTTTGCTGATTATTACAAAGCCTGTACGGTGGTGCGGGCTTACTTTGAAAACACAACTCTTTTGCAACACAAGTGTCCAATCCTGATTGTTTACGGCAGGTATTACAAGTTTTGCCTCTGAAAGTGCCTCATCAACCCTTGCAAGTTCACGGGTACGGGTAATCTCAACCGCCTCATTAAGAGGTATGGCAGAGTGTGGTATGACGCTTGCCCAGTAGTTCAACTGCTCTGCAAGCACTTTTGTGAATTTGGTGGCAAGTGCCTCATCATCAATGAATACCGCGTGCGGTGATGAGCATGCTGACTGCTCCCACATTGTAAAGTCTCTTGCAAGTTGGTTTGCAACGCTCTCCATATTGTCATCATTGAAGCTCTCTTTTGAGAGTATTGCAAGTGAGTATTTAGGTCCATACTCAATTATTTTAGTGTGTAGCCCTGTGCCTTGACGGTAAGCCTTAACGGTATCTTCTCCGCCATAGACCACAAGCACGTCACTCTCCATCTTGACCACAGCCTCCACCTCTGTATCACCGCCCTTAAATGGTACAAGAGCAAATGAACGGCATAGAATGCCTTTATAATCAACCTCTTGCAGAATTTCGGCAAAAATCATAGGGAAAACAGGGTCGGCACTTGACATCTTAAGAATGTTGACATTCTTGGTAATTATGCCTTGTACAAGCGTATCAACGGCACTTACAAAGACATTCCCCGCCGATACGTGAGAGACCACACCTGACGGCTCAGCCTTAACCATACCTTTGAACGCCTTGTTGTAGGTGAACTCATCAAGGTATGCAACATCATCAATATCTGCCTTTATTCTGGCTTCAAGATGGTCATATTTAAGCACATCAGTAATAACTTTAAGCCCCTCAACTACCATAGCCTCACTCCAGCCAAGTTGGTTGTGCATAATCTTTATAATGCTTTTAACCCTCTCTGACTCAAAATCCTCAAGGGTTTCTCCGGCACGGCTGAGGACATCAAGTATATAGGCAATAGGAACGCGGCGAATCTCACCTACACGCTCTTTTGCCATACTCATTACAAGTTTTATATCTTCCACGGTGATACGCTCACTGTCACGCACTTCACCAAACAAATACCACTTCATATTATCCTCTGTTTAATAGTTGAGCGGCGCTTATACCGCAACCTGCATATTTCTTAACTCCGCCTCTGCCTTTAAGTACTATATATTTGCCCTCTCTGCCGCAAGGACAATCACTCATTACGCAACCAAGGTCAGTTGACAGCAGTGAGAGGGCAGGTGTTGAACGCAAATAGGGTGTTATAAGTTTAAGTAGCCCCACCTCGCCATCGGGGAGAACCTCCATAGTTCTTGGGTCAACGGCACACACTCTTGAGTAAATTGGCACGTGGAAATGCCCGTGCTCACAGGTCATATATGGAACACCGTGTTCCACCATTCCATATACATCTCTTATACGGTCAGGCGTAAGACCCAGCACACGGTTTACAAGTTCTGCATACTCTTCTTGAGAAATGGTCTTACCCGTATAGTTTTTCCAACCGCCGCCTGAGAAGAGAACACTCTCTTTTGGGAATTGAAAATGGGCCCCACGCTTGTCTAATTCTGTAAGTGTCATATAGCCGAATGCGGGGAATCCTGTTATTCTTAATGGCAACCCCGATGCCGCAAATTTCTCAAGTTTTGCAATCCCTTCATCTACAGAGAAATCGGGGTTCCCGTACTTGTCAGCGTGTATTGCAAAAAATGTCTCGTTCTCCTTTGCGAACTGTGCGTAGGCGTTATGTGCGTATGCGGCGCCTCTTGTGCCTGAAACCTCAGGGGCATATGAGAATACCAGATTATTAACAAGTTGGTCATAGTCTGCAAGTCCGTAACTCTCAACTATTGAGTTACGCATAAATCCCTGACGCTCCATAGAGGTCTTGTCCCAATTTATCTGAGACTTACTGCCTGTTGTGCCGCTTGATGTGAAGGTCTTGACAATCTCACTCTCAGGCAGACTGAGCAGTTTACGCTCTTTAAATGCTGTTACGAATATGGCTGGAATATGCAGAATGTCATCTTCTGAGTTTATGTCATTTACGGAAAATCCATACTGTTTTTGTATTCCGTTGAATATAACTGAATGCTCAGAATGGAACGTGAACATCTCACGCACTGATTCCAAGAAGAGTTCCGCCGTGCCTTGGTAGTCAAAAGCCGCCTTGCACTCAAATAGTCTGTTTGTCTTTTCCTCTGTCATAGTACTCTCTTATCTATAATTTTCTTTATTTTGCCTGTTATGGGGTTACGTGGCAGGCTTCCAAGTGGTTGCAGAACTACCTCATATCTGTGGAAGAATCCCAACTCCTCTCCGCCTTTCAAATCCTTTATAATCTCTTGCAGGCGGCTCCTTAGTTTGAGTGCCGAATCTTGGTGTTTCTCAGGCTCATCACACTCAACAGTAAGTATTATGTCCATTTGGTTGCCCACATCTTCAAGCACAAGTTGGAAATTCATACTCAACTCATCAAATTCAGAGATGCCTCTCTCAAACTCCCCGATGGTTACATACGCTCCGCCAAGTTTGAAATCCTCTCCTGCACGCCCTGCAAGTTGGAAAATTCCCTTCTCCTTGTCAATCCACTTTGCCATATCACCTATGCGGTAACGGATAATAGGTTGCAGTTTGCGTACAAGATTTGTTATTACTATCTCTCCTTCCTCACCATCTTTAACAGGTTGCAAGGTGTCAGGGTTAAGTATCTCTATAAATTGAAAATCTTGTGGCAGATGATAGGTGCCAAAACCGTCATCAAGGGTCTGAATGCCCATAATACCGCAATCACTGCTGGTGTATGCGAGTGCCTTTATGTACTTGACTCCTAACCACTTGCGTACGTGAGCCTCCGCCTCACGGCTAAGTTGCTCACCTGCGTATGCAATAAGTCTCAGGTTTTTGAAAGGCTTGCCCTCCTTTTTTGCAAGGTCTGCCAAAAACACGAACATAGTGGGCAGTGAGACCATAACTGTAGGCTCATATTGGCGGCATATCTTGTAAATATCCTCTATTGGAATATTGCTTGAAATAGGCAGGTGGACACCGCAAGAGTGGGTAATCATCTCGTGTACCCCGATGAATGATGGCCATAGATGACCTGCCACAAAGAGGTTTGCAATTACGTCATCGGGCTTGACACCTAATGTCAGGAACGCCTCACCCTGTTTTCCGCAAAAAGCGTCCCATTCGGCGTTTGAGAGTACAACGGTTCTTGCAACACCTGTAGAGCCTCCTGTAGATAGCACTATGGCGTTTTCAAGTGGTGCCGTCAGCATTGCTGTGGAGACTGGATATGTATTCTGAAACAAATCATTACGGGTAAGGAACGGCACATTAAGCCAATCCTCGTAGTTTTCAGGCACTTTAACACCCTTGTACTTTTCTGCGTAATAGGGTGATTTCAACGCCTCTTTGAAAATATCAAATGTTGTCATCTGTTATTTTTACTTTGCAAATTTTATATAAAAGCAGCCCTATGGCTACTGCCAAGACATCTCCAATCCAAAATGAGTGCCAGATAAGGTCGGGGTTTATGTGAACTATGCACCACATTACAGGTGCCACCATAAATGAGTGTGTTACTGCCAAAACGCATGACAATGTCTTTCTTTTTTGAATAAGGCATATTACAAACAGCAGGTAACTTATGCCGAAGAATGGGAAACAAATGCAGAATATGCGTAAGGCAGGTATGGTAAGTTCCAGACACTCTCCACTTAGCCCGAACAGCATTGCGATAGGTGAGGCAAGAACATTAACTAATATTACTAGTGCCACACCGCTTGCAATAAGCACAATGGCAGACATTTTGACCACCCATCTGACACCCTGTTTATTGCCTTCTCCACCCAATCTGCCTGCAAGGGGCTGGAGTGCTTGCGATGTTCCCGCCACCACCATATTCATAAACATAAGCACCGCCATAAGCACTGCCATTATTGACATTCCGTAGGTGGGCAAAGTGTCCATAATTATATGATTGACCCAAAGCACACGGGCAAACATTGTGGCAGTATCCGCCACAAGCGGAAGTCCCATAGTAAGCAGGCTTATGATAGCCACCTCCTTAAAATCAAGGTTTAGTTTCAGGGTGCTCTCCTTATAGGAGAAGTGAATGAACATTATTGCAAGTGCCAGCGCATAGCCTGTAGCGGTTGCCCAAGCGGCGCCACCTATGCCCATTCCAAAGAATTTTATATAGACATAGTCACAGGCAAGATTCACCACATTTGCTAAAATCATAGCCACAAGCACAAGCCGCGGACTGTTGTCGGTCCTTATGTATGCAGCCAAATTCTGTATCATAAAGAAAAGCGGGGCGGTGTAGAACATAACCACACCGTATGCCTTGGCATCGGGGAAAAGGGTGGGGTCAGAGCAGAACACCTTAATGCAGGCATCGGGGCAAACTACTCCTAATGCGGTGGAAATGAACCCTACGGCAAGTGTAAAAATGGTTGACATTGTAAAGTAGCCGTTAGATACATTGTAGTTTTTCTGCCCTATTCCGTATGCCGCAAGTAACGCACCGCCTGTGCAAAGAAGCATTATCAACGCCACAGAGAGTTGGATAAACGGCATCATAATGTTTATTGCCGCCAAACCTGTATGCCCAATGAGATTGCCCACAATTATTCCGTCAACCATAACGGCGAGTGCCGTGGTAAGTGATGTCAGCACCGCCGATATCAGGTACCTGGAGAACATTGTCTTTATCTCTTCTTTGGTTGTCATTGGTTGTCAGTCTGTTATGAATTTGTGCTTAGTGCCTGTGGGTATGTTGTTTATGTCATCAACTTTTAGAGTTATAAGCGGCACATTTACAGATTTTGAAAGATTCTGGTATTTTATGCGGAACTCTGCGCTGTAGTCACAAAGGTAATCAATAAGTTGTTTGAAATATTTGGATTCCAATGCGTTACGCTTACTGTCAAGATTCTGTGTGCGTATATAAACGGTGAATTCAAGGTAGGCTATGCCCTCTGTCTGTTTCTCCGATACGGTGAACAGTCCGCCGTACTCCATCTCTTTTGGCTGTGAGAGAAGGAACTCCTGTATGTCATTTATCATAAGGTTGGTGCCGTAGAAGATTACGGCATTGCCCACACGTCCGTGAATGTACATAACCTTGCCTGCCTTGATGTTTGGCAATAGTGGTTCTATAAATTCCTGTGGCACCTCTTTCAACTGCTCCTCTGTTATCAATCCGCCCGAATCGGCTGTGTTATAGCGTACAAGTGGAATGAATTGGTCTTTTGTCACCACGATGTTGCCGCCTACAGCCTCTACATAGACATCGGGGCTGAGGCATTCAAGTATCATTGGGGTGGATTCCGAGCCGAAGACCTTTTTTGAGAGTTCCGGGTGCTTGTAGAAATATTTTCTCAGTTTTATGCTGTTCTCGGTCTCTTGTGACACATAACCGGTATCGGCACTGCCATATCCTGTCCACACTATGTTGTAGGCATCTTTAGGGTGTCCGAAGAGTTCACAGACATACTCACGGAATGATTCTGTGTAATACTCTCCAACCACGGCAAAATAGACGCTCGCCTTGGGCAGTTCTATGTTGTTCTGCTTGATAAGGGCGGCAATAAGCGGCAGATTGCCCGGATTTGTTGTAATTATTATCTGGTCATATCTTTTATGATACTGACCTATTACGTCAACCGCCGTCTTAAGGTCAAGACCCGGGGTTGCAAGGGTCATTCTGTATTTGCCGCTCAACGCTATGTTACGGTATGCGGTGGCTATCTGCATTCCTCCTATCCACATTCCAAATGCAAGACACTCAATCATCAGGGTCTTTCTGGTGTCAATGTGATAGTTGGAGACAAACATTGTCTCAATGTTCTGCATATAATCAGCCTCATCTTGCGGACGCTTGGGCCAATATACCGCACCTGTTTTAGAGAATCCTGAACTTGCCCCTATCAGGTGTATTTTGTCAAGTTCACCCTCCTCACATAACTCCTCCATAGGATATGAGAGCAGATAGTTGCTTTTTGTAAGCAAAGGCAACTCATTGAAATCACCTGACCAGTCAGGTGTCATCTTGCGGTATGCCGTTACGTTATTACGTATCTTGTTTGCAAATTCTGTTACGTTAATTCCCATTGTATTCACACTCTATATTATCTAATGCAAATGTACAAATTTTATTCTGAACCACAAGTTATCAACAATTTAATGGAATGTGAAATTATTTTTGTAACTTTACAAAGTCACATAATTTTCTTGTGTATGTTTGCTTATGAAGGATAAAGACAACAGACCTACTGATGATGATTTGGATGAGAACGCTCCTTTGGAAGAGGAGGTTGAGGTTGATGACTCTGATACGGAGTCATCGGGGCATTCAAATTATGTAATCCCCGATATTAATGACGCCAATGTCAAGCACCAACTATCTGGTATGTTCCAGAACTGGTTTCTTGACTATGCCTCATACGTGGTGCTGCAGCGTGCGGTGCCTCACCTTGCTGATGGTTTGAAACCAGTGCAACGCCGTATTCTGCATACTATGCGGCGTATGGAGGACGGACGTTATAACAAGGTTGCCAATATAGTGGGTGAGACTATGAAGTTCCACCCTCACGGTGACTCATCCATCTACAGTTCTCTTGTTACTTTGGGGCAGGAGGATTTGCTTATTGACTGTCAGGGTAACTGGGGTAATATTCTTACGGGTGACCGTGCCGCCGCCCCTCGTTACATTGAGGCAAGGCTTACCAAGTTCGCTCTTGAGGTTGTGTTCAATCCCAAGACCACTGAGTGGAAAATGTCATACGACGGGCGTAACAAGGAGCCTGAGGCTCTGCCTGCAAAGTTTCCGCTTGTGCTGGCACAGGGTGCTGAGGGTATCGGGGTAGGTCTCTCAACTAAAATTCTGCCGCATAACTTTAATGAACTCTGTGACGCCTCTGTAGCCTACCTTAAAGGTGAGGAGTTTACTCTTTACCCCGATTTTGCCACGGGCGGTTACGTAGATGTGAGCCGCTATATGGACGGCAGGCGCAAGGGCAAACTGCGTGTCCGTGCCAAGATTAACAAGATTGACAACAAGACTCTCTGCATTACTGAGATTCCGTTTGACACCACTACGGGCAGTGTTATTGAGAGTATTCTGCGTGCCAATGAGAAGGGCAAGATTCAGATTAAGAGGGTTGATGATAATACCGCCGCTCAGGTTGAGATAGTGGTGCATCTGGCTCCGGGCCGCTCTTGTGACAAGACTATTGACGCTCTCTACGCCTTTACTGACTGCCAGACAAGCATTTCACCTAACTGTTGCGTAATCTATGAGGACAAGCCCCACTTCCTCTCTGTAAGTGATGTGCTTAAGTTCAGTGCTGACAATACTCTGAAACTGCTGCGCCGTGAGTTGCAGATACGTGAGAGTGAGATTTTGGAGAGCCTCTTCTTTATGAGCCTTGAGCGAATCTTCATAGAGGAGCGCATATACAAGGATAAGGAGTATGAGCAGAGCAAGAGCAATGAGGAGGCTGTGGCGCATATTGCTAAGCGTTTGGAGCCTTTTGCGTCTAAGTTCATACGCCCTGTTGAAGATGAGGACATTCTTAATTTGCTTGAGATTAAGATGAAGCGTATTCTGCGTTTCAACTCCGATGCCGCCGACAAGGCTTACGCAGTCTTAGAGGCTGAACTCAAGGATGTGCGTTACAAGATGGAGCATATAGTGGAGTACACCATTGAGTGGTTTGAGCATCTGAAGGAGAAGTATGGTGACCGCTATCCAAGGCGTACAGAGATTCGTAACTTTGACAACATTGAGATTACAAAGGTTGCTGACGCTAATGAGAAACTCTACATAAACCGTGAAGAGGGATTCATAGGCACCTCTCTCAAGCGTGATGAACTTGTGTGCAGTTGCTCAAGTGTTGATGATGTCATAATATTCTACAAAGACGGTAAGTTTAAGGTTATCAAGGTTCAGGAGAAGGTGTTTGTGGGCAAGAATGTACAGTGGTTAGGTGTCTTTAAGAAGGGCGATGACCGTACCATCTATAATATGATTTACCGCGATGGCAAGAACGGAACTTCATACATAAAGCGTTTTGCCGCAGGTGGTCTGAGCCGAGACAAGGAGTATGACCTTACTATGGGTACCCCTGGCACTAAAATTCTTTACTTCAGCGCTAATCCTAATGGTGAGGCGGAGATTGTGAAGTGCTGGCTCAAGCCTCGTCCAAAACTAAAGAACCTTGTGTTTGAGCGTGATTTCAGTGAGATTGCCATCAAAGGACGTTCAAGTATGGGCAACATATTCACAAAGAATGATGTACTCAAGGTGAATATGAAGCAGAAGGGTGTCTCAACTCTTGGCGGACGGGAGGTTTGGTATGACGCGGATGTAAACCGCCTTAACTACGACGGCAGGGGAGAACTGCTTGGTGAGTTTGAGTCAGAGGATACAATTCTTATGATAACAAAGCGTGGCACATATCAGAATCTCAGTTTTGAACTTACTACCCACTTTGCTGATGATGTTCTGCGTGTTGAGAAATTTGACGCTGAGAAGATATGGACTGTAGCCCTCTATGACGCTGACCAGAAGTTCCCATATCTGAAGCGTTTCCCGCTTGAGGAGAGCAAGAAAGAGGTTAGTTTCTTGGGCGAGAACCCTCACAGCCGTATGCTTCTGCTTATGGATGACTACTATGCACGTCTTGAGGTTAAATTCGCCCCCGATGCCGCCGGCTCTGTGGCTGAGCCTATGATTGTAGATGCAGATGAGTTTATAGGCATAAAGAGTTTAAAAGCCAAAGGCAAACGTCTCACAACAAATGAGATAGCCTCTATAGAGCCTCTTGAACCACTCCGTTTTCCCGATGACACGGCTGAGGCTTCATCAACTCAGGAAGATGATTCAGATGATGGTTCTGAAAGTTCCACCCCGGAAGCGGAAGAGGACGGACAGTTGAAACTGTTCTAATAAACTCTCTGTATAACCGAAATCTGCGTTACCGAAACAACTGTTACGATACTGCAAAATTACGCTGTCTGCAAAAAGTTACTGAAAACATTTGGAAAATAGCGCAAAAAGTTACTATATTTGCATGTAAAATAGTGCAAAAAGTTACTTTTATATGTTTAAAAGAAAGATTATCAGTAAATTAGAGCAGTGGAAACAAAATCACACCAAAGAGGCTATATTAATAAAAGGTGCGAGGCAGGTTGGGAAAACCACATCTGTCAGAAATTTCGCACAAAACCACTATGAGCATTTTGTAGAGATAAATTTTGAGATGACCCCTGAGGCAAAGCAGGCTTTCTCAGGTTCTAAAGATTTCAGGTCTGTCATAAACAGATTGAGTCTGATGGGTTATGGTCCGTTTGTCCCTAATAAGACATTGCTTTTTCTTGATGAAATACAAAGTTGCCCCGATGCCAGAACCGCCATCAAATTTCTGGTTGAAGAAGGCACAATTGATATAATAGAATCGGGGTCATTATTAGGGTTGAATTATGCTGATATAAGCAGTTACCCCGTAGGCTTTGAAAGCCAGATAGAGATGTTTCCTCTTGATTTTGAAGAATGGCTATGGGCGAATAATGTATCAGATGATAATATTAGGAATCTGAGAAACTACTTTGAAAACAATGAACCACTCTCAGATTTTGAACACGAGCAATACAGTCGCCTATACAGAGATTTCCTTATTGTGGGAGGAATGCCAAAGGTAGTCTCAACATATTTAGGCAACTCCGATTTTTCAGAGACATTGCGTCAACAAAGAATACTCATTGATAGTTACAGAGCTGACATAGCAAAATATGCGGCGACAGCAAAGACAAAAGCCAAGCGTTTTTTTGACGCTATTCCGTCACAACTAAGCAAAGAACGCAAGAGATATATCCTTAATGATATTCAGAAACACAATTCAATGCAAAAGTATGAGGATGCCGCCCAGTGGCTGTCTGATGCGGGCGTAGCACATTTCTGTTACAATACCCATGTTTTTTTATTGCCTTTTGAACAAAATGAAAATCTGAACTTGTTTAAGGTATATCTTCTTGATACAGGACTTCTATGTGCCATGTGGTCTGATAATGTGCAACTGCAAATAAAACAAGGTAACCTATCCGTAAATGAAGGGGCTATTACCGAGAATTTTGTTGCTAACGAGTTGGTGAAACACGGACACACCTTGCACTATTTTGACCGCAAAAGCCGTAATGAACTTGATTTTATTATTAGCAATAATGGTAAAATAGATGTTATTGAGGTTAAATCAGGCAATGACTACAAGAAACACACATCGCTTGATAATATAAAACTTAGTGAGCCAAATACAATAGGAACTTGTACCGTGCTAAGCAAATTTAACTCATCTTTTGAAAACGGTGTAAACTATTTGCCTCTATATATGGCAATGTTTATATAAGGTAAAATGGAGATGATTAAATTTAGAAGAACGCTCTTACTACAAATCTGAAAAGCTTCATTATGGATGTAAATACCTCAGGAAATACGAGAATCAGAGTTTTGAACTTACACCCACTTTGCTGATGATGTTCTGCTTTTGAGAAGTTTAGCTCTGAGAAGATTGATGGTTCTGAAAGTTCCACCCCAGAAGCGGAAGAGGACGGACAGTTGAAACTGTTTTAAGAGTTGTGCAGTAGTTTTAATTGAAAAAAATCAAATATTTGATTGGTATTCCGTGACCGATGCTGTAATAAAGTGTTTCATTTCCTCCCAGGTTTTGTCAAAAAAAAGCCTCGGGGTTGTTTGATAATCGGCATCTTCAAAGTAGGTAAGGCTGAGTAATGCTCTGTATTCTGAGTACTCTGGATATTTTTGTTTGTAGTAGTTAAGAATTTCTTTAAGTGTGAAATGCTGTAAAAGGATATAGATGTCAATAAAATCTTTCTTTGAGCCCCTCCCCATAACTGCGTTTATTTTCATTGCGGCAATATCTTTTGGAGAGGCAAATATGATGCCTTCTTCTATCACAGGTGAGTCAATCCACTTGTAATAGTTGTATTGTACAAAATCTACTTTTATGTTGTTGATTGTCAGTTGAAGAATGCTTTTGGTTCTATTAAGAACGGTAATATCACCTATAGTGCGTAACTCTGATAATAAACTCTCTTGGTCAATGGTATTATCAGAAAAGAAATCAAGGTCTATTGATTGGCGGTGACCAAGCTGAAGAGCCAGCGATGTTCCACCTACAAGCCTCATCCCTTTTACTGAAGGCATTGCTGCAATCTTTTTTAGGAGTTCCAGAGTGTTGGGAACGACTGTTTGAAATGATAACATCTGTAATCCTCTTTTTTTGTATTTGAAATAACGCAGAGAAATGATAACGCCTTTGGATTAAGTGTACGTAACTTTTTGCAATCAGACACTATTCTGTCTATACCGTAGTAGTCACGTGTCAATTTCCAATCTGCAAGTTCCCCATATTCAAGAACATGCTGTATCAACTGACCTGAATTTGCCTCCACATCAAATTTTGATTTGTCTATATCCCAAAACAGGTGTGGAGAAAGACTATTTATGAAAAGACTTGCAGGCATAGATTAATTTTCTGCAAGGTTACATATTTTTTCTGAAAAACGCAAATTAAACATCAAATTTTCCGATAACAAATGAGCTATTTGAAGGCAGCCGAGATAGTGCTATAAAACAACCGTTACGATACTGCAGAAATTTACTATTTAATGCTTTAAAGATTGTCTGTAAATTAAAGTAGTGGAGGAAAAATCACTTACAATGTAGATATACAACGTAAACTATCTCTTTTGACAACGTGCTTTTTCCTTTATACTCCTCTACCAAAAAATTCCCCCTCCTCTTATTATATCCATCAATAATCTTTTTCATACAATTTCTCACGTCGTTGACATCCAAGAGAACCATAAACTTTAAACAACCACTGGTTGAATCTAAAGTAGATTTACTTTTGCCTTTAAGCAAATTGTCCAAATCCTTAACTATACCGTTCCTTTGGGCTGCACCAAAAGAGTCTTGCTTCACAGGAATATTGCATTTCACTTCTGCTATAATACTAAGTGAATCATCTCCCCACTCAATATCATATCCGTTTGCGTTTGCATCAGTTGATTGAACCTGCTTAATTATGCATTCCTTTTGATTTTCAGTAACAATTTTTTTATTTTTCAGAAACTCTACAAAAGATTCTGTGATTTGAAGCGTTATTATATTATGTATATTACTAATAGCAGCCTTCAGTTTAACAAAATCAGAAAGAGTCAGTCTTTTATAGTAATCGACATTATTTGTCTTTAGGAAACCATTCCAAAACTCATTAAATGGAGGAATTAACTCATCTTTTCTTTTCATATTACAACATTAATTTTAATGAGTTCTTATTTTGTGGAGCCAGAAACGCTTTTAATTTAATCTAATAAAATTTAGGCATTAAAAAATTGCTCTTATTGCAAATCTAAGAAACTTCATTATGGATGTAAAAACCTCAGGAAATATGGCAATGAGGCAATTTAATATGAATATGCCTGCAAATACGAGAATCAGAGTTTTGAACTTACAACCCACTTTGCTGATGATGTTCTGCTTTTGAGAAGTTTAGCTCTGAGAAGATTTGGACTGTAATCCTAAAAAGACAGGGCAAACATTATTAAAACAGGAAGTGGAAACAAACCCTCTACAGTGTATAAAACATCAGAATAACTAGTAGAGTTACCTCTGTAAACCTTTTTCCCATCAAAAGTGAAAAGAACATTAGAATAACTATTAGAATTACCCTGGTAGAATTTCTTACCATCCCAACAGCCAATACAATCCGAATATCCAGTCGAATTACCACGATACATCTTCTTACCGTCCCAACTACCTAAACAACTATTGTAACTTGCTGAATTTCCCTGATATATTTTCTTTCCATCATAAGAAAACAAGACATCAGAATAACCACTGGAATTTCCACGATAAAGTTTTTTACCATCCCAGTTACATAAACAGTCAGAATAACTAGTAGAATTACCACGATAAACTTTTACACTCATAATACATTTGATTATTATTTTCCTACTCTTTTTTGGATTTTCGGATTTCTCCAATTATTATCTCACATTCATAGTTTGCTCCGTGCCAGTTGATTAAAATGCAAAAGAATTTCAATCTATTTAAAAATTATTTCTCAGTGCAGTTTATAAGATCATAGAATTTTTTTGACATAGTCTCACCCACTGATGGTCCAATGTTTTGTCCATTATCTAACCTTTGACTCGCCATAATCCATCTCATTGGGTTAATCATGATGCTAGAGCCACTGCTTATTTTAAATAAATCATGCGGGTTCTTTTTTAAGAACGTTGCAATTTTGCAGTTTAAATCAGGGTTCTGTGATATAAATTCATCCACCAGTCTGGCACTGACATCAGCTTGCTTCATACAACCTGCAGTTATATGGCCATCTCTTTTATTTATAGTAATTAAACCGTCTCCATAATCAATACCATTGATTATTAAATGTGCATTTTTCGTTAAATAAAATGAATATGCGGTTTTATCGCTATAAAGATCAACATTATCAGTTGGAAGCAATACACACAATTCAAATTCATGTATTGCAAATAAGGTATATTTATTTAAATTTTCCATAATGGTATTTTATTAGTTGTTTATGGTTGGATTGACTATGAAATTTTTGTTTCAGCAAAAGGACTATTAAGTTCACTTTTATGACAACTTAACTGTTATTCTAATCCTAAACAAGCACGTGTAATATCATAGACTTTCTCAGGGAAAAAACCTTTCTTGTCCATTTTGATAAAGAAGTTTGT
>JAZLIE010000119.1:0-56205 GCA_045617165.1 Candidatus Enterocola sp. | reverse complement strand
GCTTTTTGACAGGTGTGTCTGATATGCTGTCCTTGACATCTGTTTGGTTGTCCAAAGGTGTCTCCCTCACGTCAAATGTGAAGACCTCACTGTATCCGCCGTTTGTGAAACTGCCGCCTGTACCGTCCGCTCGGTACGCCCTCACACACCAACCGTAGCGTTTGCCAGCCTCTAATGGAGGCTCCGACACCGAGTATATGAGGCTTGTGCCGGTTGTCTCCGTCTGGTATATGGCCTGGGAGTAGTTGTACGCTGACGTGCGGCTCGCAAGAGTGTCCCCTATCTCCTTAAGCGTAAACTCATACGTGACACCCTCTTGTGTGTAGGTGTGACGGGGTTGCCACTGGAACAGCACGGACTGCGCGGCGCGGCTGTTTATGACAGAGCGGTCTCGCGGGAACAGGAGTGCAGGCGGTTTGTTCACCGTCAGGTTGGTGACCGCTACGCCCTGCGTGGACACCACCACTCCTGTGTGGTACTCAACAGCCTCAAACGTGAATGTGGCAAGACCCTCCGGCAGAGTTCCCTGTACCAAGGAGCCGCTCACATCAAGGTTGCGGACATCAAAGTAGGGTGACAGGTCTGACATTCCCAAACGCTCCGGTGTGCCGGAATACAGACTTATGGCTTCAAACACTGCCGACGGCTTGGTCCTGAGTGTGAGACCGTTCTGGCACTTGATGGTAAGACGCAGACGGACATCTACGCCTGCACTCATGACATCTCTGTTCAGCAGTATGACAGACACCCGCTCTTCAAATCCGCTCACATAGTCCGTCAGATAGACCGACGGTGACATTACCTGAGTTGTGACCTGAACAGGAAACGTGGACACGCCCTGTGCCGACGAAGTCACCTCTGAGAGCAGAAGTGTGGTGAGTAATATGATATGTCTGATTACCTGACGCATTAATATTTATAGATTATCTCATATTCTGATGTCTTGATATTGCCTGGAAGCGTATATGACACAATGGACTTATATTTTCCGTATGGTACTCCAGGATATGGGAAATTAATAAGCCTACTGCCATACCCACCCTGACTGCCACTACTTGTAAAACGGTTCATAGCCTGCCCCAGCAAATCATAATAATCATTTTTATAATAAGAGAACAACTTGTATATATACGGGAAAACACTCTTCATACCACTCTCATCTCCATTGGATAAACAATACGAATAATATGGGCTGATCAATATGGCATTCAGAGGAGGAATTTCTATTTCAGAAACATCTCTTCTTACTGTGTAACCTGATGTGGAATATCCATAATACAAGGTTGGATATATGTATTTGGTGTAATATTCGTCTTCTCCTGAAGAACGAAGTGTAATCAATGGTTGTGGTGAAAACTCAGATGGGAACAAATCTACAGTGTCAAAACTCTCATCCGCCTTTTTTGTGGCAAGTCCAAGGAACACGACTCCTGCGTTATCTAAATCCCAGAAACCATCTAATGATAAGGCTTTCATCTTTTGCTTGAATGTTTTGTACTCACTGGTACGGAATGCGTATGAGCATATTGTTTTGCCAATATCATCTCTAATCTGCCTGTCTGCAACGTTCTGTTTAGTGCTGACATCGCCACCCACAACAGAAACGTTGTTATATGCGGCATCATTTTTTACTGATTTTGACTGCACGTCTTTTGGCTTCCCGTTCAGACAAACATTTAAAACAGTGCTGGCTGGCAACTGAGTAGGAATAGTGTATTTTATTACTTTTGCTCCCCTGTCATATACAATATCCTGAGATGAGATAACCTCTCCACTTTCATCTATGAAATCAGAAGTGAAAACAAGAGAATCAGCAAACAGATAAGACTGACCCTGCCTCAACTGTATATAACCCTCAGCATATTCTGACTGGTGGAAATTATGCTGATTCTTAACTGGATATGAATACTCTATGTTTTTATCAGGAATATAATCAGGTGCGTCTCCTGTAATAAACGCCACCTCTCGTTTCTCCTGGCTGACCTGTCCTGATGTATAAACCGTCTCCCAAGCACCGCCTTTATATTGACGGAAACCTACCGCAACATTTACCTTGAATGAGGTTTTGGCATCGAGTATTTCGTGAGGATAAAAACTATATTTGTCCTTATCATCATTCCACTTCCAAACACCTTGCACAATTTCTCCTGTTTTGGTGTTCTCAAGAGTACAATTATCAATAACAGCCTTCATCAGAACATTCTCTTCATCTATTCTGGTTTCAAATGACTTCTCAATGCCCATATTGAACGCTACCTGAGGAACAGAAAAAACATCAGCATCTGACTCTGATGGTGAGATATCACCTATGACCTCCATATCAAGCGGAGACTGACCTGGTATAAGCAAATCACATTTCTCCCCTATCTCAAACTTGAAGTCAAGACTGCCTTTCACCAATCCACCCAAAATACTGAAATTCACTCCCATTTTACCTCCGAACCAAGTTGGGTTTGGCAGCATTCCTTGTAATAACACAGCGGCACCACCCTTAATAATAGGAATCTTTGCCTTAATAAACCACAGGTTCACGCCTACCCCAAGTTCCCCTGCAAGATATGCATACACCTGTCCCATTGCATACCAGCCGTCCATCCCTATGGTTCCGCTACGTCCTGCACATTGCCCGTTTTCATAATTTCTCAGCATTAAATCAAATCCTAATCCTGCTTGGAATCTGGCATACAAAATTATGCACCACAACTCTCCTGTGTCAATAGAGAGACTTGAACCGAATGCGAAACCTCTACCGCCGGTAACAAATGACGATTTACGGTCCACACATAAATCCTGCATATCACGATTGCCTAAAATCTCTGATATCTGTGATGGTACAGGTAATGCGTCCGGCATATTGTAACCCGCCATAAAATAGGCTGCTGTCTGGAGCCTTACTATATTCAAGGCATTAAATTCCACGCCTACGGGATTGGTTGGTGTTCCTAAATGTAAATACCATTCATTTTTTTCTATGTGCAATGTGACCCAACCCGCACGTCCGTTCTCTCCTACTCCCTTTAAGAAACCATCTAGAAAATTCATGTAAATTTCAAAATTGGAGTGAAGTACGTCATTCTCAAAATCATACTCTATCAGCAAATTAGCCACTATACCGCTTATTGTTGGCCGACGACTGTTCTCTTCATCTGATTTACCGAGCATATCTTTTATCTCTGACAATCCTGACAGTGAGCTCTTGTCAAGGAATTTGCCTTGCCCATAAAAACCAATTCTGTTTATTCCGCCATATTGGTTGAACTGCATTTCAAGCATTAATTTCAAACTGGCGACTTCCCGGCTTGGGATAACAAGAGTGACTCCCGCTTTAAATCCAAGACCGTACGTCCTGTCTGGTACATAATCATACGCATCGGAACTCATCGCATTGCCAGCGGTTCGCTTCATTCCGTATGACGCACCCCCTGCAAAACCACCGATATTCACATATCCTGCACACGGTATATATGGTGTAAATTCAGCACTTGCATCAACATACCAGTATGAAATTCCATTAACCTTTCCAAATACAGCACTGGTACTTACAGAAAAACTGACACCTGCTTTTACACTTAAGTCAAGTTTGCCTGCGTAACCATTACCATATACAGGGTCATCATAGCGTGCGGAAACACGACCATTTAAGAATACCGCACCTCCTATGTCGGCAGATACAGCGATGTCTCGTAATTCAAACCGTTTGAATCTCCATTGCTGCACATCATCTGCATCTTGCATCTCTCCTATTAGAGCAAAACCGGAATAAGCACTTGCAACCTGAAGGTCAACAGATAGTCCTGCATAAAAATTCAAAGAACGGTCATTTGCGGTAAGCCCCAACTCACTGATATTAACAGGCATATTCATTACTGTTGATTCATTCTTATAACCAAAATAATCAACACTAACATACGGATGTTCTGTCTGCAAATGCAGGTTTTGGAAAATCACTCCTGTGAATGACGCAACACTGTTTTCGCCATCACTTCTTACTGACATATTCAGATTACCACATAAATTGGCTTCAGGACGAAATGTATTATCTCTTACCGCCATTTTTATGTAGGAACCCGGCATAATGTTGGCTTGTGCCTGAAGTACATCAAATGAGATAGTGCTGTCAACGCTGACTGTAAGAGAGTAATTGTTGTCAATATCCCACATTCCATCATATTCAAGTGCCACATTATCTTGATTTGCTATTGGTATGCCTATATGCCCTGAGAATCCCGCTTCTGACAGTGTGTTTGCCATTAGTCCAAGCCTGAACGTTTCCACTGAAAACCTCCAACCGGAAGCACTTCCATCTGCAAGGTTCAAAAGCGGAGCCTCCGCCACAAAAAGACCGCTTATCCCATTTTCATCTATCAAAAGGTCATTAGCAGAGAAAGAGACTCTGCCTCCTCCCTTTTTACTGAATTGCTCAGGAACTGTAACCATAATTCTGCCCGCATAAAAGCCTTGCCAAAGATTTATGTCAGGCATTGAAATAAGATATGTCGCTTCATAGTTCCTTGGGAATGTTATTCTGCCGTTTCTTGTGGAACTGAAGTCAAGCACCACGCCCTCACAAGCAAAATCAAATCCATCAAGCCCTACAACTGCAAACCTGGGTATATTGGCCTCAACCAACCAATCCTCCCAATCATCAACTTTTACTTGAAAAGATGTTCTAACCGTGCCTCCATTTGGTTTCCCATCTTCACCTACTGTCTGCATCAATGATTTGTCAAACTCAACATCAACGGCAAGTCCGAAACTCTGTATGCCTTGACAGGAGAGATATGCGTATGTCAAATCCGCCATCGTCCCCCTTTCGTTCATTCCACCTTTCAGAACTAATGTGGCGTTGTTATCAAGAACCGGAACCCTAATATCCTGTAGCAATGCAAGTTTGGCATCTCCCACAATGTCTCCATCTTTAGATAATTTTATACCTTCCGCACCGAAGAACAAAGGTATGCTGTCCTCCGGACTGTTAACATCACGGCTTGGTAAGAACACACGAGCATAGACATCAATGGAACAATACTCCTTCATATTTCTGACCTTGGATACAGCAAGGGTTACCGTAGTATTTCCCATTGTATGCCGGAGACCTATAGGGGTGATGTTGTGAACATTGCTTGGATCAAGCCTATTTACAAACTGCCCCTCATCAGTCAGTCTCTGCAGAGCGGACTTTGCTTCATCTAATGTGGCGGCACTTGCTGAAATGACGGCAAACACCAAAATACACAACTGTAGTATCCTTCTCTTCATCCTTTCTTAGTATTTGATTTTTAATGGTGTTGTATATTCCGGAGTTTTACTAACAATATGAAACTTGATAAAATAGGTGTATTCAACTCCGTGCTTCACATCTCTGTCTAAATATGAGGTTGCGTCACCCGTCAAACTCTTTATTTTTCTTGCACCTGATGAATCAGCCCTGTACACTTCAAAATATCTGAATGGAGATTCACTTTTCCCTTTCCATATAATCCAAACTCCTATGCCTGGCTCTATTTGCAATTTTACAGACAAATCTGTTTTCTGCATTGTTACAGATTTTACTGTTACAGGTTGGGACTCAATTGATGAATTGTTGCCCTCATCAGTTGCAACTAAAGTATACTTGTATTTACGTCCGTTTTTTGTTTGCCTGTCACAATATGACAAACTGTCTTTCGGCAATACAACTATTGTTGAATCTCCGTTGCTGTCTATTCTTTTTAAAGTAAATGTTTTCACATCGTCCATAGTTGCACATAGCCAATGCAGAACTATTCCATCATTGGTAGAATTATACGATGTGAAAGATGGTGTCATAGGTGGTATCACATCTGGTTTAGACAAGGCTACAACCTCACTTTTCTCTGACTGATTATACCTTTTATCAAGACCTGAGATTGCGTAATACACCTTGTTGTTTAACATCTTTATATTAACCGTATCAGTGTAAACCGTACCTTTTATCACCTCATTATTCACCATTATCAAGCTGCCCTCTTCCACATCGGTACGGTATAAACGATACCCAAGGATATCTTCATCTGTATTGGCATTCCAACGCAGAGTGACAACTCCTGTGGAATCCACCTCTCCGCTTAATCCAGTTGGAATCATAGGCGGAACACTATCCACCATCTGAGCAAGTACCGGCAATGACATCATACGGGTTCCATCCTTACCAACGGCGGCTATTTTAAGATAATTAGTAGTCCTCTTGAGCAACTGTGACAGGTGTCTTTCTCTCACAGAAATGCCTGTTACTATTGTTTCATATTTACCTTTGTCTGTAGCAGATTGCAAAAGTTCAAAGTGAGATAACAATGACTCCTGCTTGATGTCAAACTCCCAATCCACAAGAACACTATCCCGCTCAACTTCAGACCTCACTATTACAGGAACCGTACTTAACAACTCTTTGCCTTCTCCACTAATTACATCAGACCACGGTCCGTAGTCTCCAAAAGAATCAACACCTCTTATTCTATAGTAGTATTTCCTATAGTTCTGAGCAAGTGAATCCGGGAATGACACCATATCCTTGTCATTAATGTTCATAAGAGGCAAATCTGATATGGTTTTGTATTTGATGCCATCCTCTGATTTTTGAATATCAAATGAAGTATATGTGGTTTTGATGTCTTGAACATTCCAAGTCAGCATAACCATCTTGTCTCCGAAGTTTCCTTTAAAAAATGAAACTTTAGGCAAGTCCTGTTGTAGTGAGGCATCCAAATAGACAAAACCGTATGAAACACCCTGACATAAGACAGTGTCCGCAGGGTATACCCTATACACATAACTGCAACCTTTCAGAATTTCAGTGTCGGTCATTCCCCAAGCCGCCTTACAAGCGGCTTCATAATTATGTTCTGCGGCATACATTGAAGTGAGAAACCGCTGGTCTTGCTCCCTGCTTATATTTACAAGTTGTGATATTGTTCCTTGCTTTTGAGAATTCAATGAGAACGATTCCCCATACAAAGCCTGAGCAATTATTGCGGCATAACCATTCTTGTTGGCTAATTGCTCCCAATTATTAACAGGCTCCGCTTTAATACGGGCACTTATTTCTTTCTTTTCAGCCTGATTTAAAAGTTGTCCGTTCCTCTTAACAGTATATCTCTCAACTCTGAAACCACACTCATTAGTGCGGCGCCAAGCAGAGGCATCACTGGCTGACCATCTGAGTTTTACGCTATTTTCTGTGATTTTTCCTCTGACAGCAATATAGACACTGTCCGATGCCCAGGCTGAGAAAAATAAGGATAGAATATAAGTAAGAAGTAAAAATATAATCTTTATGCGCATACGTTTTTATAACGATTAAGGCGTGCAAAGTTAGCATTTAGCAAGTGAAATTACAAAAAAATATTTACACAAAAAAAGGTGACCTGTAGCAAGTCACCTCTCTATAATGAAAACTAATAACCTTCAAGTTATTAGTTGCGACGAACGCTGGCCTCATCAGAAACGGTAAGTTTCTTACGACCCTTTGCTCTGCGTGCTGCTAATACTCTACGGCCGTTTGGAGTTGACATTCTCTCTCTGAAACCGTGCTTGTTTGCTCTCTTTCTGTTTGATGGTTGAAATGTGCGCTTCATCGCTCTATAGTTTTATTATTATTATTCAATTTTGGGAGTGCAAAGATAATACTTTTTATACTATCTGCAAAAAATAATGGGATTTTTTTATTTCTTAATCTTCAAACTCAAAAAACTCATCAATTTTTGTAAGCGTAAGTATCTGTTTTATATCAGGTTTCATTCCCTTGATTAAAATTGTCCCCGATATTTGTTTCCTGATTTTAAGGAAAAGTCTCAAACCAGATGAACTGATATATTCCAAACCGTAGCAATCAATAGCAAGTTGTTTCCCCTGAGATTGTGCTATAAGTTCATCAATCTGAGCGCACAACTCTGTGGCAACCTCTGTGTTAAGCCTGCCACTCAAGGTACATACAAACTTATCCCCGTTTTGCTCTATACTAACATCCATAATTGACTTACTGCTTCAATTATTAATTAAGTTCCTTCCGCTCATCTCCTTTGGTTGTTCAATACCCATAATGTGGAGTATTGATGGAGCAACATCGGCAAGAATACCGTCCTCTGTCCTGGCAGCCTTGTTCTCAGTCACATAGATGAACGGAACAGGGTTGAGTGAGTGAGCCGTGTTAGGTGTGCCATCGGGGTTTACAGCGTTGTCTGCGTTACCGTGGTCTGCAATTATAATTGCCTCATAACCTGTGGCACGGGCAGCCTCAATAACTGCGTGAACGCAGGCGTCAACAGCCTTCACAGCCTTCTCTATTGCAGGATACACACCTGTGTGACCTACCATATCGCCGTTAGCGAAATTGACAACTATAAAGTCATACTTGTCTTCTCTGATGGCGTCAACAAGTTTGGCACATACGCTAAAGGCACTCATCTCTGGCTGCAAATCATACGTGGCAACCTTTGGAGAGTTCACAAGTATGCGGTCCTCATTATCATACGGAGTCTCCCTGCCTCCATTGAAGAAGAACGTAACGTGGGCGTACTTCTCTGTCTCAGCAATGTGAAGTTGTTTGAGACCCTTTGAAGAGATATACTCACCAAGTGTGTTCTCAACATTCTCCTTGTCAAACAGTATATGCACACCTGTGAAAGAGGCGTCATACGGGGTCATACAGTAATACTGCAGGTTAGGAATTGTGTGCATTCCAGCCTCAGGCATATCCTTTTGGGTAAGGGCTATTGTAAGTTCCTTTGCACGGTCATTACGGTAGTTGAAGAATATTACAACATCACCTTCTTTAATGCGTCCGTCAACAGTTGAGTTTACTATAGGTTTTACAAACTCATCAGTAACGCCAGCATCATATGAAGCCTGCATAGCCTCAACCATATTTGAGAATTTGGCACCTACGCCATTGACTACAAGGTCATAACCCTCTTTTACACGCTCCCAGCGTTTGTCACGGTCCATAGCGTAGTAACGTCCTACTATAGAGGCAATTACACCAGCACTTTTAGCGGTATGCTCCTCTAGTGCCTTTATAAACCCGATGCCGCTCTTAGGGTCAGTGTCACGCCCGTCCATAAAGCAGTGTATGAAACAGTTCTTAAGTTCATACTCTTTGGCAATGTCACAAAGTTTGAAAAGGTGGTCAAGTGAACTGTGCACGCCGCCATCTGATGTAAGACCCATAAAATGGATGTTCTTACCCGTCTCTTTTGCGTATGAGAATGCTGAAATTATCTCTTTGTTTTGAAGTATTGAGCCATCAGCACAAGCCTTGTTTATTTTCACAAGGTCTTGATATACAACCCTGCCCGCACCAATATTAAGGTGACCTACCTCTGAGTTACCCATCTGACCGTCAGGCAGTCCCACATTCTCCCCCGATGCCTGAAGTTGGGAGTTTGGATAAGTGTGGACAAGATAGTCCCAATATGGAGTCGGAGTACTTGAGATAACATCAGCATAAGAGCGGGAACCTATACCCCACCCGTCTAAAATCATTAATAAAGCCTTCTTTGACATAATTCAATATTTTTTTATGTATATGGGGTACAAATTTACACAAACGAGAGCAAAAATCAAAAAATGCCTGCATTTTTTGAAAAAAAAGATATAAGGTGGGAGTTTGGAAACTTGTTTACAAAGTACCACCGCATATCTTTTTCAAAAACGGAACGTTTTTGTTTTTGCCGAGTGCTAGTTAAATTCACGAGTACCCACAGGGTACGAGTAAAGTTACATAAATGAGAGCAAAAATCATAAAATGCCTGCGTTTTTGTTTTTGCCGAGTGCAAGTTAACTATAGCAACGATGCCATATATAGGGGTAAATACACTATTCCATTGGCAACTTTAACATCAGCGGAATGTAGCACGTATGGTGTATGCAAATAAGAACTATACTTGCTTTTGAATTTGATAAGTGATGAAGTCCTGTATCTTGCAGTTGATTTAACCTCAACAGGGCAGATATTATGCCTGCTCGTCACAGACGGTTTGCTTACAAGAAAATCAATTTCCATCCTTTCATCAGCGTTTTCTCTATCTGCTTTTGAAAAATAGTACAAATTCTTGTGTCCCGGCTTAATCATTTGAGCCACAAGATTCTCAACAAGCATACCCTTGTTTATCTCCAACTTGTCCAACATCAATTTTTTGTACAAATCCGCCACTTCAATGGATTTCTCATCAAATGAGTGGGATATAAGTAAACCGGTATCTGCCATATATAATTTATACTTGGCATCGTTTCTGTTTAGTTTTAACCCGATGTTAGGTTCTGTGGCAGCGTAACAAGTATTTGCAACCCTTGACTCTTCCAACCAAAAGAATGCATCTGCAAAATCCCTTGTCCTTGCTCCTTTTTGCAGAGAACCTATATGGAAGCGTTTTTCGTGTTTTTGCAGCTGTCCTGGAATGGAATCCCAAATTTTTATGACTTTTGAGGCATCGTCTTCGGCATAATGATAAATGTCATTTCTATATAAATCCAAAATACCACGCTTAATATGGTCTGTATCCTCAAAATCTTTAGTTTGGATATACTGTGCCACTGCTTGTGGCATACCTCCAATTATCATATACAAGCGTAAATAGTCCATCGCCTTACGATGCAGAGCATTCCCAAGTGGCTTCTGATTTACATAGCACTCCTTTATAAAATCCATAAAATCAGTCTCTCCAAACGCCCATAAAAACTCTTCAAAATCCATAGGATACATATCCAAACGGGATTCTTCAGATGGAATGGTAATATCTTTCACATTTTTGTTTATACTTACCAGTGAGCCTGTCTCAATGTAGTCATACCTACCATCCTGTACAAGCCACTTTACCGCCTCTCTTGCCTTTGGATATCTTTGAACCTCATCAAATATAATCAGTGATTCCCTATTATAGAGTTTCACGTGTAATAATAGTTGCAGACGTTGAAAAAGGGCATCTATATCCGTAATGTAATTGTCAAAAACACTACGTAACTCATCTGTCATCTTAGAAAAGTTTACTATGATATATGATTTGTATTCATTTTTAGCAAACTCTTCTACTATAAAACTCTTACCTACGCGCCTTGCTCCATCAATAAGCAAAGCCTCCCTATTGGAATATTTATTTTTCCATTGTAGTAACTCACTGTAAATCTTACGTTTCATAAATACTTATACACCAAAACAAGGTTATTAAAATAGTGGGTTTTACACCAAAACAAGATTATCAAAATGGGTATTTGTACACCAAAACAAGATTATCTGCCACAAATGTAGTGATTTTTACATAAAATCAAAAAAAAGCAGGCGTTTTTGTTTTTGCCGAGTGCAAGTTACACTTACAGAGTAAGTGGATTTACTTCACGACGACTGAAAGGATGAGTAAAGGTACACTGTAGCAAAATTCAGTCTAATATGGCAAATATTTTGGAATGCAATCCAAAAATATGGCAATAATTTTGGATTATGATATTTATATCAATAAAAAAATCTGAGACATATCTCAGACTTTTTACGCAATTTTACGCCTTAAGTAACTTTTCCAAAATGCATTTTTAATAAAAATATTTGTTTTGGAAAAGTTATTTCTATATCTTTGCACATAACAAACTCAACTAAATTTATTTAACTATGGATTTCACAGATATAAAGCCTTTGGTAGAGACGTACCACCGCAAATTATCTCACATATCGTTGGATTTTAAAAGGTATCTATACAAAACCATCAATTGGGATGTAAGGGTTTTAGGAATTAAAGGTGCGAGGGGAACGGGTAAGACCACGCTCATTTTGCAAAGAATAAAGGAGACTTATAAAAACTGTGATGATGCATTTTATGTCTCTTTAGACAACCTATGGTTCAAAACGCATAATCTACTGGAACTTATTGAGTTCCTGCATAGCAGAGGCATCAATGATTTTTATTTGGATGAAGTGCATAAGTATAAAGAGTGGAGTTTGGTTATTAAAAACATTTATGATAACTACCCCGATGTAAACATTGTATATACAGGTTCTTCTATGCTTGAAATCAACAATGCCAAAGTTGATTTATCACGCAGGCAAACAGTATATACATTATGCGGACTGTCATTTAGGGAGTATATGGAGTATATAGGAGTGCTGGATACAGAACCCGTATCATTAGAGACACTTATTGCCAATCACGTTTCCATCGCTCAAAAAATTGTGTCAGAAATAAAAGTGCTGAAATATTTTGATGAATATTTAAAGAATGGTTATTATCCATATTTTAAAGAGGCGGGGCTTGATTACTTTTTAAGATTGGCGGAAACAGTAAATCTTGTGATTGAGAATGATTTACCATCTATACAGCCGATTACGTATGAAACCATAGAGAAGACAAAACGTTTGATGATGATTGTGGCGGAATCACTGCCGTTAATGCCTAATGTAAACAAATTAAGCGAGGCATTAGGCTGCACACGAGACACAACTCTTTCTATCCTATATAATATGGATAAGGCGGCATTGCTGAATCTACTGACTACAAATCTTAAAAGTTACAAGCATTTAGTGGTTCCTGATAAAATCTATTTGCAAAACACTAATTTAATGTACGCTCTTGGCTCCTCTATTGAGGAGGGTACAATACGTGAAACCTTTTTTTCAAATCAGTTGTCTGTAGGTCACTCTCTTACAATGCCAAAGACAGGTGATTTCTTAGTGAACGAGAAATATTTATTTGAGGTTGGAGGAGCGGGTAAGTCCTTCAAACAAATTGCAGACATTAAAGATAGTTACATTGCCTATGACAATGTAGAGACAGGCTATGGAAATAAAATACCTCTTTGGATGTTTGGATTGCTATACTGATATGAATTTCTGATACTTACAGCGCATCTCTAAAGTAGTCCAAAGCCTCAAATATCTCCTCTTTTGAGAGGGTGCGGTTAATTTCAGGAGAGCCTGGCTTTGAGAGTAATGTGAAGTTCACAGCACCTTTCGCACTGTTCTTTTTATCATGGAGCATAAGGGAGTAGAGAGCCTCATAGTCATCACAACCTATGCTGTATGTGCCGTAATGTTCCTTGATATAAGAATTAACCACACTCAACAGCCTGTTATCCAACCCATTATGCTTATATGAGAGGAATAGTTCCACCTCTAAGCCAAACGCTACAGCATACCCGTGACTCAGAGGCTTTCCACCGCCAAGTGCGGTGTTCTGATGAGAGTAACTCTCAAAGGCGTGACCTACCGTATGCCCAAGGTTAAGTGCTTTGCGAATACCTTTTTCCATAGGGTCAACAGCCACTATATTCTCTTTGACTTGCAGGGATTTTCTAATGATTTCAAGCCACATTTCCGGTTTTATCTGCGAAGGGTCACTTGAGAGCAACTCCATTAACTCATTCTCAGATGAGAGCAGCGCGTGCTTAATCATCTCCGCATACCCCGATAGCAACTCCTCTTTTGTAAGTGTCTGTAAATAAGCAGGATATATAATTACCTCTGATGCCTTGTTAATGACACCTATCTCATTTTTAAGTCCCTTGAAATTAAAGCCTGTCTTGCCACCTGTGGCGGCATCAATCATACTCAGAAGAGTAGTGGGGATATTTATGAAACGGACGCCTCTTTTGAATGTGCTGGCGGCAAAGCCACCCAAATCAGTAACCATTCCGCCTCCAAGATTAATGACAAGGCTACCGCGTGTGGCACCGTTCTCAACAAGGAAACGCCATATTGATATTACAGCATCAAGGTTTTTGTTTTCATCGCCCTCTTTAAGAGTCACTACCCTTGCCTCTTTCAACTCAGGCAAAGCGTCAAGCAAAGCGTTCAAACAGTATTTTTTGCTGCCTGTGTCAGTAATTATAAAAATTTGTTCCGGCGTAAGAGAGCCAATGAGCGCTCTTACATCGGAACATAAGTTCTGACTATAGACTATTTTACTTTCTAATGTCACCCTCTTTTACAAGATATTCAGCAATTTGAACAGCGTTAAGGGCGGCACCCTTCTTAATTTGGTCACCAACACACCAGAATGTAATACCATTAGGATTTGCTAAATCCTTACGCACGCGACCCACATAAACAGGGTCCAGACCAGACTTGAAGAGAGGCATAGGATAAACTTTTTCTGAAGGGTTATCCTCAAGAACAACCCCGTCAGCCTTAGCAAAGGCAACCTGAACCTCCTCTACCGTAAGAGGTTTCTCAGTTTCAACCCATACAGCCTCAGAGTGAGCGCGAAGAGACGGTACACGTATGCAGGTAGCACTCGTAGCAATGTCTGTGTGCATAATCTTCTTGGTCTCATTGTACATCTTCATCTCTTCCTTGGTGTAGCCGTTATCTGTGAACACATCAATCTGGGGGATAAGGTTGAAAGCAAGTTGATAAGCGAATTTGTTTACAGTAACAGGCTCATTATTAAGAACTTGACGATACTGCAACTCCAACTCCGCCATAGCGGCGGCACCGGCACCGGAGGCAGCCTGATATGTTGATACGTGAACACGCTTAATGTGAGACAACTCCTCAATAGCCTTCAGGCAAACAACCATAATAATAGTGGTACAGTTTGGATTGGCTATGACACCGCGAGGACGCACCTTTGCATCAGGAGCGTTTACCTCAGGTACAACCAATGGAACGTCAGCGTCCATACGGAAAGCGCTTGAGTTATCTATCATAACAGCACCATATTTGGTTATATCCTTCTCAAACTCCTTTGAGATACCCGCTCCAGCCGATGTGAAGGCAATATCAATATCCTTGAAATCATCACCGTGAACCAACTCCTTTACAGTATATTTCTTGCCCTTAAACTCATATTGTGTACCGGCACTTCTGGCAGACCCGAAAAGAGTAAGATTAGTAATAGGGAAATTTCTCTCAGCAAGCACTCTCAGGAACTCCTGTCCTACAGCGCCACTTGCACCTACAATTGCTACATTCATAATTTATTATCTTTAATTTTAATTCTTTACACACCTTACACTCTGTCCTATATTTTTATCATAGGTGTCACTACTACAACGGTCAGAGTCATAAGAAAAGCCTCTTTTGTAAGCCTTCTCCTTGCTTGAACCACCAACGGTGGCAGTCCAGAAATTAGCATTGAAACCAATTTCCAATATGTTTGTGCCGTATGAGAAGCCAGACGGCAATACAGCAAATCCGTATGAGTCAACGCCGTTCCCATTCACATTCCACCCCGATGTTGCCTTAAGATATTTTCCAGCCGACTCAATCCCCTTTCCTTCTGAGACCTCTATGAAATTAATCATAGTGTTCCACTCTGTGAGCGTTGGTATATGCCATCCGTTAGGGCATATTCCCTGACGCGGCTCTGTAAAATTCTCTACTTGTTTGGTGCCGTCATCCACACCAACAGCCGCCGCCCAGTTATATAGATAGCCTAACTTTTCCTTATGGCTTTCATTCATATAATCTGGAAGTTTAATTTTTGAATTATCTGTGTAATATGGAGTATTGACTGGCACACTTGAAATGGATACAGATTTCACACCAGCCTTATATGCCTCAGATTCAGTATCATACTTATGACAACGATAATTCTCAGCCATCCATACCTGAGTACCTATTGTCACTTGTGCATAATCTGACGCACTGCACTTTTGAGAAAGTGGTTGCGGGTCTTCCTTTTTCTCACAGCCTGATAACAAAAGTACAAACAGTGCTCCTATAAAAAGAAAATATTTATTCATAGTCAAATACAATATTTTACACTGCGAAATTACAAAATAATTATATCACACACAAAACATTTTTGTATCTTTACCACATCTTCCCATTTGATTTATGATAGCACCTCCTTCATTCTGCCATATTTTGACAGAGAATGAGAAATATATTTACAGCCGTAGCCTTGCTACTGTGCCATCTGAGTGCGGTGGCGTGGGAAGGTGATTCTGACAAATTTGTATTCTACGCTGACACCATAAGCCTATCAGCACCATCTGAGTCAGGAGAGGCTCTGCTTTATGACACCTGTACCGCCTGCTACAACGCCACGTGGAGAGCCACATTTAAGTTTGACTACACACCATCATCATCAAACTACTGCAAATGGTTCATTATGGCTGACTCCACATCTTTAGGAGCGGAACTAAACGGCTACTACCTGAGAATAGGCTACACAGGAAAGAACATAGCCCTTTGCCATCAGAGCGGTTCAAAGAGTGAAACCCTCTCTCAGGGTGAAGAGGGCAGGATAACCGCAGGAGAGCCAATAACAATAGTGGCACACCGCTCTGAAACAGGGGCGTGGCGTGTACTCTCCATAGCGGGAGGCGAGTCTGACTCCACTCTTGAGGCAGAGGCTTTGGACGCCACTGTGCAAAACAACCGTTACAGTGGCTTCCACTTCAAATACACCTCTACACGCTCCAACGCCTTCCATATATGGAACTACAGTCATCGGGGAAAGAAGATTGACTACTCTGACCACGATTCCGGTTCAGTCTGGATTGAGCCCCTCACCTTCACCCCCGATGGAGACTCACAAAATGACCTTGCATACATCTATTACAAACTGAATGAGCCTGCTGTGGCAAACATCTATGTTTTTAATGCAAATGGAGTGCTTGTACGGCATCTGGTAAGCAACACACAACTGCTGGAGCAAGGGGTTGTAACATGGGATGGGCTCTCTGACCGCAACCTGCTTATGCCACCAGGCATCTATGTTGCGCTGTTTGAGTCATTTACAGAGGAAAAAGTCACCCTACGCAAAAAAATTCCTTTTGTTTTAGGTATTAGATAAAAAGGGCTGGCGTAAGCCCCATAAAAGAAGGAAAAAGGTACAAAAAAGGCTGGCGTAAGCCAACCCTTTTTTCGTACCTCCGAGGGGAATCGAACCCCTATCTAAAGTTTAGGAAACTTCTATTCTATCCGTTGAACTACAGAGGCGGTACTATTCACATAAATCCATAGCCTTTCTTATGCTGTTATTCTCAAGTTTTGAGGCGTATTTGTAAACCTGCTCCAATGCGTCAAACCATCCGTGCCATTTACCTGAGTTTGAGAAGGCGCAGTTGGTGACAGCGCAACAGAACTGCCCGTTCACTACCTTTATTCTGTTTATAATAGGAACAGCGGCAGCCTCAATTACATTATGATGAACACCCATACTCTTTAGAGCGACATCAGAAAGAGCTAGATTATGAACCATAAGGCGTGTCTTGCTCTCGTGTTTTATGTCATAGAAACGGAACGGTGTGCAAGTGCTGGCACGGAACCCTATGGCATCGTGGTAAGCCATTGAATAATCATCTGTTATGCCTATCTTAAGAAGTGTCTCATAACCTACAGGCAGTGAGAAGGCGAACTTATCATAGAGATTTGTATCAACACGCTGTTTTACAATATATTTCTCTAGTTTTGCCAACTCCTTGCGTGCCTTCTTGGAATCTTTATATGTACCTACAGAGGGGTGCAGACCTGTTGTATAGTTCCTACGCAGATTCTTACGTAGTGTGCGGAATGACGAGTATAGGTTATGGCAGCAACCCTTACCCTTCTTAATCATAACAAAGAAGGTGGGATTAAGATTTGTGTGGTTGTGAAACCTGAGAATCTTATCAAAATCATTATACGGGTCATCATCAAGGAAGAGACGCACCCTCAACTGATGAAGCGAACTCTTGAATTCACCCCTGAATAGCTTTTGAAACATAGAGAATATAGAGACTATCACAGAGTTGAATCTGTACTTATAGAGATTGTCAATAATAATGGAAGAGTGCACCCTGAAATCATTCTTTTCCGCAGGCTTGTACTTGAAACGCTCAACCAACATTGACTCAAGCATATATGCCCATTCATCAACTATAGGGTGGTCGAGAAAACCGTTCTTGTACGCCACACTGTTCTCCTTTTTATAGCGGTCAAGCTCATCTTTCTCACCATAATACTCCTCATAACGGCTCAATAGAAAAAAGGAGGCGGAGAATATATCAAAAGGTAAGTCATAGACATCATCACCGGTCTTGAAAAAAATCTTGGTGTTATTCCACTCAGTGACCGTGGTATCCTGGTCTCTGATTCCAGACTGAAAAATAAGACCTTGGGGGCAGATGTTGAAAGCATTCTGCATAACCACTTTGCGTGAATAGGCAATGAGCGGGCCGTCGCAATTTTTTGCCTCAGCCTCATCTCTGATTACCGAAACCTTGTCACAAAGAATTTTCTCAAATATATGATGTACAATATATTTGACACGAGGTGTATATTTTTCAGTATATAAGTAAATCATAACAGATGCGAATCTGCAAAACTATAATAACCGTCAGTCCCCACTATTATATGGTCAAGCACCCTGATTCCAAGAGCCGTGGCACCTGACACTAAAACCTTTGTCAGTTTTATGTCAGCCTCACTCGGCTCAACGCCCCCACTCGGATGGTTGTGGCAAAACACAATACCAGTGGCAAGGTGTTGCAGCGCCTCCTTGAAAATATGCTTAGGGTCAACAAGTGTCTCATGAACTCCCCCCGATGACACCCTGACCTTACCTATGAGGCGGTTTGAGTGATTAAGCATCATAACCCAGAACTCCTCATACTTTGCGTCAGAGAGCATAGCGCTGAATATGTCAGCAGCCTGACGGCTCGACTGAATCTGAATGTTTCTGACAGCACCCTCCGCCTGACGGCGGCGGCCTATTTCAAGTGCGGCGAGCAAAGTAACCGCTTTTGCCTGACCAATGCCATTAATGCCTTTCAACTCCTTGAACTCCATTTTAGAGAGTTCTGAAAAGCGGTCTCCAGCCTTTTTTAATACCTCTCTGCCAAGTTCCACCGCTGATTTGTTCCTGGTTCCTGAACCAAGCAGAATTGCAAGCAACTCTGCGTCAGAAAGTGCTGAAACGCCGTGTAACAGGCATTTTTCTCTTGGGCGGTCGTCTTCTTTCCAACCTTTTATGCCCTGGAATTGTTTCTCCTGCATAAATAAAAATTTTTAATAAAGACGGCTCTTGAAGTCACAAAGGTACTAAATTATGTAGAGAGTGCCAAGTATAGTCGTAAATTTTATTTTTATTTTTGTTACAAAAAAATTTGGGTGTATAGAAAAAATAAACTAATTTTGCACACTCATTTTGGGGAATGGCCCATTCGTCTATCGGTTAGGACGTAAGATTTTCATTCTTGAAAGAGCAGTTCGATTCTGCTATGGGCTACGATAAACAAATAAAAAATAGAAAAAATGGCGAATCACAAATCGTCTGAGAAGAGAATCAGACAAACAGAGACAAGAAGATTGCACAATCGCTATTACGCAAAAACAATGCGTAACGCAGTAAGAGATTTACGTGCAACACGTGAGAAATCAGAAGCAGAAGCAATGCTTCCAAAGGTATCAGCAATGCTTGATAAACTTGCTAAAAATAACGTTATCCACGCTAACAAGGCAAGCAACCTTAAGTCAAAACTGGCTCTTTTCATCAACAAGATGAAGTAATAAACAGACTCACAAAACAAAAGCCTGCTTCCATAACGGAGGCAGGCTTTTTTCAATTCAAAATCAGAAGAGGCAGCGGGAACATAACAAAAAAGCCTAACAGTGTACCCGCTATAAGTTGCCAAGGGGTGTGTGCGGCAAGCGTCAAACGTGCCGAGCAAACCAAACCGCAACAAATAACAAGCACCACATAGAGTGGTGGATTATAGACCCCGTATGAGAAACCAATATATAGTGTGGCACCCAGTAGTCCGCTTATGCCCGTGGCGTGGGCTGATATTTTCCAGAAGAAATTTATTCCCGTGACCAAAGCCAGTGCTAATGATGCCATAAGAATGACACCTCCTACAACAAGCGAGCCAAGTTTCATAAGAAACCACGCAGTCCCACAATAGCAGAGCAAGGTGAACAGATACGCCCACACACGCTGCTTGCGGTCCGATGCCTGCGGCGTTGTTATTACCTTAAGTTTAATAAGCAACAGATACCAAAGCACAGGCAGAATAACCATCAGAAAAATGGATATACCTATGACAAGCAATTTAGCGTGCATATTATAGCCATAGAACTGAGGCACGGCAATAAGAAGCAGCAACCCGTACATTGGAACAAGCAAGGGTTGGAACAAGATGGTCAGTATGTTTGCAATGCGGGAACTCATTATCAAAAGAAAAAAGAAGAAAGAAGAAAGGAGAAAGGTCCCCTCCTAACCTCCCCTCCAGGGGAGGAACTTTTCACTATATATGTAGCGCTATGATACTTGAACTCAACATATTACGGAGCACATTTATGTGCGACTAAGCCCTGCCCTGAGGGCGGGGTTTGGGGTGGGGTCATATGCGCTATGATACTTGAACTTACTATGACAAAGTCATAGTAAGTTCATAGTATCCTGTGCAATCATAAGTTCTTCATCAGTAGGAATGATTACAACCTTAACCTTTGAGTCTGGAGTTGAGATAACACGCTCAATGCCACGACACTTGTTAGCCTCCTCATCAAGTTTGATACCAAGGAAAGCAAGATTATCAACCAAAACCTTACGCAACGGAGCCTGATTCTCACCCACACCACCTGTAAGAACAATTACATCAACACCACCAAGAGCGGCAGTATAGGCTCCTATGTACTTAATCCAGCGATACATATACATATCTATGGCAAGTTTGGCACGCTCATTACCACCGTCGGCAGCCGCCTGAGCGTCACGCATATCAGAAGAGCCTCCTGTAATACCCTGAACACCAGACTGTTTATTCAAAAGGTTGGAAATCTGAGTAGGATTCAAGTTCTCCTTATTCATAATATAAGTTACCGCACCAGCGTCAATGTCGCCAGAACGTGTACCCATCATCAAACCCTCAAGAGGAGTGAAACCCATTGTTGTATCAACAGACTTTCCGTCTTTTATTGCCGTTATAGAACCACCATTACCAACATGGCATGTAATCATCTTTGTGCCCTCCACAGGAATACCTAAGAACTCACAGGCACGGGCACTCACATAGCGGTGGCTGGTTCCGTGGAATCCGTAACGGCGTATGCCGTAAGACTCATACAGATTGTATGGAATAGCGTACATATACGCCTTCTTAGGCATCGTCTGGTGGAAAGCGGTGTCAAACACGGCAACCTGAGGTACAGATGGAAGAATCTTGGCAATAGTACGGATACCCTCAATGTTAGCAGGGTTATGAAGAGGAGCCATATCGGCGCACTGCTCAATCTGAGCAAGCACCTCTTCAGTAATAAGCACACTCTTGTTGAATTTCTCACCACCGTGAACAACCCTGTGTCCTACAGCGTTTATTTCAGACATTGACTTAATGGCACCATACTCATTTGAAGTCAGAATCTCAAAGATAAAGGCTATAGCCTCTGTATGAGTAGGCATATTACGCAGAAGGGTCTTCTTAGAGCCATCGGCAAGTTTAAACACATTGCAAGAGTCTGGAAGTCCAATCTTCTCAACACCACCTGCAGCAATCACATTTCCACCGGCAGCCATATCAAATAGTTTGTACTTGACAGAGGAGCTACCGCAATTTAATACTAAGATTTTCATAATTTTTATTGTTTAATCGGTAAACTGGTTAATTATGGTGCAAGCCGAATACAGACAAACTGGTTTGTATGTTAAGGCGAAGCCCATAATCACGGTGTAGCCGTAATCGGTTAATCGATTCAACGATTCAGCGATTCCACGATTCACCATCAGTCACATTGGTTTGAGGTTATTATTATCATTTTAATTATATCATCAACATTGCACCCACGTGAGAGGTCATTCACAGGGGCTGCCATACCTTGAAGTATAGGACCAACGGCAACTCCGCCACTCAGACGCTGAGCAAGTTTATAACCAATGTTGCCTGCATCAAGATTAGGAAATACCAAAACATTGGCGTCACCCTGAATAGAACTGCCGGGAGCCTTGCTCTTCCCCACCGATGGCACGATGGCGGCATCGGCTTGGAACTCACCATCAAGGCAGAGGTCAGGAGCCATCTCCTTGGCAAGACGAGTTGCAGTCTGAACCCTCTCAACACTATCATGTTTTGCACTTCCCATAGTTGAGAAACTTAGCATTGCCACTTTCGGCTCAAATCCGCCAAGAACTCTTGCAGTTGAGGCACTTACAACGGCAATTTCAGCAAGTTGCTCCGCCGTAGGATCAGGCGTTACAGCACAGTCGGCAAATATGAATGTACCGTTATGTCCATACTCCGCTTTTGGAATAATCATAAGGAACGCACCTGATACAACACTTATACCTTTCCTCATTTTGATAATCTGCAAGGCTGGACGCAGCACATTACTTGTGGCATTCATAGCACCTGCCACCTCTCCGTCGGCATCACCGTTCTTGACCATTAGAGAGGCAAGATATAGAGGGTTCTCAAACACCAACTTGCGTGCCTCATCCTCAGACATACCCTTGTTCTTACGTAATCCGTATAGAAGTTGTACATACTCTTCAGCCTTTGGTTCAGACCTGACATCAAAAATGGTGGCTTTTTCTATACCCTTAAGCCCCATTTCAGCTGCCTTTACTTCAATTTCCTGTTTCTTACCCAGCAGAATTATCTCTGCCAAACCCATCTCTAACACTTTGGAAGCCGCCTCCAATGTGCGCGCTTCAAGCGATTCAGGCAATACAATTCTCTTTTTGTTTGCCTTAGCCCGCTCCGCTAATTGTTCAAATATGTTCATATTATATTGTTTAATCGGTGAACTGGTTAATTATGGTGCAAGCCGAATACAGACAAACTGGTTTGTATGTTAAGGCGAAGCCCATAATCACGGTGTAGCCGTAATCGGTTAATCGATTCCACGATTCACCATTATTTAAATTTCCCTCTCGGATGAAATTCCGTTATGGTATTTCTCAAATTTTCCATACTTATGTGAGTGTATATCTCAGTTGTAAGAATGCTCTCGTGTCCAAGCATCTGCTGAATGGCTCTCAAGTTCGCCCCACCTTCAAGCAGATGGGTGGCAAATGAGTGGCGGAATGTGTGAGGGCTCAACACCGTCTTCACACCTGCCTCCGCGGCATAACGCTTAACCATTATGAAGACCATCTGCCTGGTTAGTTTTGAACCACGACGATTAAGGAACAAATAGTCCTCATTGCCTGGTTTTATGTTGAGAGACCTGCGCCACACCAAATAGTTGTTAATATCCCTTAGGGCAGTCTCTGATATAGGCACAAGACGCTGCTTGCTACCCTTACCCTCAACCTTCACATACATCTCATCAAAGAACACATTACTTATCCTAAGACCCACAAGTTCACTCACACGCAGTCCGCAACTGTACATTGTCTCTATTATGGCACGGTTACGGTGCCCCTCATCGGCACTCAAATCAATAGCACCCTTTATAGCGTCAATCTCCTCAATGCTAAGCACGCTTGGCAGGTGCTGTCCAAGTTTCGGAGCCTCTATAAGTGCCGCAGGGGAGTCCTTTATAATATCCTCCATTACAAGGTACTTATAGAACTGCTTTATCCCCGATATAATCCTCGCCTGTGAACGGGTTGCCACACCCATCTCACTCAGTTCCACCAAAAAAGCGGTGAAATCCTCCAATTTGGCATCGTGGTAGTGAATACCACGCATCTCAAAGAACTCCATAAGTTTCTCAACATCACGCACGTATGCGTCAATAGTGTTAGGAGAGAAACTCCTTTCAAGCACCAGATACCTTCTGAAACCAGGCTCTATCATAATGCCGCCGCTTGATTAATAGCGGGGTTAGCGTACATCTCAAGCAACTTGCCTCGCAAAAACTCCACGTCCTTGCCCGGAATATCAATTAAATCAATCCTGCTCCGCAAATAACGCTTGAACGCCTCAGCCTCAGCGCTGTCATACCTATCTGCGAATCTCTTGCCGCCCTCAAGCATATCAGCCGCCACATAATTATTTGCAAACAACTGATAACCACGGTGTATCTCACGGTCAAGCATCTCAGCAATAATCTTAGCCTTCTCGTTTTTTGACTCACCTGCGGTTGCCTCAGCAAGACCTCTGAGCGGTTTGCCTATTACAAAACTGACACGACCCTTGTAGCCCGTCATACCCGTCTTCATATTCAACAAATCTTCTTGCGGAGTCTTCTTATAGTCAGGCATATCACGCTTCAGTTGAAACTCACGAGCCTTAAGGTAGTCACACGGGTCAAATTCATAGTTTATTGAGACCGGAGTAATGTTAAGAGCCTCAACATCAGAGGCTATATCTCCACTGCCGCTCATACCGAACATCTTTATTATAGAGGTCTGCGTACGGTCATCAGAGTTCTTGGCACGCCCCTCACGCTGTGCTATCCAGACAGACTCGCCAGCCTCACGGGTAAGTCTTATATACTCTGACAGATGCTTTGATATTAGCAGCAACTCCTTAAGTGAGCCATCTCTTTTTACCACGAAAGCCTTGTTCACCCTTACGGCGTATGCTATCCACGGAGCGGCAAGCAGATTGTTACCAATGCCTATCTGCCCCGTCTTGAAACCCTTATATAGCAGGTGTGAGTTCAGAAAAGCCGAATCAAGAACTATATCTCTGTGATTTGAGACAAACAGATTCCCCTTCTCACGGTCAACATTCTCATCTCCAACCAATGTCACCTCCTTGCATGTCTTATGTTCAATGGTAGTTATTATTACCCCGATAACCTCTTTCTGAAACTCATCTACGCTATTAATTGGTCCCAGATTACGCAAGAAATACTCTGTGTAATCCTTTCCAAGCACTTGCTGCACAATTGCCTTGACTTGTGGTTCCGCCATTATCTTGGAATACGCCGTTTGAACCTCCTCATCATAGAGGCGACGGATGTCATCAAATTCTACAGGATACTTCATTATTTAATTAATAATTAACAATTAATAATTAAGACGTAGCTTTAATTAGTCTTTATGCATTAAGTTTTTGCTGGAGGGCTATTATTTGGGCGGCTTTGCGTGAAAGGGCGGCGTTTGAGTAACTGCGGTCAAGTGAGACCTCCTCACCAGCCCATTCAGGCAACTCATACTCAGCATCCTCACTCTCAAGTTCTATCTCAGCCACTATCAATCCCTTATGCACGCCAAGGAACTCATCAACCTCCCAAATCTTTCCCCCAATGTTTACCTTATATCTTATCTTCTCAATTTCAGGATAAAGCGCCATCTTTAGCATCTCCTCAGCATCTTCTACGGGTATCTCATACTCAAATTCAGGACGGCTTATGCCCACAGTCTTGCCTTTGATTGTAAGAAACGCCCGTTTCTCTCCCCTCTCATCTATTATGCGAACACGGGTCGTGGCTCCGCTCTCTGCCAGATAGCCCTGACGGTAGTGTGCTCCGCCCTCCTTTGGCGCCTGCCACTTCTCATTTACCAGAAATTTCTTCTCTATCTCAAGCATTTTGCTTATTCTACTATTCGTATATACACTCACATTATGCAGAAGCTCTGATTCCTCAAAAAAGTTCAAGATTTGTTCGGAGACTCGCGAAACTCGCTTCGCTCAAACACTCGCTCGTGCCTCCAAAGCTACGAACTTTTTTTCGGTCGCTTCTAAATAATGTTCGTTGTATATACTCATATTGTAATTACATCAGATTTTTAAGTCTTTTAATAATTCTACATACAAATCCACTGCATCAGAAATTTCTGATATATATATGAACTCATCAGCGGTATGGGAGCGGGATGAGTCTCCCGGACCTATCTTGACTGACGGGAACGGCATTAACGCCTGGTCTGACATAGTGGCTGAGCCGAAACACTTGCCTCCCATTGCCTTGAACCGTTTTACCACAGGGTGGTTCATATCCACTCCTGATGGCTTGAGGCGTGTTGAACGTGGTGTTACGGAACATTTCACGTTGCTTCTTATTATCTCTAAAGTCTCTTGATGGGTGTAGCAGTCGGTCAGTCTTACATCAACAGTGAACGTGCATTTATCAGGCACCACATTATGCTGTGTGCCGGCGTTTATAATGGTTACCTGCATATTCTGAGTGCCAAGTGTCTCTGACACCTTAGGAAACTTATATGACTTGAACCACTCAATATCAGGTAGCGCCTCATATATGGCGTTCACTCCCTCACAGCGTGCGGCGTGACCGCTCTTCCCCACAGCCTCACAGTCAAGCACCATAAGTCCCTTCTCTGCCACAGCCATCTGAAGCCCCGTAGGCTCTCCAACTATGGCTAAATCTATCTTTGGCAGTTTGTCCAATATGCTCTCCAAACCGTTTTTCCCAGATACCTCCTCTTCAGCACTGAGTGCCAGAACAAGATTGTATGCCTGTTTTGTATCCTTAAGTTTTAAGAATGTCTCTATTAGTGACACAACGCTGGCGTGGGCGTCATTGCTGCCCAAACCGTAAATCTTACCGTCAGCCTCTGTGGCACAGTGCGGATTCATACTCCACGTTGCGGCAGGTTTTACCGTATCAATATGAGAGTTGAGAAGTATCGTGGGTTTTAGTGCATCATAACCTGGGGCTATAGACCAAAGGTTATTGCCGAGTCTCTGAACATCACAGCCCTTCTGCTGAAGCCATGTCTCAAGAAAGTCAGCCTTCCTCTGCTCTTCTCTGCTCACCGAAGGAATTGAAATCAATGTTTTTAGCAACTCAAACATTACTTATTCTATTTATTCGTATATACACTCACATTATGCAGAAGCTCTATTTCCTCAAAAAAGTTCAAGATTTGTTCGGAGACTCGCGAAACTCGCTTCGCTCAAACACTCGCTCGTGCCTCCAAAGCTACGAACTTTTTTTCGGTCGCTTCTAAATAATGTTCGTTGTATATACTCATATAAAATTATTAACTACTATGGTTCCGGAATTTGAATTAAGGTTTTCTGCTTTGGTTATAACAACTTTTTTAACTCCTGCGTTCAGTGCCTCAAAAGCGTTGTCAATCTTTGGAATCATACCGCCTGATATTATACCTTTCTGCTTGTACTCAGCGTAGAGGGCAGGGGTTATCTCTGGAATTACGCTCTCATCATCATTCTCATCCATAAGCACACCCTTTTTCTCAAAACAGAATGTGAGCGTAACGTCAAAATATGGCACAAGTGACTTTGCAGTCTCCGCGGCAATGGTGTCGGCGTTTGTGTTAAGCAAGCCCCACTCTTCACTGAAACTGAGCGGTGCCATTACAGGTACCACCCCCGATGATATTAACTCTGCAAGGCGTTTGCCATCAACGCTCCTCACATCTCCAACAAAGCCGTAGTCTATCTCCTTTACAGGGCGTTTGTCACTCTTTATAACACCCATATCCGCACCCGTCAGACCCAGTGCGTTAACGCCTGACTTCTGTAGTCCCGCCACTATATTCTTATTAACAAGACCGCCATAGACCATTGTAACAACCTTCAAGGTCTCAGCATCTGTTATGCGGCGTCCGTCCACCATCTTGCTCTCAATGCCAAGCAGCGTGGCAATACGTGTGGCAGAGCGTCCGCCACCGTGTACAAGTGCCTTATTACCAGGCATCTGACTAAAACTGAAAAGTAGTTTTGCAAGCGTATCCTGCTCCTCCACTATCTTTCCACCTACTTTTATTACATTTATTTCAGCCATAAAAATACACTATACTTCAAACTACAAATGTAATGATTATTGATATTATTTACAAAATAAAAACTACTGAAACTTAAATTTAAGTTTCAGTAGTCCTATTCGTATGTGATGGCGCAACCTTTTCGTGGGTCACACTTCACACGGCGGCGCACTGATTTATAGCCGTGACCTGTGCCACTGCGACGGACATCGGGGATTTTATATGTGAGAGTTATGAAAACCGCGGGATATGAGTCTGTCATTTTGCCGCTTATAATGTTGTCAAGGCGGTCTGTGAGGGTGAAATTATATGTGGCGTCAAATCCAAGAGCCCAATTGTCAGCTATAGACCACGATATGCCAAAGCCTACGGGAAAGAGTGCCGTAACTCCGTCAATGAATCTTGGTTTAGGGGTGCAGAAGAAACCTGACACGCCCACTCCTCCGTGCAGATATATGCCTTCCGGAATGACAGAGGCGCTTTTGTTCTCTCGCCTACCCCCTATGTTTGACAGACAGTTGTAAACAACCTGAGCACCCAAAGATACAAAATGAGACTGATACCCGCTGTTCTTACCCCAAAAGTAGTTATAATCTGCAAAACCCCTTAATCCTAACTCTTTGAGAAAAAAGTATGTATATGAGAACTGCGCTGACACTCCGTGCTCTGTATTCAACTCCATAACAGGGTGATTCCCTCCCACAGAGAGGGTTATATACTGCTTTGAGGTGGAACCCACACGGCGTTTCTTAAGTTGAGCCTGTGCCGCCACCGTGCATACACACATAATTAATATGAGGATAACTTTTCTGATACAATCAATGTTTGATTGCAAAGATACAAATATTCACTCTTAAATTCTGCGTCAATAATGCGGAAACAAAAACATTTGTATCTACTACAGCACAAATCATTCTGATGTTTTTCTTTTACGTTCTTTTCTAACCTCAGCAATAAACTCATTAATCTCATCAAGGGTCATTTCCGGTCCTTTTCTACTCTCTGCTTGCCTTCTAATCTCCTGAAAACTCTCAATTGCCTGTCTCCTTACAGACTCCTCATCAAGCAGACCCAATTCTCTCATTGTATCAACCATAATCATAACTCTGTTTATAGAAGGAGAAGAAGGGGAAACTCCGTATGTAGCCGCTGGTTCCGCTGCCATATATGATGACGGCTCATCCTTTGTTCTTAACATAAACGGAATACCCTTATAATTCACAACTTGTGTAAGGAACATTCTGATGGCGGAGGTCATATCCATACCTATGGAAGAGAGAACCTCCTCTGCCTGTTTCTTAAGGTTAGCGTCAACCCTTGTTTGAACTAATACTGTTTGCATACTTTTATATTGTTTTTGTATGACAAAGATAATATAAACTATTACACAAATCAATATAATTGCAGAAAATTTTCTAACCCCATCGAATTCTGACCTATACTGAAATGGTATTGAAATATTATGTATCTTTGCACAGATTTACACAACACACCTTATCTATTATATTACACATTATTTTATATGGTACGACACATTATTTTATGGAAGTTGAAAGAGCTTGCCGATGAAGAGAAACAGAGTGTTAAAGCATCAATTAAAGAGGGTTTGGAGGGCCTGAAGGGTCAAGTTCCTGGGATAGTGGATATTAAAGTGCATATTAACGGGTTGGAGACATCTAATGCTGACGTTATGCTTGAGTCATCATTCACTGATTTTGAGGCTCTGAAAGGTTATTCTGTTCACCCTAAACACGTGGAGGTGGCAAATACCCGTGTCCGTCCATATACAGAGGTGCGCTGTTGCCTTGACTTTGAGGCGTAAAAAAAATTTTGTCAATATAAAAATGTATTATATCTTTGCAGTCCCAAAGCGGATGTGGCGTAATTGGTAGCCGCGCTAGACTTAGGATCTAGTGTCTTGCGACGTGTGGGTTCGAGTCCCGTCATCCGCACTAAAAAAGTGAAACGAGTGTTTCACTTTTTTAGTGCTAACGCACATTGTTTTACCCCACCCCAAACCTCGCCCTTAGGGCAGGGCTTAGTCGCAACAAATGTTGCTCCGTAAGGGTGCTTTCTTTTAGATTAACTAAACAAAGAATCGATTCACCGGTTCACCGATTAACCGATTCACCAACATTAATTATTTATGAACGTACTTCAAAACAATCAAGACGCAGTTAACGCTACCCTTCTGGTAACCGTTACTCCTGCAGACTACAACCCGGCGGTTGAGAAAGCAATCAAGGATTACAGAAAAAAGGCTAATATGCCTGGTTTCCGTCCAGGAACGGTTCCTGTATCTCTTATAAAGAAGAGATTTGGTGACTCTTTCCTTGCTGAGGAGGTTAACAAACTTATTTCTGAGGCTCTTTACAAGCATATTACAGATAACAAGATTGAGATTTTTGGTGAGCCACTCCCTACTGTAGGCTATCAGACCCCTGAACTTATTGAGGGCAATGAGTTCGCATTCTCTTTTGATATTGCAATAGCCCCTGATGTTACTGTTGAACTTTCAAAAAAGAACAAACTCAACTACTATACCATAGATGTTGACAAGAAGATGATTGACCAGCAGACGGCATCATATCGTGGACGCTTTGGCAAATATGTAAAGGCAGAGGCTACTGAGGACAAGGATGTTATTAAAGGAGACCTGCTTGAACTTGATGAGAAAGGGAATGTTAAAGAGGGTGGAATAGCGGTAGAGAACGCTATGGTAAGCCCTACCTATATGAAAAACGCCGATGAGCAGAAAAAATGCGCAGGAAAGAAGATTGGTGAGAGTTTTGATTTCAACCCTTCAAAGGCTTTTGACGGCAATGAAGTTGAACTTGCATCTCTTCTTAAGATTGAGAAGGAGGCCGCTAAGAACTTTAAATCTGACGTTAAGTTCACCATTAAGGAGATTACCCGCTTTGCTCAGGCAGAGATGGACCAGGAGTTCTTTGATAACTGCTTTGGCAAAGATGCCGTAAAGAGTGTTGATGAGTTTGAGGCAAGAATCAAGGCAGACCTCCAGAAACAGTTTGTGGCTGATTCTGACATTAAGTTCATTCTTGATATGCGCTCACTTATTATTGAGAGCCTTAAAAATGTCAAGTTCCCTGAGGATTTCCTGAAACGCTGGTTAAAGGAGGCTAACAAGGATATGACCGATGAGAAGATAGAGTCTGAGTTCTCAAAAATGCTTGATGACCTCAAATGGCAACTGTTCAAAGACAAGACCGCCAAAGATGCAGGCGTTAAGATTGAGAAGGAGGACATTAATGCGGTGGCAAAGAAACAGGCTGCGGCTCAATTCGCTCAATATGGTATGCTGAGTGTTCCTGATGACATTCTTGATAACTATGTTAAAGAGATGCTTGAGAACAAAGATGGCAGAAAAGCCGCTACTGAGCGTGCCTTTGAGAACAAGGTTATGGACATTTTGAAAGAGAAGGTTACAATGACTGACAAGACCGTAAGTTTTGAAGATTTTAACAAATTCTTTCAAAATTAGAGGTTAAAACAGGCACATTTCAATAAATTTTCATAAAAAATGATGAGCGAGGGTTTGACTCTCGCTTTTTTTATTATATTTGTCTCGCATATTAAAATATTCTATATGAAAAACGAATTTAAAGATTTTGCCACCAAGCACCTTGGTATGAATTCACTTGCCCTTGATGATTATATGAAGATAACAAGCGGCTATAGTTACATTAACCCTACTATAATAGAGGAGCGCCAGCTGAATGTGGCTCAGATGGACGTATTCTCACGTCTGATGATGGACCGCATAATATTCCTTGGCACACAAATAGATGACTACACAGCCAATGTAATACAAGCTCAACTGCTCTATCTTGATTCAGCAGACCCTGGCAAGGATATATCAATATACCTTAACACTCCTGGCGGAAGCGTTTACGCAGGTCTTGGCATCTATGACACAATGCAGTTCATACAGAGTGATGTGGCAACCATCTGCACCGGTATGGCTGCGTCAATGGGAGCCGTTCTAATGACAGCGGGTGCCAAGGGCAAACGCTCAGCACTAAAGCACTCACGCATAATGATTCACCAGCCTATGGGCGGCGCTCAAGGTCAGGCGTCAGATATTGAGATTACAGCACGTGAGATTCAAAAACTAAAGAAAGAGTTATACACAATAATAGCGGAGCACTCTGGCAACACATTTGAGCAAATTGAGAAAGACTCTGACCGTGACTATTGGATGACCGCTGAGGAGGCTAAGGCTTACGGTATGATTGATGAGGTTTTAATTAAACAGAACAAATAATGCCACAAAAAAAGATAGAGGAACGCTGCAGTTTCTGCGGCAGAAGTGAGAAAGAGGTTCCGTTTCTTATATACGGAGCCACCGGGAATATTTGCAGTGACTGCGTGGAGCGAGCCTCTGAAATAGTTCAGGAACACACACAGAAGAAATCAAAGTTTGACGTTACGCTAAACGAACTACCTAAGCCAAAGGAACTTAAGGAGTTCCTTGACAGTTATGTCATAGGTCAGGATGATGCCAAAAAGAGTCTCAGCGTTGCGGTTTACAACCATTACAAGCGTCTGCTACAAGACCGCAGGAGTGATGATATTGAGATAGAGAAGTCAAACATAATACTTATAGGTTCCACCGGCACAGGAAAAACCCTACTTGCCAAAACAATAGCAAAGAAACTTAATGTGCCTTTCACAATAGTTGACGCCACGGTACTTACGCAGGCTGGCTATGTGGGAGAGGATATAGAGAGCATACTAACCCGTCTGCTGCAAGTCTCAGACTATGATGTGGCGGCAGCCGAGCGTGGTATAGTATTTATTGATGAGATTGACAAGATAGCGCGCAAAGGAGACAACCCTTCTATAACCCGTGATGTCAGTGGAGAGGGCGTACAACAAGGACTTCTGAAACTGCTTGAAGGTTCAGTTGTAAATGTTCCGCCACAAGGCGGCAGAAAGCACCCTGAGCAGAAGATGATTCCGGTAAACACCCAGAACATTCTGTTTATATGCGGAGGAGCCTTCTCTGGCATAGAGCAAAAGATAGGGGCGCGCCTTAACACACGTCTTGTAGGATATGGTGCAAGCGCCAAGACACAGAAGGTTGATAAGGAGAATATGATTCAGTACATAACCCCTCAAGACCTCAAGTCATTCGGACTCATACCTGAGATTATAGGCCGTCTGCCTATTGTAACCCACCTTGACCCACTTGACCGTGAGGCATTGAGACGCATACTTACAGAACCTAAGAACGCCATAACCAAGCAGTATGAGAAACTCTTCAAGATGGACGGAGTAAGGCTTGTGTTTGAAGATGAGGCACTAGACTACATAGTTGACAAAGCTATTGAGTTCAAACTTGGAGCAAGAGGTCTGCGTTCACTTGCAGAGAGCGTTATGATTGACTTTATGTATGAGGTGCCGTCAATGCAAACCAATGAACTACATATAACAAAACAGATTGCGGAGGATAAGATTTCCAAAGCTAACGTAAAATAAAACTATGGCTAAAAACACACTTTTACTTGACGCTTTAAAAATCCATTTCGGGTTTGACGCCTTCAAAGGCAATCAGGAGGCTATAATAGAGAACCTACTGGCTGGAAAGGACACGTTTGTACTAATGCCCACAGGCGGGGGCAAGTCATTATGTTACCAACTGCCGTCACTTCTTATGGAAGGTATGGCTATTGTCATATCACCTCTCATAGCCCTTATGAAGAATCAGGTGGACGCAATGCGTTCATTCTCTGAAGAGGACGGAGTGGCTCACTTCATTAACTCATCACTTACCAAAACAGCCATAGAGGAGGTGAGGAGAGATGTGAAGAGCGGCAAGACAAAACTTCTCTATGTGGCACCAGAGTCACTGACAAAAGAGGAGAACATAAATTTCTTAAGAGGTGTGAAAATCTCTTTCTATGCCGTAGATGAGGCACACTGTATATCAGAGTGGGGCCACGATTTCCGCCCTGAGTACCGCCGCATACGCCCAATAATCCAACAGATTGGGAAGGCACCTGTAATAGCCCTCACGGCAACAGCCACGCCAAAGGTTCAGCACGATATTCAGAAGACCCTTGAAATGAACAACGCCACAGTCTTCAAGTCATCATTCAACCGCCCCAATCTCTACTATGAGATACGTCCTAAGACCCAGAACATTGACCGTGACATTATAAAATTTCTGAAAACGCAAGAGGGTAAATCAGGTATAATATACTGCCTGAGTCGCAAGAAAGTGGAGGATTTGGCAGAGACACTTAGAGTAAACGGAATAAACGCAATGGCATACCACGCCGGTATGGACTCCGCTGAGCGTACCAAGAACCAAGATGATTTCCTTATGGAGCGTATTCAGGTAATAGTTGCCACCATAGCCTTTGGTATGGGAATTGACAAGCCCGATGTCCGCTTTGTTATACACTATGATATGCCTAAGAGCCTTGAGGGCTACTATCAGGAGACTGGTAGAGCCGGTAGAGACGGCGGTGAGGGACAGTGCATAGCCTTCTACTCTGACAAAGACCTTGAGAAACTTGAGAAATTTATGCAAGGCAAACCCGTGTCAGAGCAGGAGATAGGCAAGCAACTGCTTGCTGAGACCGCAGCCTACGCAGAATCAAACATCTGCCGCCGTAAACTGCTGCTCCATTACTTTGGTGAGGACTATAAAGAGGATAACTGTGGCAATTGTGACAACTGCCTAAACCCTAAGAAACAGATTGACGGTCAAGACCTTCTGTGCACTGTATTAGAGACCATAATAGCCGTAAAGGAGAAATTCAAGGCAGACCACATAATTGATGTCATTATGGGTAAGGACACCTCCACAGTTAAAGCCTATCACCATAATGACCTGGAACAGTTTGGTATCGGGGAGAAGGAGAGTGAGTGCGTATGGAAAGCGGTTATACGTCAGGGAATGATAGCAAAGTTCATTGACAAGGAGATAGAGAACTACGGACTACTTAAGGTTACAGAGAGCGGAAGAGCATTTCTGGCAAATCCTACCACCTTTATGATTATTAAGGATAATGAGTACGATGAGGAAGATGAGGTGGTTCAAACAAACCGTAGCGGTGGCTCAGGTGCCGCCGATGAGGTACTCTACACTATGCTTAAGGATTTGCGCAAGAAGATTGCCCTGCATAAGGAGTTGCCACCTTACATAATATTCTCAGACCCCTCACTTGAGGCTATGGCTACAACCTACCCTATCACTCTTGAGGAACTGCAGAACATACCTGGTGTGGGTGCGGGCAAGGCACAGCGTTATGGTAAGGAGTTTGTGGAACTCATAAAGAGACACGTTGATGAGAATGAGATAGAGAGACCTATTGATATGCGTGTGCGTACAACGGCAAAGCAGTCACAGCAGAAGATTGACATAATTCACCTTATTGACCGTCGTGTAAGCCTTGAGGACATAGCCACATCAAAGAGTCTTGAACTTGACGAACTGCTTGATGAACTTGAGGCCATAGTCAACTCAGGTACCAAGATTAACATAAGTTATATGATTGAGGACGATATGGACCCCGATATAGCGGCAGATATATATGACTACCTGCGTACCGCTCCCCACGACAGCATCAGTGACGCAATGACCGAACTTGGCGGAGACATTACAGAGGCGGACATAAGACTGGTGAGGCTGAAGTTTATTTCAGAGATGGGAAATTAAAGTGCGAGGCGAACCCAGAAGAAACCTTGGTTTATTATGGTGAGCCGAAGCCTTTAATCACGGATTTGCGAAGCAAAGACGTAACTAAAGGAGAAAGAAGAAAGAAGAAAGAAGAAAGAAGAAAGAAGAAAGGTCCCCTCCTAACCTCCCCTCCAGGGGAGGGATATATTGTATAACTTTTCAACTTTCAATTTTCAACTTTCAACTTTTCACTATTAACTATTCTTTATTAACTATTCACTATTTATAATGCACATTATAAAGAAAATACTAGACTTCTTCTACCCCCTGTTTAGCAAGTTCTTAAACAGGGAGGTTTATTATTATCTGGCTTGCGGAACCATCAACACACTCTCTGATTGGTTTCTTTACTTTATTATATACAACTACATAGTGGCAAAACAGATGATTGACCTTGGATTTGTGGTCATCTCCGCCCCTATCGCCTCTCTTATTATAGTAACACCCATTACATTTTTAATAGGGTTTCTGCTCTCAAAATATATAACATTCAGCGGCTCAACGGTTAAGGCTCATCGTCAACTTTACAGATACGCGCTTATCCTTATAGCCAACTTTTTTATATCCTACTTCTGTATGAAATTCTTCTGCGAGGTTTGCGGCTTCTGGGCTACACCTTCAAAGATGATTACAACAATATTTACAACAATATTCAGTTATATAATGCAAAAATACTATTCCTTTAGGATTAAATCCTAAAGGAATAGTATTTCACATCGCCTATGGCTCGTGAAAAATTAATATTCTTTTTTCTATTGGGGAACATCCCCAAACCCCTGCGTGCTTCGCACGGACCGCAGAAGCGGTCTTGTCGCTACGCTCCTTAATTTTCAACTTTCAATTTTCAATTTTCAATTATGATTAATATTCTTTGGGCGGATGATGAGATAGATTTGCTGAAGCCGCATATAATTTTTTTAGAACAGAAGGGTTACGCTGTAACACCCGTAGTAAGTGGACAGGACGCCATTGACGCCTGTCAGGAGAAAAATTTTGATGTTGTATTTCTTGATGAGAATATGCCTGGACTCAGCGGATTGCAAACCCTGCTTGAGATTAAGAAACTGCAACCCGCCTTACCTGTTGTAATGATTACAAAGAGTGAGGAAGAGAACATTATGGAGGAGGCCATTGGTCAGAAGATTTCTGACTACCTGATAAAGCCTGTGAACCCCCATCAGATTCTTATGTCCATTAAAAAGGTGGTGCACGCTCAGGAGATAATAGAAGAGAAGACCACATCAAGTTATCAGTCAGAATTCTCAAAAATTGGAATGCAAATTAATGAATCTCTTAATGCCACTGATTGGCAGAAGGTTTATAATAACCTGATTTATTGGGAGATGCAACTTGATGAGGCTGGCAACGGAATGGACGAGTTATTGCAGATGCAGAAGACTGAGGCAAACTCTCAGTTCTGTAAGTATATACGTAAGAACTATGAGAGGTGGATGGAGAGCGGTGAGCGTCCCATAATGAGCCCCGATATATTTAAGACAAAGGTTTTCCCGCTGCTTGACAAGGGTGAGAAGGTATTTTTCATACTTATTGATAACCTGCGTGAAGACCAATGGCGTATTATTCAAAAGGAGATTAGCGGACTTTTCAACTTTGATGATGACTCCACATTCTTCAGCATATTGCCAACCGCCACTCAGTACTCACGTAACGCCATATTCTCTGGCTTGATGCCCGCTCAAATACGTCGTATGTTCCCTCAATATTGGGTTGATGAAGAGGAGGACGAGGGTAAGAACCTTAATGAGGAGGCTCTTATCAAGACTCAGATTGAGCGTTTCCGCAAGAACTACAAGTTCTCATATAATAAGATTAACACAAACCAGGCTGGAGAGAAATATAATGAGAGCATAAAGGGGTTGCTCTCAAATGACCTCAATGTGGTGGTCTTCAACTTTGTTGATATGCTCTCACACGCCCGTACAGAGGTTAAGCTTTTCCGTGAGTTAGCCCCCGATGAGGCGGCATACCGTTCTCTTGTGCAATCGTGGTTCCGCCACTCATCAATATCGGGGTTATTCAAAATGCTCTCAGAACAGAATATCAAGATTGTGCTCACAACAGACCACGGCTCTATCAGGGTTAAGAACGCAATTAAGGTGATAGGAAACAAGTCCACAAACGTAAACCTCAGATACAAGGTGGGCAAGAACCTTGCGTATGACAAGAAAGATGTGTTTGTCATACAAAAACCCGATGCCACCGGCTTGCCATGCCCTAACATTAGCAGCTCTTACATATTTGCTGATAATCAGAATTTTATAGCCTATCCTAATAATTATAACTATTACGTCCAGTATTACAAAGACACCTTTCAGCACGGCGGAATCTCACTTGAAGAAATGATTATACCTTTGGTGACGATGTCACCAAAGGTATAAAGAAGAAAGAAAAAATAAGAAATAAGAAATTTATGAAGGGAATAGGTATTCTAGGAGATAAAACTCTTAATTTTGCTATAAGAATAGTAAATCTAAAAAAATTCTTAGAAGAGAAAAATGAGTTTATTATCTCAAAACAAATATTAAGAAGCGGTACCGCTATCGGTGCCAATTGTAAGGAGGCGCAATATGCTCAAAGTAAAATGGATTTTCTTAGTAAAATTAATATAGCCTTAAAAGAGGCAAGTGAGACAGATTATTGGTTAACCTTACTCTATAAAACAGATTTTATACAAAACAATCTATTTAATTCATTACATAATGATTGTGATGAATTGATTAAAATACTTGCATCTACCGTAAAAACAACAAAATCCAATACTTCTAAAAAATAATATTTCTTATCCATTTCTTCTTTCTTATTTCTTCTTTCACTATTTAAATGTCTATCACTAAAAAAAATATTATAATAGTAGCGCCATCTGGAGCAATAGAAACTGCTTACATTGACGGAGCGGTGGAAGTGCTGCAAGGTTGGGGGTATAATGTGCGTGTGTCAAAGCACGCAAAGGGAAAATACCACCGTTTTTCAGGGACTGATGAGGAACGCATTGAGGATTTGCAAAATGCCATAAATGATGATTGGTGCAATGTAATACTCTGTGCAAGAGGTGGTTACGGGCTTAGCCGAATTATCGATAAAATAGATTTCACACCGCTGCTCAAACACTTTAAACTGATAGTGGGTTTCAGTGACATTACCGCCATTCATAACGCACTAAGCAAACTTGGTCTGCGTTCACTTCACGCCCCGATGACAAAACACATTGCCACAGAGCCCGACTCCCCCGCCGTACAACAACTACGTAAAATCATCGAATCACCGATTCTCCGATTCTCCGATTCACCGATTCACCGATTCACCGCATCACCGCATCACCGCCGAAGGCACTCTCGCCGGCGGCAACCTTAGCATACTCTACGCCCTGCGAGGCACTCCGTTTGACCTTGACTATGAGGGCAAGATTCTGTTTATTGAAGATGTGGGTGAGCGTCTCTACCATATTGACCGTATGATTCAGAACCTTAGAATGGGTGGCGTTTTCAGTAAAATCAAGGGTTTGGTGGTTGGACAATTCACTGATACTGATGAGGATACAACTTTCCCCGATGGCGCCTACGGCATTATCGCCGATGCTCTTAAGGGGTACAATCTGCCTGTTGCGTGGAACTTCCCCGCAGGACATATAGACAATAACAATATGCCACTCTTATTTGGGGCTAAATACAGACTAAATGTTGACACTCTACAAAAAACGTTCACCTTGGAGCAACTTGCTGATTAGCATTATTGTTCCTATATTTATGTTATGCCTTTACTCAGCACTTGAGAGTGTGACTCTTAAAGTTGCGGGGCTTACAACCGCTGACGTTGAGAGTTCTCGGGCTTGGATGCTGAGTCTGCAAGCGGCAAGTTCTATTATTGTATTCATTTGTGGTACTCTGCTGGCGGCTTTTATTATTAGCGACCGTCCTTTTCACTACCTGAGTGCCGACCGAGGCATCGGGGAAGGAGGCGTAAGCCATAAAACAGTCCTGCTATGCTGTCTATGCCTGCTTACCGCCCTGCCGTTTGTAAGCCTATCTGAAACTCTTAACGCTGATTTCAAACTGCCGGCATCACTACAGGCACTTCAAACCCTTATTGATGAACTTGAGAAAAAAGCCAATGAAATTACAACATTAATGGTGACCGGAAAGGGTGTTGGTAACCTACTTATTATTATCTTTGTGATTGCAATTGTGCCGGGTATTTGTGAGGAACTCTATTTCCGTGGATTGCTTCAGAGCATATTCAAGGATATTACAAAATCAAGCCACGCCGCCATTTGGATAACTGCCGCAATATTCAGTTTCATCCATTTCCAATTCCTTGGCTTTGTGCCGCGAATGCTGCTTGGGGCTCTGCTTGGATACATTCTTCTCTACACCGGCTCAATATGGGTGAACGCCACGGCTCATGCTCTAAACAACGCTCTTGCAGCCACTGTACTTTGGGCAAGTGTGAACTACCCTGAACTTGGAGGGGAGCAGATTAACGCAGCCGTTGAGCATCTGCCCGTTGACGCAGAGACAGTTATAACCGCCGCCATAAGTACGGCACTCTGTATCTGGCTTTTATTTGTACTGAAAAAACATAAATATATACCAAAAATGGAAAAAAGAGAGATTGCCATAGTTTGTGGCGGTTATTCATCAGAATTCGGGGTATCACTGAAAAGTGCGGCGGGAATAAAGTCATTCCTTGACCCTGAGCGCTACAACTCCACAGTTGTAGTTATTGAGAAAGAGCGTTGGTATGCAAAACCATCTGAGAAAGAGGAGTTTGCCATTGATAAGAATGACTTCTCCTACACTGATGTCTCTGGTATCCGCCACCGCTTTAATTTTGCATACATTACCATTCACGGCACACCAGGTGAGAACGGCATTCTGCAAGGCTACTTTGAACTTATAGGTATGAAATACTCATGCTGCGGACCTCTTGCCGCATCGGTCTCTTTCAATAAGTTTGTATGCAACCGCTACCTTCAGGCGTTTGGGGCTAAGATTGCAAAATCAGTGCTTCTGCGTGCCGGAGAAGAGTATGACGCCGCAAGCATTGAGGCTCAACTTGGTCTGCCTATGTTTGTCAAGTCAAATGTGGGTGGCAGCAGTTTCGGCGTTACAAAGGTTAAGGAGAGTTCACAGATTATTCCAGCCATAAAACGTGCCTTTGAAGAGGGCGACGAGGTTATAATTGAGTCATTTATGAAGGGTACTGAGGTAACATGCGGAATGTACAAGACCAAGAATAAGTGCGTGGTATTCCCTATAACTGAGGTTGTTACATCAAATGAGTTCTTTGACTACGATGCCAAATATAACGGTCAGGTTCAGGAAATCACACCTGCCCGCCTCAGCCCCGATGTAACAAAAGATGTTCAGGAGCAGACCAAAAAGTACTACTCACTGCTTGGTTGCAAGGGCATTGTGCGTATAGACTATATTATAATTGACGGTGTTCCTCACATACTTGAGGCGAACACCACCCCAGGCATGACAGCCACCAGCTTTGTACCACAACAAGTCAAGGCGGCAGGGCTTGATATAAAGGAGGTGATGACAGACATTATTGAAAATGAAATCTCAGGAAGAATTATTAGCATTAGTTGAGCAGGCGATAGCTGCCGGTGCGTGGAAGCGTGAGCCTGCGGGGCTCTATGAGCCAATAGAGTATGTGCTCTCTCTTGGTGGCAAACGCATACGCCCGTGCCTTACACTTATGGCGTGCAATCTCTTCACAGAAGATTTGTCTGACGCTCTTAAAGCGGCTATGGCGCTTGAGGTGTTCCATAATTTCACCCTTCTCCACGATGACATAATGGACAAGGCTGAGACCCGTCGTGGTTATGCCACCGTACATAAGCGTTGGAATGAGAATACAGCCATATTGAGTGGTGACGCTATGCTAATTGAGGCATACCGTCTGCTCGCCCAACTTAAGACACCTAAGTTCCGTGAGGTTCTTGACGTATTCAACGCCACTGCCGATGAGGTTTGCAAGGGGCAGCAGTATGATATGGAGTTTGAGAGCCGTATGGACGTTACACTTGATGAGTATATGGAGATGATACGCCTGAAGACCGCCGTACTGCTTGCTGGAAGTTTGAAGATAGGAGCCATGATAGGCGGTGCCACAGACGCTCAGGCTAAAACCCTCTATGACTTTGGAATAAATATGGGTATTGCCTTCCAACTCCAAGATGACTACCTTGACGCCTTTGGTGACCCTAAGATATTTGGGAAAGCAATAGGAGGAGATATACTGTGCGGGAAAAAATGTTTCCTGATGCTCTCAGCATACGAACTTGCCAAGGGTGTGGAGCGTGAGAGACTTGAGAGCCTTATGGCTCTTGACAGCACAACTTGTGCGAATGAGAAGATTAGTAAGGTTATTGAACTGTATCGTAGCATTGAAATTGACAAACGCTGTCAGGAGCGTGTAAATTTCTACACTACCAAAGCCTCTGACTGCCTGAAAAAATTGGGACTCCCAGAGGAGAAACTTGAACCGCTCTCACTTTTTGCAGGAAGCCTCAGCAAACGCAGGAAATAATTAACAATTAAGGTGCAAGCCCTTAATCAAGGCGAAGCCTTAATTAACAATTAAAAAATTGTATTAATTATTAATTATTAATTATTAATTAATTATTAATTATTATCTTTACAACCGAATAGGTTGTAAAGATAATTTATTTTTATGCCATTCGCATAACAAAAACCCTAAATCAGATAGTCCTATGCCATACAGAAGACTTCCTAACACCGATGCCGCACGCCTTAGAGCAATGCGAACAGCAAAACAGCAATACGATGTGATGGGTGCGAACGCCCCGTTCCAACCAAAGGTTATTCATGATATTAGCGTGCTTATACCACAGTTTGAGCGTGCTATACAGGAGTTCAAGGGGCAACAAGAGAGCCAGACAGCAAAAAATCAAAAGTATCAGAATACTGTGAAAAACGCACGTATGTATATCTCACACTTCATACAGGTTCTGAACCTCTCTTGTCTGCGTAATGAGATTAAGCCAGATAAGAAACTACTCTACAAACTGCTGCCTTCAAACTACTCTGTGCCTGATTTAAGCACTGAGGCTCTCATACTTGAATGGGGTAAGAATATAATAGATGGTGAGACTGAGCGTACAATGAACGGTGGTTCTCCTATCTACAACCCTACAATAGCAAAAGTGAGGGTAAGTTATGACATATTCAAAGACGCCTATCAGATAAAAAAGGTTACACAAAAGAATTCTGACCGCTCACTTGATACCATAAAGCAACTAAGAGTGCAGATTGACGCTCTAATTCTTGAACTTTGGAACCAGATAGAGGCAAAGTTCAAGGATTTGGGAACAGAGCAGATGCAGGAGGAGGCAAAGAAATATGGTGTTGTCTATTATCTCCGCCGCAAGGAACGCCAGGCGCTACAAGGTTGGTACGTTGATAATGATGAGGACGTGATTATTCCATAGTGAAAAGTTGAAAGTTGAAAGTTGAAAATTTATACAATATATCCCTCCCTTTAGGGAGGTTAGGAGGGAACTTTTATTTTTTCTTTATTAACTTTTCACTCATAGGGATACGCCCCATAAAAAAAGTATATACAAATACACAAAAAAACGGGAGGATTCCCGTTTTTTTTGTATATTTGTATGTTTTATAAACATACAAGATTATGGCGGAAAACAACAATTACGGAGCCAGCAGTATTACCGTGCTGGAGGGTTTGGAAGCGGTGCGCATGCGCCCTGCAATGTACATTGGTGATATTAGCGTAAAGGGCTTGCACCACTTGGTTTATGAGGTGGTTGACAACTCTATTGATGAGGCTCTTGCAGGCTACTGCACAGACATAAACGTATTCATTAATGAGGATAACTCAATAACTGTTAAGGATAACGGACGTGGTATTCCTGTAGATATACACAAGAAGGAGGGCAGGTCAGCACTTGAGGTTGTTATGACTGTGCTGCACGCCGGCGGTAAGTTTGACAAAGGCAGTTACAAGGTATCAGGTGGTCTGCACGGTGTGGGTGTGAGTTGCGTAAACGCCCTTTCAACATATCTCAGGGCGGAGGTTCGCCGTGACGGCAAGGTTCATATGCAGGAGTACTCAAAGGGCAAGCCTCTTGCTCCCGTGAGTGTAATCGGGGAGGCGGATGACACCGGTACAATGGTCACCTTCAAGCCTGACACATCAATTTTCACTGTTTCAGAATATAACTATGATACTCTTGCAAACCGTTTGCGTGAACTCTCATTCCTGAATGCGGGAATACGCCTCTCACTTACTGACAAACGTTTCAAAGATGAGAAAGGAGAGTTCAAGAGTGAGACTTTCTACTCTGAGAACGGTCTTGAGGAGTTTGTAAAGTTCATTGATGAGGCTCGTGAGAAACTGCTGCCTGATGTCATTCATATCTCAACTGACAAGTATGACACTCCTGTTGATATTGCAATGACCTATAACACAACGTATAATGAGAACATTCACTCATACGTTAACAACATAAACACCATTGAGGGCGGAACACACCTTGCCGGTTTCCGTCGTGGTCTTACACGTACACTTAAAAAGTACGCTGAAGACAACAAGATGCTTGAGAAACTTGAGAAGGCTAAGATAGAACTTGACGGTAATGATTTCCGTGAAGGACTTACAGCGGTAATCTCAATTAAGGTTGCTGAGCCGCAGTTTGAGGGTCAGACAAAGACAAAACTCGGTAACAATGAGGTTATGGGTTCTGTTGATATGGCTGTAAGTGAGGCTCTTACAAACTATTTGGAGGAGCACCCACGTGAGGCTAAGACTATTGTAGATAAGGTTGTTCTTGCGGCTACGGCACGTCACGCCGCCCGTAAGGCTCGTGAACTTGTTCAGCGTCAGTCTCCGCTTGGCGGCGGACTTCCGGGCAAACTTGCCGACTGCTCTTCAAAAGACCCTTCAGAGTGTGAGCTTTTCCTTGTGGAGGGAGACTCAGCGGGCGGCACAGCAAAGCAGGGCAGAGACCGTAAGACTCAAGCCATTCTGCCACTTAGAGGTAAGATTTTGAATGTTGAGAAGGCTATGCAGCATAAAGCGTTTGAGAGTGAGGAGATTAAGAACATCTACACGGCTCTTGGCGTTACCATAGGCACCGCTGATGACTCTAAGGCTCTTAATCTTGAGAAATTGCGTTACCATAAGGTTATTATTATGACCGATGCCGATGTTGACGGCAGCCACATTGCCACACTTATTCTCACATTCTTCTTCCGCTATATGAAGGAACTTATAGAGGGCGGGCACGTATATCTTGCAACCCCACCACTATACAAGTGCTCAAAGGGCAAGATTGAGGAGTACTGCTGGACAGAGCAGCAACGCCGCACCTTCATTGACAAGTACAGCGGTGGTAAGGAAGACGCCATACACGTACAACGTTATAAAGGTCTTGGTGAGATGAGTGAACTTCAACTGCGTGACACCACTATGGATAAGGAGAAACGAATGCTCCGCCAAATAACCATTGAGAACGCAGCCGCCGCTGACCACGTTTTCTCAATGCTTATGGGAGATGACGTGGCACCACGCCGTGAATTCATTGAGGCAAATGCAACATACGCAAGAATTGATGCTTGATGGGTCAATTTCACAACTATATACTGGCACTGTTTTCATTCCTCCCACTGCTGTTCATTATAAAATCAAACACTTGGGAAAAGTCAGATATTGTTGAGAAATTGGTTATGGGAGGCCTGCTCGTATGGGCTACAGCATCAGGTTTCTCCCGTCATATGGGTGTTCAATTTTTCTGTGGATTTGCTGTTTTATCATTAATATATGCCATTAAGAACAGATATTTCAGGGTATCTGGAATTTGGGTGTATCTATATTTCGCGTATTTTGCCTGGCACGCCATCTCTCTGCTTTGGGTGACAGACTTCAGTGCAGGTCTCTACCAACTACGCATCTACTCTCTCTTCATATTCATTCCTTTGGCATTCTGCTGTTTCAGGTTGTCAAAGGAGCAGAGTGAGACCATTATGACAGGGTTCTTCCGTGCAATGGCTCTGTTTGTTGCGGCAACAATCTGCACTTGGTTAATATGGTGTGTAAACAACAGTTCAAACCCTGCTGAATGGTTACATATACAAAAACGCCTGTTTAATGAACAGAATGCATACTCTATTATCTACGCTTGGTCAAATTATGAACATCCTACATACAACGGTATATCTATACTCATTGGTATGGCAATAGGTCTTTATAAAACAGGTAAGAATATTGGATGGGACAGAATACACTATGTTGAGACAATAATTTATTCATTGGCGGCACTCCTTGTAATAATACTTTCACAGAGCCGTATATGCCTTATCGGGTGGCTTTTAACCGCTCTTATTGGCACGCTTTACATATTAAGAAGAAGACGTGTTTTACAAATTGTAACCGCACTATCTGTAATTCTTATATGTATAGCGGGGATTTTTATCGGGGAAAAGCATACTAATGGTTTTATTAATGACCCCGTACGCATTCAGAACCTGACCACAGCAAAGTTCTATATAAGCAAACACCCCATACTTGGAAGCGGCATTGAGGGCATAAGAGCAGAGATGGACTCAGACGAGACAGCACAGCAACTTGGATTTCAGTATGCGAATAAGGAGTTAGCCAATCCGCATCATCAGTTCATTGGAGATTGGATGCAAACAGGCATTCCGGGTATGGCACTCAGCCTCTCAATGTTTATATTACTGTTCTATGTGGCAATAAAGCGTAGGAATTATATGCTTTTCACCACGATGGTGATAATGCTGCTTATTGCCAATATTGAGATGCCTTTCTATCTGCACAAAGGTGTGATACAGTTCCTTCTCTTTACAGGGTGGTTCACATCAGGCTATGATACAACTCAAAAAGAGATGAGATGTTCTTCTCATAGGTGAATGAGTTGCCGTATGCGGCAATCTCAGATGCAAGGTCAGGGTTTGCATTATACTCAGCCAACCCCTTTTTAACAACGTCAACCATATAGTCGGCATCAAAACGCTCCCAAAAAAAGGCGTACTTTGAGCCTATCTCCTTAAGTGAGGTCTTATCTGATGAGAAGACCGGTTTGCCAAACTGCATAGCCTCTATTACAGGCAAACCAAAGCCTTCAAAGAGAGAGGGGAACATAAACGCTGTACAATTCTTATATAGCCATACACGCTCCGCTCCGCCAACACGCCCTATAAGATGAACATTGCCTATTTTCTCCTCATCAATTCTCTTCTGCATAGTGGAAGCATAATCTGTAGGGTGTGTGCCGGCTATATAGAGTTCATACTCAGGCAGTGACTTCATAACATCAAGCAGAGTGTGAAAGTTTTTCTTTTTTCTTACCTCACCTATAGTAAAAAAGAATGGTTTGTCGGAGGGAAGATTTGCAGGACGCACGGCATCTTGGTTCAATAGTGACTCAACACCATTATAAATAACTGTTACAGGGGTGGATTCAACCTTTGCATACTTAGACATCTCCCCTTTTGTAAATTGTGATATGCAGACAATATGGTCGGCACGTTTCAAGCGGCGCTCCATACGTAGGCGTGCGTGCTCAAGTTCCACTCCGCTCTTCTCATATTCATAGTTGAAATCGTGGACGGTAAGTATATACTTTGTGTCAGGAGAATAGGGGCGGAAACGCGGCATTTGGTCAGTAGAGTGCCATATATCATACTTTGGAAAGAGTGCCGGAAAGAGTTTCTTGTAAACAAGAGCGGACTGATACTTAACTTTACTGCCAAAAGCACCATTATATTTGGCTGGAACAAGAAGCGTAACCTCCAAATCATCTGACGGAACGTACTCATCTCTGAACCAGCGGGCATAGTTCCAGGCAATTTGACCGAAACCGCAGTTAGGGTACTTTAGCATATAAAGGTCAATAAGAATCTTTTTCATAGGAAACTCTTAATTCTGTTTAGAATAAATTCAGGCTCTATATTCATACAAGCCCAGTCACCACGATAACAGGGTTTGGCACCCCACTCTGAACAGGGGCGGCAAGGCAAGTCAAGTTGAATGTAAGTGTCAGGACTCTGGCCCCACGGGCGGAATCCTACAGCAGGGTGTGAAGGTCCCCAGAGTGATGCCACAGGAGTACCTACAAGTGATGCAAGGTGCATATTGGCGGAGTCCATTGAGAACATAACTTTGAGGGCTTTCATTATACCCAACTCCTCTTGCATTGTGTATCTGCCTGCAAGTGACTCCACATTCTCATACTCTGACGCCCACTCCTCAAGAATCCGCTTCTCCTCAGCACCGCCACCAAACAGGAGAACTTTGACACCGTTTATGGCACTCAGAAGTTCAACAACACGCTTTGTCTTTTCAAGTGGATAGACCTTGCCCGCATTGGCTGAGAATGGTGCAACTCCAATATATTTGCATTCAGCATTAAATGGCTCAGGAGTTTTAGCGTCAAGTGACTCAAAATCCCAACGAACGGGGAAACCTAAACGCCCGAACACATCGGCAAAACGCTGATAATAGGGTTTAAGTGGTGTTAAATCCTTATTGTTTTTTCTAAGCAATCTGGCACGGTCTGCCTTTGATTTCTCACGCCTTGCAATCTTGGCACCGCTCAACATAAACCTGACGTCAAGCACCCAGGAACGCAAGACATTGTGAATGTCAGCGACTGCATCAATTTTGAGCCCCTTTAAATTTTCAGAATAGAGCCTGTTCAAGCCCTTGAAGCCATCATACTCCTTAAGGTCAACGGGGATAAGATGAAGATTTGCGGGAGGTGAGACATACATACGGGCATAACTCTTTCTTGTAAGCAGAAAGAAGTTATGCTCAGGGTAGTTTCTTGCAACTGAATAGAACACAGGCAGAGCGATTGCAACATCGCCCAACGCTCCGAACCTTATTGCAAGAATGTTAGCCATTATTTCTGACCGTAAAGAACAGGGTTTGTGTCAGGGTCATTATACATTTTCATCTGCTTGTAGGTCTTCATGTATTTCCTACCTGCCTCAATATCAATAAGTAGTGACGCTATGGCCTGTGACAAATCCTTCTCCTGCTCAAGCAGTACATTAAGTTTCTTTGTGCAGGTGTCAAGATGCTCTTTTGAACAGTCTGTACGGCTTGTCTCAACACGCATATGGTATATCTTCAGTTGAAGAATGGAGAGACGGTCAATAGCCCATGCTGGACTCTCAGTATTGATGGTGGCATCTGTGAGAACCTTCACATTTTTGTATTTGTCAAGGAAATAACTGTCAATCATCTCAACCAAATCAGTACGGTCCTGGTTTGACTTGTCAATGCGGCGTTTGAGTTTCAAAGCCTCCACAGGGTCAATCTGAGGGTCACGTATTATATCCTCAAAATGCCATTGTACGGTGTCAATCCACGCTTTAAGATAAAGCACCGCCTCAATTGTACCCTTTTGATACGGGTTCTTGAACTCAGCATCAACACTGTCAGTAATGTGATAGCAATCTATAGCCTCTCTGAAAATTTTAATACTTTGACTTATAAAATCCATATTATAAAATGTTTTTAAATCTCTCTGGAATATCTACAACCCACTTGAGGCAACCCATAGATGGTTTGTTAAGTGAGTATATAGGTCTTAAAATGGTTTGAATGATACGCGCCGCACGCAGAGCCCACTCTCCTTTTGGCTTAATCTCAGTGCAATATCTTATGGTGCGGAAACGCTTACGGATATGACGCCCCCAACCTGCCGCCATACGGTCTTTGTCAGAGAAACGCGCCTCAAGCATTGCATTGTCAAAGCAACCGAAATGGAAGAGATAGAGATTAGGGTCAATGTGAAAGTTATGCCCTTTATAGCGGTGGAAACCTGAGCCCCACAGACCTGCCTTTGCCACGATGACCGGTTTTGTGTATCTTGAACTCAGATATGCCCTGCCTCTCTGCAAAAGATATGGTTTTGAAGGGTCTATCTCCTGCTCACTATCCATATTCTGCCCCACGTCCAATCCCAAGCCTGATAGACAATAATCTATCTTGACACTACTCAGATACTCTCCAAGCCCCACTCCTAAAGCAGGGTCAACCACAAGAAACTCATCAGCGTCACAGCCTATTACAAGGTCATACTTTTTCAGATGCTCAGCAGCCATCTTTGACAAATGTGCCAACCTACGCTTCTCTGCTCCTACAACATTCCCGTCTATGCGTTCACACTTGATTATATTAGCCTTTCCTGCCTTTGCCGGCGCCTGCTGGTCAAGCCCGTCAAGATAGGCATAGAGGTTCTCCTCTCCGAATATGGAACCGTAATAAGATATCCACTTGTTGAGGAACATCTCATCATTCCGTGCCATTGTTATGACTGCTATTTTTTTCATTTAAGTTTCTGTGCGTCTTGTAACTTTTTATAGACTCCGTTAAGGGCTATGAGTTCCTTGTGGGTGCCACGCTCTACTATACTGCCTCCATCAAGGACACAAATCTCATCAGCGTTTTGTATGGTTGAAAGACGGTGTGCTATTACTATGGTGGTGCGGTTCTTCATAAGATTATCAAGGGCGTCTTGCACCAGACGTTCTGACTCTGTGTCAAGAGCCGATGTTGCCTCATCAAGAATAAGAATAGGAGGGTTTTTCAGGATTGCTCTGGCAATGCTGATACGCTGACGTTGACCGCCTGAAAGTTTGCATCCACGGTCTCCTATATTGCTCTGATAGCCGTTTTCTGTAGCCATAATGAAGTCGTGGGCGTTGGCAATTTTAGCGGCAGTCTCAACTTGCTCCTGTGTGGCGTGCTCCACACCAAACGCTATGTTGTTGAAGAATGTGTCATTAAAGAGAATAGCCTCCTGGTTTACATTGCCCATAAGTTCACGCAGTTCGTGGCGGTTCACATCTTTCACACATATTCCATCTACCGTTATCTCACCCTCCTGAACGTCCCAGAAACGTGGAAGTAAATCTACAAGAGTGGATTTACCACCGCCTGAAGGTCCTACAAGAGCAATGGTCTTGCCCTTCTCTATGGTGAGGTTAATGTCTTTCAAAACCCAATCATTGGAGTATTTGAAAAATACATTGCGGTACTCTATCTTATCTTTGAACTCTTTTAGATGTTTTGGAACATCGGGGCAGGTGAGAGGATTCTCAGCCGCCATAATCTTATCAATACGCTCAAGTGAGGCGGAACCCTTCTTTATGTTATAACTTGCACGGGAAAGTTCCTTAATAGGATTGATTATACTGTAGAATATGAGCAGGTAGTAGATGAAAACTGACGCCTGCAAACCACTGTTTGTTCCTATAATGAGGAAGCCTCCGTAGCATACCACTATTGATATGATGGTTGACCCGATGAACTCACTCATTGGGTGAGCCAGATACTGGCGGCGTATAACCCTTATTATGGCGTTACGGATACGCTCTGTCTGACGATGGAATCTTGCTCCTATCTTCCCCTCAGCGTTAAACGCCTTTATTATACGTAAGCCTCCAAGCATCTCCTCAAGTTGAGAGGCTAACGTTCCCTGCTCCACACCTACCTCAAGTGAATCTTTTTTCAGATTTCTGCCTACTCCGCCCATTACAAAACCGGCTATAGGCAGCATAATGAGAACAAACAGACTTAACTCCCAACTGACGGCAACAAGCACCACCAGATATATGACTATCATAATGGGATTCTTGACAAGCATCTCAAGAGAGCCCATAATTGAGGCCTCAACCTCGGCTACATCAACACTCACTCTTGACATAATGTCTCCTTTGCGTTCCTCTGTGAAGAAACTGAGAGGCAGGTCAAGAACTTTATCAAGCATTGAGTTACGCAAGTCACGGACTACACCGGTCTGCATAAACGCCATACACATAGTACTTATGTAATATGTGAGAACTTTTAACAGGGTTATGGTAATAAAAGCCACAGAGAGCACAACAAGTGTTGTTATCTGCCCGTGTGTAAGCATAAACTGTGTGACAAGAAAGTAGAGTGTGTTCTTAAGAAAGTCAAACAGATGCCCCGTCTCATATACAGGAGCCACTGTAACTGGAGAACTTATCCCAAAGAGAATCTCCAGGATAGGAACTATCATTGCAAAAGAGAAGAGGCTCAAGATGGTGGAGATTAGGCTGAATATCAGGACTCCAGCCACTGATTTGCGGTAGTTGGGTATGAATCTTAGAAGTAGTGACCAAAATTTTTTCATTTTAGATATTGCTTACATTATTAGATCCTTCGCTTCGCTCAGGATGACGGACAAGACTGATTTTTGCTCAGGATGACGGACGGAATACCACCCCGATGTGTTTTTTGCCGTCCACTTTGACTACGAGTGGACTCTGGAAACGCACGTGGGCTATATATTTTGTCTCCTCCACAAGTTCAGCGCCCTCAAGAAGTGAGAAGTCACAGAAACTTGTATCGGGGTCTTCAACTGTAAAATAGACACTGCCGCAAGAGGTCAGATTCTGAAAGAAATGCGTGCCCTGGCTTGGGTCAATGTGGTAAGAGGTCTCACCCGCCTCCACTATGACTTTGGCACCCGCTATGTTAGGCCACTTTACGGGTATGCCCAGCCAAGTGTCACTGCTACCCCAACGACCCGGTCCTACAAGTATGTAAGGGGTGTTAGATGCGGATAACCTGCGGTTGAACTCATCTATATCGTATGCTATGAGTTGGTTGTTTGATGGTGAGAACATTCCCTCCTTGACATATACAACGTCACAAATGTCATTCATAACTCCGTTGCCAAGTACATTACGGCTTAGTATAAAGGCTTCATGGTGGGAGATGGCAGAAAGGTCCTCATCTATTGACTTGTTTGAATCAACTATAGGACGGATTTGAAGCAGATAGAACTTGTTATCTCTATTGTTCTCATAATCAAGGTTCACCGCAAACTCTATCTCAACAGGGCGTCCCATCTCACGCTCTCCTACAAGCAGAACCTTCTCAAGTATCTCTGCAAGAGGGAAGGCTCCGTGCTCAAGTATGTTGGCAAAGGTAATGACCTTACGTCCGTTACCATACAAGCCCGGCAGAAGGGTCTGGTCATAGGGGTCAAATGTGGAGGCTATATATTTAAGGGTTCCGTCTGCCTCAGCATCTTTAACGCTAAGTCTGAGCAAGTTAAAGCCATCATCAACCTTAGGCAATGTGTTTATTATGCTCATATCCAAGGCATTGAAATGCGTCTGGGTTTGAGAGAGGGCAAGGTCAAGCGTACTTGTCTGCAGAATGTTTGTGCTGTGTTTTGGTGAGAAACGCAGGGTCTGCCCACCGTCAACTATATATTTGCCAAGACCAAGGGCTATGTTCACCACTCCGTCCTCACTCTGCTCATCGCCTATAGGATAGTAGTTAAGTGAGCGTGCCACACCTGAAAATGATGGGTAGAAACGCCCGTTATGGTTGGCTCCGCAAACCTCTTGAAGCACCACCGCCATCTTCTCACGGCTTATGACATTCTTTGTAGCCATCATATATGACTTGCTTGCCTGATAATAGACTGAGGCATAGACAGCCTTGACCGCCTCTCCTATCATACGCAGGGTGAGTTTGCGGTCATCTTCTATATTTGGCACCATATAGGTGGTATAGACACCTGCAAATGGCTGATAATGAGAGTCTTCAAGCAGACTTGACGAACGCACCGCTATAGGGCAGCCCGGCTCTACGGCACTTATATATGCGTCAAGGTCTCCCTCTAATGAAAGCGGAAGCGGAGCGGCAAGGAAGTATGAGAGAATCTCCTCATCAGAGAGTTTATCATCCATAGCCACATCATAGAGTTTGTTCATCTCCATAAACTCATCAAACTTGTCAGTGCAAATAACAATGGTTTTTGGAACAACTATCTGCGTGGTCTCAAAATCAAAGAACTCAGGGTTACGCTTTGACACCACGTCAAGGAACGCCAGACCACGAGCCTTGCCTCCCATAGAACCCTCACCTATACGGGCAAAGTTTGAGTACATATCATAAACATCGCTCTTGAATGTGGCTATCACACCCTTATTCTTAATTTTACGGTATGCCACTATGGCGTCAAATATAGCCTTGCGATGGTCATCAACATCTGATATGGAGGCGGCGGATATGCTCCTCAAGAACTCAGCGAGAGGGAACATAGCACGTGAGTAGAGCCAGCGTGAGAGGTGGTTATGTGATATATGATAGTAGAATGAACTTGCCGGTATTGTGAAAATCTTATCCTGCAACTCCTTAAGGTTGCGTGCCACGGCTACAATCTCGTGGGTGTCGGGGTCAATAAAGTTAAAGTCTCCGAAGCCAAAGTTCTTGGTGATGGCGTTCTTAAGTTCCAGATGGAAACGCTCTGAGCCTTTGTCAATGAAGCAGGCCCGCAGAACCTCTGCGGCTGTGGCGTTCTTAGTCTCTGTTGACTCTATGATTATGGGCAGGAAACTGTCATCGTGGCGTATATAAGTGCAAAGGTCAATGCCGGCACGCTCACACATCTCACCATCTTTAGGGAAACGCACGTCAGTAACCACTCCAAGAATATTCTTTGCATAACGCTTGTATGTCTCCAACGCCTCCTCATACGTGCGGGCAAAGAGAATCTTAGGACGTCCGCGCATACGCAGCATACGCTCATGGTCATTCAGAGCCTCTGTCATAAATGAGCGGGACTGCACAAATACGTGCTTATAGAGGTTTGGCAGTATGGCAGAATAGTAATGCGGCGAATCCTCAACAAAAAGAATTGCCTGAACACCCACAGAGGCTATATCATCATCAACATTCATTCTGTCCTCTATCATCTTTACAATAGCGAGCAGAAGGTCGGTCTCACCAAGCCATGAGAATATATAATCTATGCCTGAGAAGTCCTGATTATTGAAAACCTTGCGGAAAACCTCTTTCTGGAATGTTGTAAGAAGTATTATAGGTACGTGGCTGTTCTGAACCTTGCACTCCTTAGCCCACTCAAACACATCAGGACTGTCACCCGTAGGCATTACAATTATGAGTTCAAAATTACGGGTCTCAAAAAAATCACGAGCCTCATCAATGGTGGAGGCAAGTGTGAACCGTGGCGGGTAGCGCAGGTTAAGTGCAGTGTACTCATTAAAAAGTTGCTCATCTATACGACCGTCCTCCTCAAGCATAAAGGCATCATACTTGGTTGCCACAAGCAGAATGTTATAGACACGGCTCTTCATAAGTGACGCAAAAGAGGTGTCTTTGAAGTAGAGTTTCTTAAATGAGTTAGTCTGGTTCATAAATAGAATACTGCGAAGTAAAGATACAAAAAAAAGAGGCAACCCGTATGGATTGCTCTCTTTTTTTATATCAAGCTAACATTTTGAGATGCTTCGCTACGCTCAGCATGACGTGTTTACTTGTAGAAGTAGAAGTCACAACGACGGTTCTTGTACTCCTTTTGTGGTGGGTTAGGCAATTTGCCCTTACCTGTCTTAGTGATACGAGACGGGTCAATACCCTTGTCAATAAGAGCCTTCTCTACTGTGTTAACACGATTCTCACTTAACTTAAGGTTATAGTCTGCCTTACCTGGGAAGTCACAGTAACCACGCAACTCAACCTTGAGGTCAGGGTTCTCCTGAAGTTTCTTAGCGGCCTTCTCCACATTATCCTTAGCATCTGTTGTGAGGTAGTACTTATCAAATGGGAAGTAAACTGACATATCATAATCAACACCAAAGTTCATAGCCTCCTTAATCTCTCTTATGTCCTCCTCACAGTTGTTTGGTGTGATGCTCTCACCCCAATAGTTTACAAATGAACCCTTAGGAGTGTTTGGCTCACGGTCACGGAAGTTTGGAACAGAGTCCCCATCATCATCAGGTGTTGTAGCGTGATAGTGCTCAAGAGTATCCAATCTTACAAATACGTGGTGCTCAAGAGTATCCTCTATAAGTTTAACCCTGCGTTTCAGAGAGTCTATCTGGTCTTGGTAATCCTTAGCCTTGCCACTCTGCATATTGTTGAACTCGTACATAGTGATGTTACGCATATGACCGCCTTCCCTTTTCTTACTCTGTAGGAATTTAACACGGGCATTAATGGTAGCGTAGAACTCACCGTCATTCATAGTACCTTTTGTATAGTGCTCACCCTCATAATTATCTTTATTGCTGAAACGGTAGTAAGCGTTAATACCTATGGCAAAGCACTTGGTAATGTTATACTCAACCCCTGTGCCTACAGGGAATGACATTGCACGTCCGCTTTTAACATCCTTTGGCTGCATTGGTGAAGGGCCTTGCTCTCCGTCACGCTGAGTCTTGCTATCATAGAATGTGAAACCAATACCACCGTTAATGTACCAAGCCCAACGCCATGATTTTCTGTACTGACCAAAGAGGTTAAGCACGTTCATTGAACCTAACAATTGAATGGTGTACATATTACCACGGAAATAGTTTTTACCATAATCTGTGGTACTTGTATAACCCTGATAAGGCATATATTGGAAGCCCAATATAAGACCCCAAGCCGGGTTGAATGTATATTCAACATCAATACCCGCAGTCCACATAATGTGTGAACTTGAGAGCAACTGATTATACCTTTGCTGGGCGTCACCGTCAAACTGAGAGAGACCGCCGTTTACAGACAAAGACCAGTGTGAGTAGTCTTTGAAGGGGTGCAGAATCTCACCATCTTCATTTGTAGATTGGTAAACAGCCTCATTTTTTGAAGCCTCTTCTTTAGGAGCCTCATTAGCGGTTTCTGTGGCAGCCATTGCACATAGTGCAAAGAGTGACGCTGTTAGCAGTGTAAATAGTTTCTTCATATCTTTGGTATATTAATTTGCGTATGCTCACAATCAAGAGCCAAAGTTAGATAAATTTTTTTTAATTGCAAAAAAATTATTAACAATTTTTAGTTTAAAGATTCTTCGCTTCGCTCAGAATGACGGGAGCAGAGCTCAAAATGACGGGGAGCAGAGGTTAAGAGACTATGTCTCCGAAGAGGGTGGCGGGGGTGGCGCTG
>JAZLIE010000118.1:0-29365 GCA_045617165.1 Candidatus Enterocola sp. | reverse complement strand
CACACTTCTTCTAATCTCTTTTCTTCCCATTCTCCATTAAATTCGGGAAAGCGGAGTTGGGGCGTATTATAATTATTGTTATCCTTCATGTATGAGATTTTCTTTTATTGAATAATGTATTTGAAGGTACTTTTTAACATTTAAAACATTCAACAGATAATGCACCGTAATACTTAGCATCATCACTTTCTCCAAATTCCACACGAATATTGCCGTCTTTCCTTGTAGTAAGGCAATATCGTTTTTCTCTTTTCCCATTTGCATCTTCAACATCCCATCCTCGACTGACATTATAATATTTTTGAGAGGCGCTTGCATCACTTTTTTTAGTGTCAGAAATAATTGTAAGACGTGGATTAACAAAGGAAACAAAATCTGTGTGATATCCAGATTCTCTTCCGTGATGTGGTGCAACTAATATATCTGCTTCTTTGATTGCTTCTTTAAATGAATAATCTTGCATCAAGTTATCAAAAGATGCAGTTTCATTATCTCCGCACACAACCACTTTAACTCTTGAAAGAGTAAAAACGGCAATTGTACTAAAATTATTGAAATTAGAGTGGTCACAAGCAGATGTTGAAAATGTTTGAATCTCTAATCCCCCATAATTATTGGAGTTATCTGGATTATCACTATCATCAGGACCAACCGGAGAATTATACCGATTATTAATTTCACAATATTTCTCAAATTTTTCTTTGTCACAATCACGCACTCCTTTCATAACTTCATCATTATTTATAGCAGAGACTCTTTTCAATATTTTTGGAGCATTATTATCAAATTGCAATATATCATCTATATGGTCAAGATGTGGATGTGTTATTATCATATAGGCGATATTGTTCTGTCTAAGTTTTGATAAAGGAGATGTATTACCACTAGTGTAGTCTCCTGTTCCGAGGTCAATTACAATATATTTCCCATTGGGTGCTTTAATGTGAACTGCAAGACCAAGTTGTACATTCCAAACGGTCATTGTTGCTGTTTTAGCCATATTATTCTCTTTCGTTTTTAGGTGTATTATTACTTACTTCGTCAATATTTTTTACAACATATTCGTTTATTTGTTTTCTGTATGAGAATGCAAATAGTACTAATAATGCGATTAACAAGATCCATATCCCGTTTTGTGCTAACCATGTCCATTTTATTGATAGTCTCATTAGACCATAGGCACAAAGGGATATAAGAAAAACAGAGGTAAACGCCCTAAACATATTTGCACTTTCTTGCAATGTTACGATAAAAGGTCTTTCCTTTTTAGCATTATTGTAAAGTTTATATGCTCTCCATTTGATAAAATGAGTTTTTATACATATCTTTTCTATCACTACAGATGAAAATCTACTATTTACAATGCCAACAAGGTAGCAAATAACAATACATGCCCACACGTTATAATCTAAAATTGGATAGCCAATATAACTTAGAATAAAACATAATGCACTACCAGGAATGAGATTATTAAGTATTTCGTAGTGCGAAATCTTTTCAATTAATTTTGTTGAAAATGTTTCCATAATGTTGTATTGATTTTTTTAGTTATTCTTATTTCTTATTTACATACGCATTCAATCCTTCAATCGTAGCCGATTGTGTTAGTAGGTCAAACAATGGTGAAAGGCGAGAGAGAAGGGTTTGTTTGGCATTTTTACGTTCTTTCCAATTAGCAAAGTGGGCAAGTAGTAGTTGCATAGACTCTTCATCTAAGCGTCTTAGTTTGGTTGTCTCATCCACAAAGGATTCCAACATTTTGGCATCAATTTGAAAATCAGCCGCTATTTGTTGTATTTGCTCATTGAAACGTTTGTTTTTATACTCTTTGTATAGGCGACGTATCTCCATTTCATTGAGAGGTGTGTCGTTTTTCAATTCTTCAATAAATGCACGCAGATATTCGCGTTCACTCATTAAGTCAACACTTGAAGCAAGTACTTCAAGTAGTTGCTCTTTTGTTATCTTGACTTTCTCAAATTTTGTTTGAGTATATTTGGCTATCAGGTGCATTATATAGTCATAGTCAATAAGAGTAGAGGCAAATAGATTTAACTCAAAGTCAGGTTCGTTGTCATCTTCTGGTGTGTTTTGAGATGAGCCTCCGTTTGAGTTTGTCCGTCTTGCAAGGTCAAGGTATGCCGTACGGAACTGTTGCAGGGTGTCAATAGGCATAATCTCTTCTATGGTATCCTGGATTGCTTCTGGTTTCTCTACATATTGGTCAAGTTTGAGAGAGAGCCTCTGTACCTCTTTGAATGCATCAATAAAATTAGCGGTATTCTCGCCTTGTGGTATGTTGATGACCTCTGATGGGCTGCATTCAAGTCCCATACTATTCATTGCTGTCTGTAAGTTGCTCACAGCCTCTTTATACTGTTTGACAACGGTTTCTACAGGGGCAACCAGCCAATACTCTTTTCCACGCTCATCATCATAGCCGCTAAATAGTACCATTGCTTGTTCCATTGCTTTTTCAAGGTTCCGATAGCATACTATATTCCCGTATGGCTTGGTTCCGTCAAGAATACGGTTGGTACGGCTGAATGCTTAAATTAGGTTATGGTGTTTTAGGTCTTTAGCAACATAAAGAGTATTGAGAAACTTACTGTCAAAACCGGTTAGCATCATTTCCACTACAATAACAATGTCAAGTTTGTCTTTATGTGGATAATCCTTGTTGGGATAACGCTGGAACTTGATGCGCTGTTGTACATCACGGTAGTACTCTGTAAATAGTGCAGTAGAGAAGTTTGTGCCAAACTGTTTGTTGTAGTTTGATATTATCTTAGTCAATTCAGACTCATTCTGTTTTCCATTTTGGCGGTTGTCTGCTTGTTCTTGCTCCAAATCGTTTCCATCATACTTATATGAGGGTGGTGTAAAGACGGCGGTTATGTTGAGTGGCTCATATTCGGGATTTGCTTCTTGTAAACGTTTTTGTTCTTCCTTAAATATATTGTAGAAATTAATTGCATCCGGAATAGAGGGCGTGGCAAGTAGAGCATTAAATCTCTGCAATGCGGTAAGTTGACGATGGTGTTGCAGAATATGCTCAACTATCTGATGTTTATTAGGAGAAGCAGTCGTACCATCTGGTTTCTTTGTGTTGTAATAGTCCACGTGGAAGCGCAGTACATTGTTGTCTTCTATTGCGTGAGTAATGGTGTATTGGTGGAGACACTCTTGGAAAACATCTTTTGTGGTGACATTTTCAGCACGTGTTCCATCAATACGAACTATATGACTGTTTTCTTCAAATATTGGAGTTCCCGTAAATCCAAATAGTTGTGCTTTAGGAAAGTAGTCTGTTATAGCCTTGTGGTTGTCTCCGAATTGTGAACGGTGGCACTCGTCAAATATAAAGACTATGTGCTTGTCTCGCAAGTGTTGTAGACGCTGATAATATTTATTGGTTGGGGATGGGTCCAGGGCGATGCCAAGTTTTTGTATGGTGGTTACAATAACTTTGTCTGCGTAATCATCACTTTCAAGACGGCTGACTAATGCAGAAGTGTTGGCATTTTGTTCAACGCATCCCTCTTGGAACTTGTTAAACTCATCGCGGGTCTGTTTGTCAAGGTCTATTCTGTCCACTACAAACACGCACTTTTCTATAGATTGATTGTCTTTTAGAAGTGTTGATGCTTTGAATGATGTTAGGGTCTTGCCTGAGCCTGTAGTGTGCCATATATAGCCATTTTGGCTTTTTTGTTCAACGCAACCAACTATTCTTTCCACAGCATAAATTTGATACGGACGCATTACAAGGATTTTCTTCTCTGTCTCAACGAGCACCATATAACGGCTTATGAGTTTGCCGAGTGTGCATTTAGAAAGCATTAGGTTTGCAAAGTCAAATAGCTGTACAACTTTGTGATTGTCTTCTAATGCTGCGTGATATACAGGAAGGTAATTATTAGATGTATCAAACTTAAAGAACTCATCATTGTTGTTGGCGAAATACATTGTGTCTGAACCACCATTGCTTACAATGAAGAGTTGCATAAAACACATCAGGGAATTGGTGTATCCGTTTCCTCGTTCCTGTTTGTAATGTACAATTTGTTCAACCGCCTTAAGTGGAGAAACAGAATGGCTTTTGAGTTCTATCTGCACAAGTGGCAATCCGTTAATAAGAATGATAACATCATAGCGTTGGTTGCTATTTGTGGTGTTTATTTTGAGCTGGTTTACCACTTCATAGTCATTTTTGCACCAATCTCGGAGATTAACAAGACTATAATCAAATGTGGTGCCGTCATCACGTGTAAATGTTTGTTTCTCACGAAGACGCTTGGACACAGTAAAAACATTTGAGGAAATGTTCTCATTCAATAGTTTTTGAAATTCATTGTCCGTCAATGTGACATAATTAAGACGTTCAAATTTTTTGCGGAAGTTTCTTTCAAGGGCATTTCGGTCACGGATATCATCTCTGTATGTGTACTTGAGTTCTTTGAGACAATCAATAAATTGTTGTTCGAGTTGGGCTTCTGTTTGTAGCATGGATTCTGTTGTTTTGTTTTGACAGTGCAAATATATGGTATGGTTGTGCAAAGGTTTTGCACACGCTTTATAATTTATATGTATTTTGCATCTTTTTTATTTCATCTTGCAATTTTTTTCGTATTGTTTTGGGTTCAAGCACTTCAACGTCACTGCCAAAAGAAAGAATTTTTTGTATGAGCTCATAATTAGGGCAAACTTTTATAGTAATGATATTTTCGTCTTTCCTAATATTACTTTGACTCTCGTGTATTGGTTTAGAAAGAACATAGGGAAGTTGCTGGTCACTGAATCTAAGAACAATAGTCTCAATATCTGTGTTTTTAGGAATAGAAACTCCTATAACATCTGAAAAATAATTTTCAAAATCAATGTCTCTGTTAGGTATGAACGGACACGAGGAGACTTGTACGTTTTTTATACGGTCCAGGGCTAAGTTAACAATGCTTAAATAAGAGTTGTCTTTACCTATTAAAAACCAACGCCCATTATATTGTTTGATATAATAAGGGTGTATAGTTATTGACTGGGTAGGCTTGCCAAAAGGTTGGTACTCTATTTGCAAAACTTGTTGGTGTAAAATAGCATTAAACAATGGACTTAGGTAATTCAAACCTTGTACGTATAAATTCGTGTCAAAATCTATTATTTGAGATGTGTCGCCAAGAGTAAAGTTGTATTTGTCCTGAAGTTGGTCAATCATCTCATTCATACGCTCATACTGTGGCAATCCACGAAATTGTTGCAGCATAAGGAGCATGGATTTTAATTGGGCTAATTGAGTTTCATCCAAGTCATTACGCCAAATAGAGTAATGCGGGTCTAAATATCTGTAGTAGCGTCTTCCGTTGATTCTTCCAGGTTCCTCAAACATAACTTGCCAGTCATGATTGCTTTCCATATCACGTATATCATTGAAAATGGTTCTACGCGAAACCTGTGTTTGGTCATTGTTACTTAATAGATGATTGACAGCACTAATTAAGTCCTCGATATAATAATATCGGGAGCGGTCACTAAAACAAGCATCTAATGCCTGATAGCGTAATGTTGCAAGTCTGGTCGCAGGCATTTTTACGGGAAAGAGAGTACTATGAATACACCAGTGACGAAATTACATATTTTTTTTGATATACGCAAAAACATTTGCTTAAAAGCAATGTATTATTTGGTGCTTTGCATGCTTAATCGTATCTTTGTGCAATGGCCCAAAACATATATATCAATGAATAGATATACCATACAAGAATTGCAAAATATGCGTGAGTCCGAAAATCACGTTGAGTTTAAGCGTGGTGAGAATGGCAATGTGTCATACAACGGGAAAGGTAATGCTAATCCAAAGGATCGCCGCAGATGCATCCTTGGGTATGTGATAGCTCTTTGCAATGAAGGTGGTGGCAGAATAGTCATAGGTATGCATGATGAATATCCGCATCGTGTAACGGGTACTTCTCAGGCTAAAAATTTACTTGGGCAATTAGAAAGTGATATATATCGTGATACAACAATCCGTCCTGATGTGTATGACTTAATTGATGATGAAACTGGGAAACGGGTGCTTGTAATAGAAGTCCCAGGAAGACCAATAGGCAAGGTGTTTAAATTTGAAGATGTTCCATTGATGCGTGTTGGGGAGGAGCTTAGACCTATGTCAGATGCCGTTTATCTGAAAATTTTGCAGGAGAGTGAGCCAGACTATTCTGAGAAGGTTTGTGAGGAATTAACACTGGCTGATTTGGATGAGGATGCAATATCTAAAATGAAGAGTCATTATGCCAATAAATGGAATAAGCCTGAGTTTGAAGATCTGCCCACAGTACAGGTTCTTACTGACTTTAAATTGATGGATAAGGCTGGAAAACTGAATTATGCTGCACTTGTGTTACTAGGAAGGTCAGAAGTAATTAAACGGTTCTTGCCTCAAAATAATGTTGTTGTTGAGTATAGATTATATCATTCTATGATAGAATATACATCTCGCAGGGAGTTTACTGAACCGTTATTTCTACTTGTTGATGATGTATGGGCATATATTAATCAACCTGCCAGTAATCCTCTTCAGCACTACCGTGACCGTATGAATATCTTTGACTTACCAACGTTTAATGAAGATGTCATTAGAGAAGCGGTATTGAATGCCATTTGTCATCGTGTAATGTACATTCAAAGTGATGTTGTTATAAAACAGTATCCAGACGAGATTGTAATTACTAATGCTGGTGGGTTCCCCGTTGGTGTGGACGTTGATAATATTCTTAGGGTTAACAGCATGCCTCGAAGTAAACGTATCAGTGAGGTTCTGCAAAAGACGGGATTAGTGGAGAAAAGTGGTCAAGGGGTGGATAAGATGTTCTATCATAATCTTATGGAAGGAAAATCTCTGCCTGATTTTTCCGGAACCGATAATTTTCAAGTCTCCCTGCGATTGTCCGGTATTATTGAGAATCCTGCGTTCCTGTTGTTTGTGAACGAGATTCAAAAAAGTCGTTCTCCAAAAGAGAAACTGAATGTGTTTGATTTATATGCTTTATATAAGTTGTCTAAAGGAGAAAGTCTAAGGGACACTGATGATGTCACCCTTCAAAAATTAATTCATCAAGGATTAATTAATAAAACAGGGAATGGTTATGTGTTATCAAGTCTTTACGATGAAATGAAAGGAAGAACAAAGACAAGTGGCGAGACGAATGGCGAGACGAATGGCGTGACGGAACTTACTGAAAGACACATAGATATATTAAATTTAATAGGTCGCTACACTACGTTGTCCACAGAGGATTTGGCGAGACGAATGGCGATACCATTGCGTACTATGCAACGCGAAATATCATTTCTTCGTAAAAATGGATATTTGGGTAAACAGAGTAAGTCCAATAATAGTCCTTGGGTAATATTGAAACAGTACCGTTTATAGAATTTCCCCCTACGCTCCGCAGCACGCTGTCGCGTGCCGGGGCTTCGCCCGTACGTTAGTTTTATCAGTGGTGTCGCAAATCTCGCAGAACGCACAAAAATTCAGGTTTTTGATGTTAGAGTAGGGGTGTGATGCTCAGTTAGGCTACACAAATGTTAACCCATAATTATTGAACAAGCTGGAGACTTAATGTATGATAATTATTAATTCAGCAATTCAATAAGGTCAAAATACATCAGTCTAGTGTTAAGTGGCTTTTCAGGTCTTAAATCACGGAACTCACGTTCTTGTTCTTCGGAGCTAAAGAGAAATTTAAATCCATTGTGTTCGTAGAAACTGAAATTCTTTTGTTGGTTATACGAATCAACCAACACAAATCTGCATCCAGTCTTATTCGTAGGGTCAACAAGCCATGCTTTAATGAAATCCAAAATTTCTGTTCCTAATTTCTTTCCTTGCATGGACTGACTGACACCAAGTCTGCCAATCATCACGGCAGGATAAGAAGCATAATGCTTTTCGTGAGGAATAGCTCCCTCAACTTTTTTCTTGCGGGAACCAGGGATTTTCTTAATGCTATCATTGGCAAGAGTAAAAGCACACACTACTTCATTCGGATTCTCATCCAATGTAAAACAATAGTTCTTACAAAGCAACTGACTGGCTTGAAGGAAGGCATCTTCGCAGAAAAATTCATCAAGGTCAGCGTCACCACAAACGAACTTTGCCCCACCCGCCACAAGCGATGGAGTAAACATGCGGAACGTACATTTATCAGAAAGATATGACATGGACTGTTGTTATATAAACTCTGCCTTTGTCAATATCCTTCTTGCTGTTTCAATAGACTTTGTGAAATCTACCGAACCTCTACGACTCTCACTTTCTTTCATTTGCTGTTCGAATCGGTCTGATGCCGCACCTTTTAGTACAGGAACTGATGCTATTGCTATTGCCATAATTATTGTATTAAAGTGATTCGTGCTTTCTGGGTACAAAGTTAGTTGTTTTTTCTCAATGTTTAGGTAAGGTATATAAAAATGTGAAATACATCATGTAAAATTTAACCATCTCTCCCCTACGCTTCGCGGCACGCTGTCGCATGCTTGGGCTTCGCCCGTATTCATACACTTTTTTTATCAATAGCGTAGGTAATCACTGTTAGCATTTTGTAGTTTGTCTATTAACTTAGAACGTACTACGTTATATCCTACTTGAGGATTGTATTTTTCTGTAGGATTTAGTAAATGACGAGTATCTCCTAAAAATTCATCATCTTGCATTTTATCTCCCATATTTATGATAAATTCATTGTATGTAGGAATATGATTGACTACAAAATTCATATATTGGTTATAGCATTTCAGTACATTTTCAATATTAATATCTTTTGTGGTTAATGCTTTGTATAGGTCATACAAGTCCCTTTCCTTACTTCTTTGATATAATGCTCTTAATTTTGTTCCAACAAGTTCATCAAGTTGGTATGTAAGTATGTTACAATTTCCTTTATACCATTTATTTGAGACAGAAAAAGGAATCTTACGCATAGGCAACACATTGAAATGCTCCTTGCAGTTTATTTCAACTTTTAAGTGAATAGGAACAACTGGCGGAATTTCAGAATCAACTCTGAATATTAAAGTATTATTGTTTCTCTTCTGCTTAACATTTGGTTCTCCAAGAAACGATAATGCTTCTCTAATATGATCTATTGTTTCCTTAATTGGTTCTGCTTTTATCTGAACAAGGTCTATATCTTCACTGTATCTTGGTTGTGGAGATATGTACAACTTATGCAAAGCGGTACCACCACGAAAAGCAAGATGTGATGACAAATACTCATCATTATAAATTTCAATTAATGCCCTACAAATAAGCAAATCCTGTTCAACTTGTTCTGATTCAGTCCAAGGAGCAACAGCACTCCATTCTCTAATTGCAAATTCAGGTATCATTCGTCTATATTTATTTCTTGATTAATAATCACTTTCCACTTTTTATCTATCTTACAGTTTTCTGTAGATTTACCTATCTTAAAAGGAATCTTTCTCATAGAAGTGAACGGCATCTTGGCTTTATACTTGCTTGCAAGTTCACCTTTTTCCAGAACAGTCTCCAAGATATATCCAAATCTTTGATATACAGGGATTGGTGAAAGACTAAAAAAACTTTCATCCATATTGTCAAAATCAATGCTCTCCACCAATTCATTTAGAACTGTACACACTCTGTTCAAACCACCTATATATTTTTCATTTTCTATTAAATCTATAGCCGTCAATTCTGGGGTTGAAACGTTTACATAACCAGATTGAGCTTTATTCTTTGTTATAAACTTTTCAGGGATTTCTTTCTTAGAGAAGAAAAGAATAGCAGCACCTGTCTTATCCGTATTTCTTAACTTGGGAGACTCCGTCATAACAGAAAATGTCTGTACTCTTTGGTGAGATGCACCATAAAACGATGCCGCATTAAGCAAACTAACATAATATTGTTTGTTTAAGAATGTCATTAAGGCATCTATATAAAATATTGGTGGAATTATGCCTTTCAATGCAAACTCAACAGGCATGATAACATAAAACCCTTTCCAAGGAGAAACGATTCTCTTTTTCACCGTCAGACGATATAATGATGTTCCAATATAGGCATTGCTAAATTGAGAAAAGTTTTTTTTAACATCTTCAATGGTGAAGGTATAATAACCTCTCATTTCCTTTTCCTCAATCCAGTTCGATATTTTATAGTCTTGTCTCATCATAAAATCTGCAATACGGTTGCAAAGATAATCAAATTTTGATTATTATTGCAATTGTATTGCTATTTTTATTTTTTTAACAATTATAACCAGTGCTTGGGATTCGCCCGTACGCTAATTAATGCGAGAAATGTATTTGAAATAGTTTTGCAAGTGGTATTCTAATTCCTCATAAGAGGATGCTTTAAATAGCCATTCCCAATTTAAGTACTCCTTCATCTCTTCAACAAACTCCGGAGTCCAGTCTATATTCTTAGTCTTTTCGTTCCAATGCCAATTTATGGCAAATACACAGACCAGATCCGGGCAAGCCAATGCAGGAGCGTTATTTTTTGACAACTCATTCCAGTCCAATTTGTCTGCGAATTTGTGGATAAGCGACTCTGTCCATACGACTTTCTCGTTGGAGGAAATATTCTTCCAATTAACCTTGTCGGCATAATGAGTGAGCATTTCTTCGGTCCACCTTAATTCGGAGGAAATTTTTTCCCATATATCTTGCTTACGATGGGCGAAAAGTAGTTCTTTTATCATAATCTCTCGCTCTCCATATAACCGGTATTGGCATAGTGCTCAGGGTCTATGCCATACTTACTCTCAAACAGTTGTCTGATTTGAGAAATGTTCTTAGATTGAGTTAACGGGTTTAATGTCGTAGAAGTTACCAACTCAACTGACATTCCTACTTCAAGTCGTAAGCCAACCTTGCTGACTTTGCGTTTCACACTGATTTTCCAAAGTGCCATAATGATTATAATTTTATAGTTAAACAATGCAGCGTGACTCCATTATGAAATCACGCTGCAAAACTATTACACGTTACTGCCAAATTGTTTCAGTGAGAAGAAGAAATGTTATTATCTTTCATTATTTTCTGAATGGCGTAATTGATGGCTGCTTTCCATATTTCTGGTGACATCCCTTTCCCCTTGCGGAGCATACCTTGCGGATGCATAGTCTTAAATACATATGTTCCAGCATTAGTTGAATCGTAAGAAACATAATAGCAACGAATATAATGTTTCAGTATATCCTTTTGCTTGTCATTCAGTTCTGGATATTTAGAATAGAACTCTGTCCAAACTATCTCCTTTTTTTCCTCATCTTGCCATTTGCCATCTTTGTTGGTTAACCATTTTCTTGTCATTCCCCAATAAAAAACTATCATAATTTGGGGTTTTGCATATGGTAAAAAGTGTTGTGCAGAGTTGAAACATTTGCTTGCAGCCTTAAAAACTATCTTCCAATCCACCTTTTTGTTAGCATTAACTTTCAAATTTTTCCAAGTTGCACTATATTTCTCGTAGGCATTTACATTACCCCAGATGAAAGAACTAGGTAACGACTCGTCCTTTCTAATTACGCTTTCATCAATATTATAGATACCTGCGAGTGTGCTATATACAAACTTCCAAAAGCCAAAAACAGAGTCGTTTTCATAATCAAGACCATGATGATTATGAAATCTATTTGTGTATCTCTCATCATCACCATCCGTATATGCTTTCACTTCTGATAATGATTGTGTGTTATCCTTATCAAATTTTTTAATAAATCTGTACAAATCATGCCAACAATATGTCTCCATACCGTAGAAAGCAACTTTTATGGTAGCGTCATAATATCCTTTACCAATGATTGGTAAAAACGGAGCTGGTGCACGGTTTTTACCAGGAATTTGTTCTCCATTTTCATTTACACGAGGTATGGGTTTGTATTCCTTAAGGACAATAGAATCACTTACTATATCACAAAACTTCTTTACAAGTGGGGTATAAACCTTTGTATATTTTGCTTCTATTTCAGACTTGTTCATTTCTTTTGTTATAGTATTTATTTGTTATACAATTTCGTTATCTCTTCACTCTCCATCTTCATCTCGTCTGCCAACTTCTGTGGTTCCAGCACTTGTACAGCAGAGCCGTGGGAGAGGAGTTCATGCTTGAACTCATAGTTGGGGACAAGATAATATTTAAAGATGGAATGGTCATCTGTGCACTCTGTCTCTTCCTGTGAGTGATGCAGTGGTAAGGAGCGGAAATAATTGGCTTGCCAGTTGTTCACACGGATGGTGACAAACTTAGGTTTCTTACCGGCATCGCTGACACCAACAATAGAATAGAAGTATTCCTCTGGATTAAAATCAACGGGCATCTTATATTGAATATCTGTAGGCTCCAATTCTACAATTCGGTCAAGAGCATAGACAATCATATCCGGTTTCTCTGACTGTGCCAGCATATACCAACGTTGACGATACACTTTCACACAATATGGCTTGACCATAAAAGTAGAAGAATGGTCTTTGTGGTAGCCGTGATAAGTCATCTTAAGTTGCATCTTATCACGCATCGCCTCAATAATAGGTGTGAGGAAACGCTGACCAGATGGTATTTTCTCAAACAGAATTTGGTGATTTAGGTGATGACTCTCATTTATGAGGTTGTTTACAGCAAATGTGTTAATGAGCCATTGGCGAACACCACCGCGTTCCAAGTCTTCCGCATCCTCAATGTAGTAGGCTCCGCCGAGTTTGCGGCTGCACTCAATATTGATTTGAAATAAATCTTGGATTGCCCATATCCAGTTATGAAAGGTGCGTTCAGGAATGGCACTCTCATGTAGGCTGTTGAGCGAGTAGTTCTGAGCCCACTTGCGGTTAATCTCCGCACGTGTTATATGTCCTGCACTATAGATGGTATCTACCAACCACACATACGAACGGAATAATTGAGCAGATGATTGTTTTGCCATATTATCTGGTAATATTTTTTATATAATAGACAAAGATAGTGTTTTTCACTGCCAAATCATAGCAGTTTAATCTGGAAATTGCCCAAAGGATTTTCGGCAATTTGCTGTGTTTTATTGAGAACACCCCAAACCCCGCGTGCTGGGCTTCGCCCTCACGCTAACTTGCTAAAGCAGTTGCCATTCACCTTTTACCTTTGAGTGTTCTGGGTTGATGTAACCATTTTCTTTGAGCCAGGCTACAGCACGCCAGATAGAACTCTCGTCGACACCAAGATTGTCTTCCATCTGAGAGTATTTGATTTTTTTATTGAGTTTGATTAGTTCGTATACATTGCGAATCATCAATGTCGGAAAATCGGGTCTTAGTGTCAACTTTTCTTCATTTTCCCTCATTTTTGAGGGTTTTTCAACAGTTTCACCCATATTTTCCCTCATTTTTGAGGGTCTTTCGCTATTTTCAGCCATCATATAGCCTTGCTCAATGGCATTTTGTCTTGCCTCTGCACCCTTTGGAGAGATGTGTTCCTTTACAAGAAATGCTGTCACCAAACTGAGGTCAAACTCAGGCAAACCGTTGCCATTTTTCTCCAATCTATCTTGCACTTCAAGTACTCCCCAACTGTAGCGGTTTACATAGCCAAGTACACGCATTCCTTCAGCAATGATTGGGTTGCGATAGTCGTTTACGCGAGGGAAATTATTCGCATTAGCCTTGCCGTAAAGTCCACCTGGATTTAGAATCTCAATGCGGTCATCATACTGATAGAACTGCACAGGACCATTGCCTGTATAGTCACGATGGCAGATGGCATTCATTACCAACTCTCGGGTTGCCCAAGATGGATAATCCACAAAGTAATCCTCGCGTGCAGCACTCACGGGAATGGGACGGCGATTGGCAATGACGGTCTTTATGAATGTATCAATCTCTCCAAGAATCTTGCAGAGGTTGCCTGAAAATTTGTGTTCGTTCATAATTTTACCCGCACGCCCATTACCACCCAGACGCACATACTGCACATACGCACCACCAAGAAAACGCTCGGGGTTCTTTCCAAAGAAGATAATGCCTGCATATGTAGGACAATCGTACTTTATGTCATAGAAGCCAAGTGCCTGCATTTTCTCCTTGATGTTACGATTGTCATGCTCGCTTACATCTTCAGGAATGGCTTTCGGTAGGTATGTGTGTTTGAACGCATTTTCATCGACATCCTCAATAGATGCGTCAAAACAAGGTGTGGAGTCAAACGTATGAATGCTTGTAGCTCGTTTCTCCATCAAGAAGCGCTCATCTGCTTCACTTGCAATTCCTTTGCGAGACCCCACACGAATCCACACTCTGCCCTTATAGCGGACAGGAGGTAATATGTGTGGCTGCACCTCCACCATTATGATGTCTCCTTCTGGCATCTGCACTTTCTGCACTACCATTGATGGTTGTGGCTGAATATTGCCATCGGTACGGATGGCAGCAATGTTTTTTAGTAACTCATCCGTCACGTTGATACCATGAATCTCTCCATTATCTGTTACACCAAGAAATAAATACCCTGGCTGTCTATGGTTAGGCAGGTCATTGGCAAATGCACAGATAGCCTGACCAAACTTATCCGTATTTGTTGTGGAGATGGTGCGCTCTACTCGGTCATTCTCCAAGTCCACTAGCATTGTGCGTATTTCGTTGGTTGTCATCATTTATACTATTTAAGATATTTATCAAGTATTTTATAGCCCATTTTGTTGCTATAGTTTTAACAAACAAATTTACAAAAAATTGTCAATAATGACTGCTGGAACAGGTAAAAAAGTTGGAGATATCTCACGCTAACTTTGCCTAACTGAATATAACAGCGGTTTCTCTGGCAGATAATCAGCACAAAAATGGTGATAAGAATTGCATTTTGAGAAAAGTTGCGTATCTTTGCACATATAAGTGGCAAGTGTGCCACTAAAACATAATAAAGGCGTCTTTTGACGCATTGTTGCGACTATTGAAACTTCGCAAATTTCAAAATCACCTCGTAACGATGCAACATTGGGTGTCTACGAGTATGTAATTTACGCTAATGATATATCATCAGCATTTACATACGGCGTGGGCTTCGTGTTGTTAGTTTTAGGTGAAAGGTATGCGAAGACCTCAATAGCGGAACTGCAACAATGTAAGTCCCGCTTTTTTTATGTCCTTGTTTACAGAGTCTAAAGGAATAAACATTAGAATTATATTATTAACATTTAAAATTTTTAAGATTATGAAAAAGATTTTATCTATTGCTTCAGTAATGGCATTGTTTGTTGTGGTCACACTTATTTCCTGCAAGAAGGACGAACCTAAAACATTTGACGGAGATTTTACTAATTTGACAGTAGAACTTTTGGAGAGTACTTTAGGCGTTGATTCCGCATTGATAGTTGATAAACTACTAAAAGACGGGTTTGTTAAAGATCAGTACAGAAATTTTGTAAATGATTCATACGGATTGAGTTATATGTTACAGTATGAGAATGGGAAAGTAATTCAATGTATTGGAACAAATGATGTAAGATTGTCGGGTGCTGATAAGTGGATGCTATTTAAGCAAGAAAATGAGAAAATATATGCGAGAAATTATGCTCTTTTCCGTGGAAGTATAGTGGATTTTAAGCAAATGCCGTTCTTTGAAATATGTACTAAGAATCCGAAGGAAATGAAGACCCTTATTGATAAGTATGAATATCCAAATGCTAATTGGTCAACTAGTTACAACAATGGCAATGTTGCTTATTGCATTGGAGCAAGTTCATACTGGCTTGAGTTAGCGGTTGAAGTAAAAAACGGTAAGTTGGAGGGCTCTGACACTATTTTTGACTATGCAATGTTTGACTGTAACCAATAAGTTTGGAGTTAAAAGAACGTAAAGAGCATTCTTAGAGGGCGACCCTGTCAGGACCGCCCTCTATTTTTCATCTATTTATACACATTCTCAATCTCCACTACATAGACTGAGTGTAGTGAGCCGCCTGGATTTGAGTTGTACCAGCGGGTAAGTACCTCTTTGTCTATGAAGTCACTCTCTTTCATATCTGATTTGAACAGTTTGCGGCATTCAAGCGTGAGACGAGCCTCTGCAAAGGTGACAGAGCCATTTTCTGTGGAAACAGGTGTAAGTCCGGTCTCTTTTACCTTATCTATGTCCCGCCCTGATTTTGTGCCGCACAGGTTAAGTGCGGGGCGGAATTTCTGGTCATAGAATGAGAGTGTCAGGTACTCGCTATTCTCAATGAACTGATGGGTGTAGCGCTCTGGACGTACAAATATAAATGCCACAGGCTTGTTCCATAGCCATCCAAATCCTCCCCACGATGCCGTCATTGTGTTTAGTTTCTCTACTGTGCCTGCTGTAATGAGCATCCACTGCTTACCTATAAGGTCAAATTGGTTTTCTGAAGCCAACGCTTCAATTGTTGTCTTTGTCATATATCATAATGTTTTTAGTTTGTGCTAAGATAGTAAAAAAAAAAAGGACGAACCAAATGGTTCGTCCTTTTCTTATATCTCTATTCAATTCTTACTTTGCAGCGTTGATAGAAGATTTACGGAACTCCTTAAGAAGTTTTTCAAGCTCCAAAGATGCCTTACGTGCGCGAGCACCAGCAGCCTTGTTACCTTTGTTTACTTGATCAGCAGCGTTCTCAGCAAAGAACTGAAGTTTCTCTTGGATAGAAGCAAATAATTTTTCCATAATAAATAAATGTTAAAAGTTTGATAAAATGGTTTAATTAAACTCGTTGTTTTTTGACACTCACAAAGATAAATGATTTTTTTTATTATGCAAAGAAAAAACAATAAAAAAATAGTTGTAAAATGCTTTTTTTGCAATTATTTCCCCCTTCTGACGGTTACTGCGTATTTATGAGCGTATAAAAACTCATTTTCAGCCATAGTTTCAATGGTTTTACCAAGACCGTCAAGCCCTTCACGCGTTATCTCCTGAAATGTTATCTTCTTGATGAAACTATCCATATTTACTCCGCTGTAAGCCTTTGCGTAACCACTTGTAGGCAGAGTGTGGTTTGTGCCTGAGGCATAATCACCTGCACTCTCAGGAGTGTAATATCCAAGGAACACAGAACCTGCGTTACGTACACGCTCCGCAATATCTTCATAATCTTTGCAAGATATAATAAGGTGTTCAGGTGCATATACGTTGCACATATCAATAACATCAGCCATTGATGGCAGTACAAAAATCTTGCTGTTGTTCAGTGATTGCTCAATAAATGATTTGCGAGGTGATGCGTCACACTGTTTCTCAGCCTCTGACTTTATTTGTTCAGCAAGAGCGGCATCGGTGGTGAATACCATTGACTGGCTTGTTGTGCCGTGCTCGGCTTGTGAAAGCATATCAGCCGCCACTATGTCGGCTCTCTGAGTCTCATCAGTGATTATAGCAATTTCAGATGGACCGGCAGGCATATCAATTGCCACATCCTTTACGCTTACTATTTGTTTGGCTGTGGTTACAAAAGGATTTCCAGGACCAAAAATCTTATAGACTTTAGGCACGCTCTCTGTTCCGTATGCCATTGCCCCGATGGCTTGGACTCCACCTATTTTATATATACTTGTGGTTCCTGCCTGTGAGGCAGCGTAAAGAATAGCAGGATTCACCTTACCCTCTGCACTTGGCGGGGTGCATAGCACAATCTCAGAGCAACCTGCTATTTTTGCAGGAACGGCAAGCATCAGCACGGTTGAGAATAGAGGCGCGGTACCTCCAGGAATATATAGCCCCACTTTCTCAATGGCAACCGCCTTCTGCCAACACTTGACACCTTTGAATGTCTCAATTACGGGAAGGTTATGAAGTTGTGCTTTGTGGAATTTTGAAATATTGCTTATAGCCTGTGCTATGGCATCTTTTAAATCCTGGCTTATAAGCCCCGATGCCTCATCTATCTCCTCTTTAGAGACAAGAAGTTCTTTTAAGTCTGCTTTGTCAAACTTCTTCTCATATTCACGAACGGCTACATCACCACGGCTACGCACATCATCAAGCACACCCTGTACCGTACCCATAATGGCAGAGTTGTCCGCAGCCGGACGGCTTAGTAGTTCCGCCCAATTCTTCTTAGCAGGATTGATATATATTTGCATTTTTTAATTGAAAATTGAAAATTGAAAGTTGAAAGTGAAAAGTTCCTCCCTTCAGGGAGGTTAGGAGGGAACTTTTATTTTTTCTTTATTAACTTTTCACTATTTCTCCTTTGTCACAGTATCATCTTCTCAATCGGAATAATAAGTATCCCCTCCGCACCAAGTGCCTTAAGACGGCTTATTATCTCCCAGAAGGTCTTCTCCTCAATAACAGAGTGCATTGCAGACCAACCTTCAGTGGCAAGAGGAATAATGCTTGGAGCCTTCATACCAGGAAGCAGGGCGCAGGCATCTTTAATCTTGTCATTTGGAATATTTAGAATAATGTATTTCTTATTCTCAGCCCTCTTGTATGAGTTGAAACGGAACAGAAGTTCAGTGAGAATATCTTTTTTCTCCTGACTCAGATTCTTGTTCCCAATCATAAGGGCCTCTGATTTGAGAATAACCTCAACCTCTTTAAGATTATTGCTTACAAGGGTGCTGCCAGAACTTACAATGTCAAAAATGCAGTCGGCAAGACCTATGCCAGGGGCTATCTCAACAGAGCCTGTAATTACGTGAATGTCAGCCTTAATATTATTTTTATCAAGAAAATCCTGAAGAATGCGTGGGTATGATGTGGCAATCTTCTTGCCGTTGAACCACTCCAGTCCCTTGTACTCCTCAGCCTTTGGAATGGCAAGAGAGAGACGGCACTTTGAGAAATTCAGGCGTTGAACAATCTCCGCATCCTCATTACGTTCAACAAATTCATTCTCACCTACAACACCAACATCGGCAATGCCTGTGGCAACCGCCTGTGGAATGTCATCATCACGCAGAAATAGCACCTCAACAGGGAAGTTGGGTGACTGCATAAGCAGCAGACGCTTGCTTGTCTCTATCTTGATGCTTGACTCCTCAAACATCCTCATTGTCTCTTCGTGTAGCCTACCTTTGGCTTGAACTGCAATTCTTAACATGTTTATATGCTTTTCAAATAATGTGCGAAGTTAAAAAAAATAACTGATATTCGGAATATTTTTTTGCTTGGTAAATTTTAGGTAATTTTGCGTAACTCAAAAAGGATTGACTGATACTATGTTTCTAAAAGTTGAGAATATGGTGCCAAGGGCGCCTGGAGTGGAGTTTAAGGCTCCTTTTAACTTTAATTTGAATGATGGTGAGTGCTGGACTCTGTATGGTGGGAACGGCAGTGGAAAGACACTGCTCGCACAGGTTCTTAAGGGTATGTACGGCATTAAGAGCGGTAATGTTGACTATTGCTTTATGGATGAGGAACGCCGGCGTGCCGATGGTTTCATATATCCGTCACAATTTATACGCATTATAGCCTTTGAGGCGGCGTACTCAATTGGCTCATTCCGTGACGCCTACTATCAGCAGCGTTTCTCAGCAATGGAGATTGACTGGTACCCAACAATTAGAGAGTTGCTTCCTGATACTGAATATGCACAGCATATAATTGAACTGCTGAATTTAAAGCCACTTCTTGACAGCAGGCTTATAACTCTCTCAAGCGGACAACTGCGGCGTCTGCTTATTGCCAAGGCAATGCTTGAGAAGCCTCGTATGCTTATATTTGACAACCCGTTCATAGGTCTGGATGTGGAGTCACGGGCGTTGCTTGACGGTGTTTTTGATACTCTGCGTAAAGACGGCGTTCAGTTAATGTTTCTTGTCCCCACATTAAGAGATATTCCAAAAATTACAACAAATGTTCTTTGGCTTGATAAACTTGAGAGCCGTTTCTGCGGTCTAAAATCAGAGTTTGACAGTTTGCAGGTGAGGGAGAACGCTCCAGATACGGTTCGGTTTAATTTTAAGAGCCTCACACCAAGGACAAACGCTTTTGATGTGGCGGTAAAGATGGAGAATCTTGATATTAATTACGGCGATGTCATTTATCAGAAGGGTATTAATTGGAAAATACGCAAGGGAGAGAAGTGGGCTCTGCTTGGTCCTAACGGCAGCGGAAAATCAACATTGCTAAGTTATATTTTCGCTGATAATCCGCAGGCATACAGTAAGCCGCTCACACTCTTTGACCGTAAAAGAGGAACAGGGGAGAGCATTTGGGAGATTAAGAGTCATATTGGGTTCACCTCATCAGAGATGCACCTCTATTATATGGAGAACGTACCTTGCCACAGTGTTGTTGAATCTGGTTTCTTTGACAGCGTGGGACTTTATCGTAAGCCATCGGGGGAGCAAATTGAGTACGCAAAGCAATTGATGGAGCATTTAGGAGTGGCTCACCTTGCCGAAAAGGGTTTTCTGAAAGTTTCAAGCGGTGAGCAGAGGTTGATTTTATTTGCTCGTGCCATTGTTAAGAACCCAGATTTGCTTATACTTGACGAACCGTTCCACGGAATTGATTATAAACATAAAATGCTGTGTCTTAATCTGATAGACCAATTTTTAAAACAAAAGGAAAAATCAATTATATTTGTGACACACTATAGAGAGGAGATACCGGCGTTAGTGGACAGGGTTAAAGAATTGAAAGTTGAAAGTTAAAAGTTAAAAATTCAATATGAAAAGAGTTGTAGCTTATATTGTATTCGTGTCTTTGTTTGCAGCAACTATTGTTATGGCAACCACTTTAAATACAAAGGAGATTACGGATAGCATTGAGCAACTGCGTATAGCGTATGAGGTGGACGCAGACTCACTATTCACACATCTTGATAAGATGGAGGAGTCTGCCGTTAAATCAAATGACATTGTGAAAAAGAGTATATACTACTCATATATTGCCTGTATCTACCAAGATTACTATCAGAATAACCGTTTTTTCATAGATGACCGTACAGATATTGAGGGACCAGCCCCCGATGACCGTAATGAGTGGAGTAAACGGAACTTCTATGATACTGTGCGTCATTATGTGGAACTCTCTGTAAAGGAGCGTGACGTTTTGCTTAAGGCGTACATATCAGATTACAGAGAGTTGATTTCAGCAGGCGCTGACTCTGTTCTAAGACCTACAATGTATGATATTCTAATGCACAAAGCCGTTGAGATAATGAGTTATGACACGGCGTTTGTAAGTGACGCATATCAGCAACTGATTGACGCTCATAAAGATGAGCCGCTTGTGCGTGATGCTGTCAAACTTGATTTCGCCGCTCACAGGCACAACTTTGATAACAATCAGTATGTCAGTGGCTTTGCGGAGCAGTACAAGGGCTCTGACCTTTATGTCTATGCTAAGGCGCTGGAGATTGAGAATAATATAAAAAACCTAAAAGAGAGGCATCAGGCGTGTGAGGCTATTATTAATGAGTTCCCCGATAACCATTACATTAACTCAGTGAAATCCATTATGTATGAGGTGGAACGCAAGTTTATCTCAATCTCCAACCACGATGGCTCATCATCAACCCTTCTGTATCCGGGCAAGGATGAGACATTTACAATAACATACGCCAACACTGATTCTGTTAAGATTGAAATATTCAGAGTAAATCTTACAGTCTCCGAATTTGCTAAGACAGGACTCGATTCATTAAAAGAGAAGCACTTGAAACTTGTCAGTTCAGAGATTGTGACTCTGCCGGCGTTTGATGATTTTGAGCAGCATACAACACCGTATGTAATGAAGAATAGTGAATGCGGAATCTATCTGATGAAAATATCAGATTGCCGCTATCCTGAAGAGCTTAACTCAAAGGTTTCATTCTCTGTGACACGTTTTATGGCTTGTGCAAGGGTGACTCCCAAAGGAGCCGGAGAGATATATGTGGTTGACCGCCTTTCTGGTGAGCCTCAAAAAGGTGTTACCATTCATTGTAGGAATAACAAGGGTAAGCAGACCTCAATTAAGAGCGGAGATTATGGAATTGCCGTTATCCCCGATGATTTTGGCAGATGGATTTATTATACATTAGAGTCGGGTAAGGATACCTATTATCCTGGGCGCGGACTCTCTTGTTATGTTCAGGACAATGATGATGTGACGCACTATAATGTCTCTCTCTTCCTTGACCGCGGTGTCTATCGTCCGGGTCAGAAAGTTATGGCAAAAGGTATTCTTTATACCCAGAAGGGGAATAACTACACACTTGCTACAGATAAGGAGATTACCATATCACTTAAAGACGCCAATGGCACTGAAATAAATTCACAAAAGGTGACAACCAACGCATACGGCTCTTTCTACACTGAATTTGAGATACCCACCGGTTTGCTAAGTGGTAATTTCAGCCTCTATACCCAATACGGTGGCAAGTCATTCAAGGTGGAGGAGTACAAACGCCCCACATTTGAGGTAAGTGTGGATAGTGTTAAGGCTAACACCGTATTTGACCCCATTATGGTAAAGGGTAACAGCCGTTACTATCGTGGTGTGGGTGTGGAAGAGGCAAAGGTAAGTTACACAGTCTCATCAGCGCCTGTCTATTTCTGTAATTGGATTCTTCCTCAGATAAAGAGCCACGTAGGTTCAGGTGAGGCGGTTTGTGACCACGATGGTAACTTCAGTTTCACATTCACGCCTGATATTGCCGTTGAGAACACCCATCCGTTCTACCGTCTTATAATAACAGTAAATGTCACCGATGCCTCTGGAGAGACGCAAAGTACTACTCACACCCTTATGATTGGTGAGACAAGTTTCTCTCTGGCGTTTCCTGTATCGGGGCTTACAGACCGTGACAAACTTACCGATACGGCACCAAAGGCATACGATACTGCAGGAAACCTCATAACTCTTAGTGGTAAATATGTTATAACATCGGTTGAAAATGAGAAGATTGCCGCAGGTGATTTCAAAACAGGTGAGAATATTGACCTAAGTCGCATTGAGAGTGGAAAATATGATATTAAGTTGACTGCCAAAGATGACAAGGGCAGGCAGATTGACTACAAGTCCACCTTTACCCTCTATTCTGTTAAAGACAAGAAACCCGCTGAAGAGTCATTGCTGTGGCTTGTTCCTGTAAAAACTCAGTGTGACAGTGGAGAGAATGCTGAGTTTGTCTTAGGCTCATCATTTGACAGCCACATACTTATGGAAGTCTATGACCAGCAGGTGCTTGTTGAGCGTAGTATAGTTGACATTAACTCACGATGCGGTCATTTCAAAGTAAAATACAAACCGTCATTCTCTGACCGCTTATATGTAAAGTTCCTTGCGGTTAAAAACGGCAAAACGGAGGCTAAGGAACTTACTTTAAGCCGTAATCAGAAACCACGGAATCTTAAGTTGGAACTTACGCATATAAAACAAATCTACGCTCCTGGTGACAAGGATAAATGGAGCGTGCGCATAACAGATGCTGACGGTAACCATGTAACCGCTGAACTGCTTGCCTCAATGTATGACCTCAGTCTTGACGCCGTTTGTGGCAATCAATGGTCATTTGACCCTGTTCAGATATACTATAAGCAGCCTGATGGTTGGAATTTCAGATGGTACACATCAAATATATATTGCGGAGATGACTATTCTGAAAGAGGTACATCGTGGTACTCATTCTCATATCCAACATTGAATATGTTCGGCTTTGACATATTCTACAGCCGTTATTACACATACGGAATGCGTCAAGGTCTTGGTGTTATGGAGAAGTCTATGGCTGTGAACTCTATGATGGCTGACGTTACGGTTGATGTGATAGAGATAAAGGAAGATAAGGCGGTGGTGGAGCAGGAACAGGGGAGTGACATTCGTTCAAATTTTGCCGAGACGGCGTTTTTCTATCCTCAGATAGATGCTGAAAATGGCTCCGCTGAAATTGAGTTCACCGCTCCAGAGGCGCTAACAAGTTGGAAGATAATGCTTCTCGCACATAATAAGGAGTTGCGCACGGCGTTTCTCACTGATACAATTATAACACAGAAGACTCTCTCTGTAAATACGAATCTGCCTCGTTTTGTGCGCACGTCAGACTCATTGAGCATTGCCGCTACTATTGACAATCTGTCAGAGTCAACGGTTGTCACAGATGTGAGATGGAACATTATTGATGCCTTGACAAATGAGGTGGTGGCGTCAAGTTCAAGCAATGTTGATATTAATGCCGGGGCGCAGGGGGTAACAAAATGTAACGTAAAGGTGCCTATGACGGCATCATTGCTGAAGGTTACTGTCACGGCTAAGGGCGGTGACTATACTGATGGCGTTGAGGCTCTTATTCCCGTTCTCTCATCACAGACTCTTGTTACGGAGAGTATGCCTATAAGCATATATAAGGAGGGTGATTTCACCTATAAGTTTGAGTCAATGGCAAATAATAGGTCAGAGACGCTTATAAATCGTGGTTATTCCATATCTGTCACCCCTGATGCAATGACTCTTGCGTTGCAGTCTCTGCCATATGTTGGTGAGCCTCAGTATGAGAATGCTGTTGATTACACTGTGGCATATTATGTTAATTGGCTCTCAGACAAGGCTGTTTCAGAAAATAAGCAACTTGCCGCTTATTTGAGAAGAGTCAAGGACGGGGTGCAAGATGTAAACTCTCCGCTTGAGGCTAATCAGGAACTTAAGAATATTCTGCTTCAGGAGTCTCCTTGGGTTATGGACGCCAAATTTGAGACTGAACGTAACCGTTCACTTGTTGAGTTGCTTGATGGTAAGGCTCAGGAGGGCAGACGTGAGCAGTGGTTGAGAAAACTGCTTAAATTGCAAAATTCAGACGGCGGTTTCTCTTGGTTCCCTGAGGGCAAGTCATCATCTTATATAACTCTGTTTGTAGTGGAACAATTCAATAAAACATGCTCTTCCCGTTCTGAATTCAAGAAGGCTCTCAAATATCTTGTGTCAGAAATGGAGAACGGTTATAACTCTATTTTGAAACATAAGGGCAAGCCTGCGGCATCTGTGTTTGATATGAAGGTTATGATGCTTGCGGGAAAACTCTCAAATGAGTCATCGGAGTACTACTATAAACAGGTGAAAAAGGATTGGAAGTCATACACATTGCCTGAGCAGGCTGTCATAGCCAGATTGTTCCACACTTATGGAGATACGGCTGAGGCTAAAAAGGTTATTGACAACATACGAGGGTTCTCCGTTTTCAAACCTACACTTGGTAAATACTGGCCTAACACCTCTAATATATATACCCAATCTGAGTATATAAAGGCGTTTGCCGCAGTTGACCCTGATGCAGAGGAACTTGCCAAGATGAAGATGTGGCTGCTCTTCAACAAGCAGGCAAATATGTGGGGCAACTCTGTTGCCACGGCAGATGCCATTGATGCTCTGATTCTTGCAGGTAATGCGGTGGAGCAGGCTGATAATCATATAGTTGTAAAAGTGGGTAATGTAACTATTGATAGTGACTCAGCACAGTGGGCTGCCTCTATTGACTACAACTTCCCACAATCTGAGGTTGATAAGAGTCTTGCAGATGTCTCAGTTTCAAAGAGCGGTAATGCATTGACACTTGGAGCCGCATATTGGCAATATACAGAAGATGTTGATAAGGTTCAAAAGCATACGGACAGCCGTCTCTCACTAAAGAAAGAGTATTATGTTGAGAAAGACGGCGTGCTTAAGCCTGTGGATATTAACGGCGGTGTTAAGGTTGGAGATATAGTCACAGTTCGTCTGGTTGTGACAGCGGACCGTGAGATTAGTTTTGTGCATCTTAGGGATTTGCGTCCTGCGGGTCTTGAGCCTGCACAGCAGGTATCTCGCAGATTCATTATGAGCGGACTTATATATTATATGTGTACAAAGGATTGTTCCACAGATTTGTTCTTTGATTATATGCCAAAAGGTACATTTGTCATTGAATATAAGTTAAAAGCAAATGGAGCAGGAGACTTTGCGGCAGGTTTCGCCACAATTGAGAGTATGTACTCTAATGATTTCAAGTCACAGACAGATGGGAGCAGGATGGTAATAAATGAGAAATGAGAAAGAAGAAATAAGAAATAAGAAAGGTCCCCTCCTAACCTCCCCTCCAGGGGAGGAACACTCTCCTTTCTCCTTTAAATAAAAGTATGATTAGCGAAAATATTATAAAAGTCGGTCGGATTCTGAGGAATCACGGTGTTAAGGGGGAGGTGACTCTCTCTGTAGATAATGACGCCTTGTTTGAGGCGGAGTGTATAATTGTGGAGTTGGACGGACTCTATGTGCCGTTCTATATTGAGAGCCGTCGCAGGAAGTCTGATACCGTTGATTTAATTAAGATTGACGGAGTGGATTCAGAGGCTGACGCGGCTCCGCTGTTGGGGGCTCCCGTATTTCTTAAAAAAGATGAGATAGCGGAATCTGATGATGAGTGGGGTGGGCTTGAGGGCTACAAACTATATAATGGAGACATCGAGGTAGGAATAATAACAGCTATTGATGACCAGACGGAGAACCAATTGTTCATAGTAGAGGCGGCATCGGGTGAGGTGCTTATACCAATAGTTGATGAGTGGGTTGAAACGGTTGATGACGCGGCAAAAGTAATAAAAATGAGACTTCCTGACGGACTTGTTGATATAAATTAAGCCTCAAATGTTAAAATTTAGAAAAAAATGTCTATTTTTGTAGTTGTTAATTAACAATTACAAGCATTTATGAGTCTACTTAGTGAGCGTTTAGCTCTTTATGACGCACCACAAAAGGCAAAAGCTTTGGGCGTTTATCCTTATTTCAGACCAATATCCTCTGACCAAGACACTGTAGTTACAATCCACGGTAAGCCTGTTATGATGTTCGGTTCAAACAGTTACCTTGGGCTAACAAATCATCCACGCATTAAAGAGGGTGCTATAAAAGCAACTGAAAAATATGGTACAGGTTGTGCCGGTTCCCGTTTCCTTAATGGTACGCTTGACATTCACTTACAGTTAGAGGAACGCCTTGCACGCCTTGTGGGCAAAGATGAGGCTATGGTTTACGCCACAGGTTTCACAGTAAACTCAGGTGTTGTCCCTTGTCTTGGCGGACGTGAGGATTACCTGCTTCTTGACCGTCTTAACCACGCATCTATAATTGAGGGGTCCCGCCTCAGCATAGCTCAGCAGATGAAGTATAAGCACAATGATATGGAGGCTCTTGAGAATTGCCTGAAGAGATGTGAGCCAGATAAAATCAAGGCGATAGTTTCTGACGGTGTCTTCAGTATGGAGGGTGATGTGTGCAAACTTCCAGAGATGGTTAAACTTGCCAAAAAGTATAACGCCTCTATAATGATAGATGAGGCTCACTCACTTGGTTTCTTCGGAGAGCACGGCGGTGGCGTTTGTGAACACTTCGGACTCTCAGATGATGTTGAACTTATTATGGGTACTTTCTCTAAGTCCCTTGCTACAATAGGAGGTTTTGTGGCTTCTAACCACGATGTCATTAATTATCTTCGTCATAATTCACGCACATTCATCTTCAGTGCAAGTATAACGCCTGCCGCTACAGGTGCTGTTCTTGCCGCCCTTGATGTTATGCAAGAGGAGACCTGGCGTCCTAAACAGTTGTGGGCAAATACTCACCGTATGATTGAGGCGTTCAAGAAAGAGGGCTTTGAGATAGGTCACACAACTACACCTATAATTCCACTCTTCATTCGTGATAATGAAAAGACATTCCGCATTACTCAAATGTTGCTTGAAGACGGTGTGTTTGTAAATCCTGTGGTTTCACCTGCAGTACCATCAGAAGATACACTTATACGTATCTCCCTTATGGCAACACACACATTTGAACAGATTGATGAGGCGGTAGCCAAAATCACCAAGAACGCAAAACTGCTTGGGTTGCTGAAATAGTTATTTCTTAGCCCAATTGTCTTTCAGTGATACTGTGCGGTTGAAAATCAGATGCTCCGGTGTTGAGTCTTTGTCCGCTGTAAAGTAGCCTTGCTTAAGGAATTGGAAATGGTCAAGCGGTTTGGCGGCGGCAAGTGACTTTTCAACTATGCAGTTATTAAGAACTTTAAGTGAATCTGGATTCAGAAGTTCACGGAAATCTTGCTCTGATGCAGACGGATTCTCAACTGAGAAGAGACGGTCATAAAGGCGTACCTCCGCAGTGGCTGCGTTATTGCAATCCACCCAGCAGATTGTACTCTTAACCTTGCGGTTACCTCCCTCTGAGCCACTCTTTGAGTCGGGGTCGTAAGTGCAGTGTACCGCTGTAATGTTGCCATTGGCATCTTTGTCACAGCCTGTGCATTGTATAATGTATGCACTCTTCAAACGCACCTCACGCCCGCCAGGGGTAAGACGATAGAAATCTTTTGGGGCATCTTCCATAAAGTCTCCACGCTCAATGTAAACCTCTTTTGAAAGTGTTATCTCACGTGTGCCGGCACTCTCATTATCGGGGTTGTTCTCTGTTGTAAGAACTTCTGATTTGCCATCGGGGTAGTTGTCTATAATCAGTTTAATAGGGTCAAAGATGGCACACATACGGTTGGCACGTGCCTTCAAATCTTCACGAACCGACGCCTCAAGCATAGATACATCAATGGTAGCCTCATATTTAGTGTAGCCTATGCGGCTTATGAAGTTCTTTATTGCCTCTGGTGTGTAACCACGACGACGCAGACCGCAGATTGTAGGCATACGTGGGTCATCCCAACCCGCTACAAGTCCTTCTTGCACAAGTTGAAGCATCTTACGCTTGCTCATAACTGTGTAGGTTATGTTAAGGCGGTTGAACTCATATTGGTGCGGACGATAGTCTGTATCAGCGAATTGGTCTATGAACCAATCATATAACGGGCGATGCACAACAAACTCAAGTGTGCAGATGGAGTGGGTTACACCCTCAAAGTAGTCAGACTGCCCGTGGGCAAAGTCATACATAGGGTATGTCTTCCAAGTATAGCCTGTCTTATGGTGTGGGTGGTCTGTTATGACACGATACATAATAGGGTCACGGAAGTGCATATTTGGTGACGCCATATCAATTTTTGCACGCAAAACCATTGTGCCGTCCTTAATCTCACCCTTGTTCATCTTATAGAAGAGGTCAAGGTTCTCCTCTATGGGACGGTCACGGAACGGACTGTTCTGACCTGGTTCTGTAGGTGTGCCCTTTTGTGCGGCTATAGTCTCCGCTGACTGCTCGTCAATGTACGCCTTACCATCCTTAATCATCTTGACAGCAAGGTCCCATAGTTGTTGGAAATAGTCTGAAGCGTAGTATATATTGCCCCATTGGAATCCAAGCCACTTAATATCCTCTTGAATGGAATCAACATACTCAACATCTTCTTTTGTGGGGTTTGTGTCATCAAAACGCAGGTTGCACACACCACCGTACTTTTGTGCTATGCCAAAATCCATACAGATGGCTTTAGCATGACCTATGTGCAGGTATCCGTTC
>JAZLIE010000117.1:0-13657 GCA_045617165.1 Candidatus Enterocola sp. | reverse complement strand
AAAATTCTCTCAAAGTTACAAAAAAAATTTCATTTTTGAAAATGAATTTTCCCAAAATAAAGAAATATCAAAAAATTTGATTCTTTGCCGCCACTACTGAACAGCTGTAGAGTGCCGCAGTTTCAACACGTAGCCGCATATCGCCAAGTGATATAGGTGTGAATCCGACTCTGATGGCCTCTGCCACCTCCTCTTCACTAAAATCACCCTCAGGACCAATCATAACAAGGTATCTGCCATTAGGTTGAACCGCCTTTGCAAGCATTTGCTTTTCACCACTATGGCAGTGACCTATGAATTTCTGTCCGTCAAACACTGAGGTTCGATTCATAAACTCTTTGAATGTGCAAGGCTCATTTAGTTTTGTAAGATATGGTTGCATAGACTGCTTCATTGCCGATATAAGAATCTTCTCAATGCGGTCATTTTTCAATACCTTACGCTCTGAGAATGTGCAGAATATGGGTGAGATTTCATCAATACCAATTTCAGCCGCCTTTTCCACAAACCATTCCAACCTATCCATATTCTTAGTAGGTGCTATGGCTATATGAAGGTAATAACTGCGTGTGGATGTGGTATCAACTCTCTCCAAACTATTTACCACACAATGTTTTGGATGTGCCACAGCAATTGTTGCGTGGTACATTGTGCCTTGACCATTCATAACAATAACGCTGTCACCCGCTTGCAGACGTAAAACCTTTACTGCATGGTGAGATTCCTCTTCAGGTAGAGTGTTATCAGAGAGAATATTTGGGGCGTAAAATTGAAACATATTGGTTAATCGGAGAACTGGTGAACTGTTGAATCGAATTATCTTATTACGATTAAACGATTCAACGATTAACCGATTCATCGTATTATTTCTGAAACTATCTGGAACAGCCGCTGTGGTGCTGATTTCCAGAATGCGGCGTACTGTTCAGACTGGTAGTCAACCCACGGAGTGTCGCTTATTATTCTAATGCTTATAAATGGAACCCTGTTTTGATAGCAGGCGTGGGCTATGCTGTTTGACTCCATATCAACGGCAAGCGCTTCAGGAAACTTCTTTTTAATAGCCATCAAGGCATCATTGTTTGTAATGAATTGGTCTCCTGTGCAAATAAGTCCGTATTTTACGGTGTCATCAGATAATCTAATCTCTTTTATACGTGCAAGTAGTGCGGAATCAGCAGGTATGTATTTTGGGAATCCCAAATCATCTTGGGAGGCAATCTCCTCACCTATGTCAAGGTCGTGGTAAGCAGTGTATTCGCCTACAATTATGTCACCTTGTTCTACCGAGCGGTCAAGACCACCTGCAACACCGCTGTTAATAATGTAATCAGGATGCTCGTTAGCTATCAGTTTAGCAGTGGCAAGGGCGGAATTCACTTTCCCGATACCGCTTTTTTGCAGTATAATCTTTTTATCTCCCAATACCCCGATGCAGTAGCCGGGCATATCTACGGTTATATCAGAAAGAGTTTGCTTCATTAAAGCAAACTCAATCTCCATAGCGACAATAATACCAACAATTGTCATTTTCTTGTTGCTTTCTCAGGCCTTGGGCATTTAAACAGGATAGGTAACTGATAGATAGATGTCACCGCTTGCCCCGATACGTAACCTGGTACCCAATCAGGCATCATATTTACAAGTCTTAAAGCCTCAGCGTCAATTGTTGGAGACAAACTGCGTACAACTTCAGGAGAGACTATCTTTCCCTCTGAGGAAATCATAAATTTCACCACAACATAGCCGTTAATCTTGTTAGGCTTGTCTGCCTCAGGATAGACAAGATTTTCTGCAAAGAATGTATCCAAAGCCTCCTTGCCACCAGGGTAGTGTGCCTCTTGTTTCTCACTTTCAGATAGTTGGTGAACTTTAGTATAAATCATTACAGAATCATTAGAGATAGTAATAGACTCAACAGTAGCCATATCCATCTCTTGAGCCACAGCCTTTTTAACGGATTTTCCGTTTATAAGATATTTTGCACCATCTGGAGCGTCGTTGATAGTTTTAGACCAATCTTCGGCAAGCACAGTAGTGGCTGACATAAAAACAGCAAGTACAAGTAATAACTTTTTCATAATTATATTGGTATATTTAATTAGTAAAACTGTTTGCAAATATAGTAAATGTTTATAGAAAATGCAAAAGTCAAAATTTTTATGATACTATAATGCGTTTATTTGAGTATCCAACCAATCAATTTTCTGTAATAGTGAGGATTTCAGCCTGTCAACTGCCTCATCAAAAGTCATATCTTCATCTCCATTTGGTTTCTCGCCTCCAATAGGCCACATTGTAATGTTAAGCGCGTCAGAAAGTTTTAATTGCTCTTTCAGTGATTCAATAAATGTTGGAATGTCATTAGTGACTGAGGATTTAAAACTTGGCCATCTGGATTTCACTAATGATACAAACACTTGATTGTTAAATAATTCAGGATAGTAGAGGCTTGATTTTGCTGAGAACTGATTGACCTTTGATGGTATGAATGTAGCCCAATCAAAATCCCAAACAGGACCTGCGGTCATTCTGCCGCCACGGTCTTTGTGCATATAGCAACTTTTTGGCCAGTTGCACTCATTGTTCATAGTTAGTTCCGTTACAAACCACCAATCAACAAATGATTCAATGTTGATAAAATCAGATATGGCTCCGCTTTTATTCATTCCGCATAAAACAAGTTCCATATCAGAGACAAAACTTTTTACGTAATCCTCCTGAGTGCCGTTAATTTCATCGGGGTCAGAGAACATATATGGCAGTTGCTTTATTGATGATTTGAATTTGAAAGGCTCATCAAAGTATGTATCCAACTCAAACAGGTAACCTCCAGTTATCTTTTCAGGGTCGGTCTCTCCACTGTCAAGTTCCTTGATATTAACTCTGTTTTTTCCAACCTCAATTTTCTCACACAGATAGTAGTTCCCTATATGCGTTCCGTTGAGAACCAGTTCCACATATCTGCCGTCAGGAGTCCACGCAAGTCCGCTTTTCCTTGAAATTTCAAACGCTACGGCGTTTCTCATAAGAGTTCTGTCCATCCAGTTGGCAAGCAGAGCCCATTTTTTTGCAGATGCCATTCCTAAAATATTACTTGATTTATCAAGTTTTATATTATACGGTTTTTTAGGATATCCCCAGGTAGTGTTACCTCTGCCCCTAATACTTAATGTTCCTTTATAATCAACACTTCCATCGGGGTTTACAATGGTAAGAGTGGCATCTTTTATCCAATTTTCCTTACTTGTTATAGGCTCAGCATTAGGGGTGTTCAGATAGCAGACGGGCAGACCTGTTTTCATATAGACAGGGTTGTCTCCTATAATCTTAAATGCCGCTGAAGATAATTGAACCTTCTCATTATTGCCGTCAAAATAGTTGAGAACAAGTGCAGCCATCTCCTCATACTCAAAAGTGTTTTTTGTGTCCTCAATCACCGCTCTGTACTGACCTTGCATAAGTTCCTGTGTATCAGTATTAAATACTTGTTCTACGCTTACAAGTCTGTAGTTTGTAGGTTTTGTCACGTATGATGACTTAAGTGAGGCGACACCCACTTTGTCAAGTTCTATAGGGCACTCTTCAATAGTCTTACCCATATAGATGTTGGCATTTGAAGGATTTATTCTGAATTCAATGCTTGTTTGTGTACCAAAGGATAGTTGTATTGCTTCTGTCGAAAGTATTGATATGCCTGTAGGATAAACAATAAAAGTGTTGAATTTTAAAACCGTACCGTCTTCAAGTGTCATTGTAATAACGTGTGTGGTTTCATCTTGTTCCATCTTGCTTATAACCTGACTTGGGTTCGCATCCTTTCCGTCTTTACCGTCAACACCATCTTTCCCTTTTTCTCCATTAAAAAGCTCTATTTTTGAGTTGTCACTGAAGATTATGACCCACCCTTTGTTCTCATCCAAAGGCGTAACTGTCTTGATTATCTTCCCATCGGCGTATGCCTCTTTCAACTCTTTAATTGATGCTTGTGCATCAGTAAGTTGGTTCTCAACTTTATCCAACCTTTCTAATATTTCTTTCTCCTTGCATGCATTCAGAGAAAATAAAATCAAACTAAATAATAGAATATGTAGAATTTTGTTTTTCATAAAGATAGTAAGTTGATTAAGTTTGTCAAACAGCGTTTTTTAGAAAAATGTATGTCGTAAAATTTTTTACCGTTCACTCCCTTTTGTATAAGAGTGTCACTTTCATGACTAAGGCGTTCAATAAGATTTGCAAGCGTGTTAAAATCTCCGCTATTTACAGAATATCCACAATCGGCTTCTTTAAGCAGATTTGCACCTTCTCCGTTTAACATAGCCACTATAGGTTTTCCTGCCGCCATGTATGCCTGAACTTTTGCAGGTAGTGTTAAGGAAAAAATTGGCTCGTCTTTAAGTGATACAAGCATAAGGTCTGCCTTACTAAATAGTGAAGGCATAGCGTCAATAGGAAGCCTGCCTAACATGATAACTTGTTGCTGTAGACTGTATTTTAATATAAAATCTTCCACCCAATGTTTTTCTCTGCCATCACCAGCAATAATAAATTTGATATTATTGTTGCCTTTTAATAGTAAAAATGCCTGCATTACAGACTTAAAATCCTGTGCGGCACCTATATTCCCAGCAAAAACCACCTTAAATCCATTTGGTAAAAGTGGAAGAGGGTATTTAGTATCGGAAGTAAATACGTCCTCACACCAATTAGGATAATAAATTATCTTATCAGCAAAATTGCCTTTATCAAGTATTGATTTTCTGAATCCTTTTGAACTGATAAGGATTTTGTCACTATGAAAATATAAGTGCTTTGTAAGTTTGGAAAATATATTAAGTATATGTTTATTGTGGATGCCACCTGCCGCTTCCAAACTTTCAGGCCATAAGTCAAGAACCCAGAAATATAGTGGAATTTTTTGAATGCGTTTTAAGAGTACAGCAGGTATTCCTTGTGTAACAGGTGATGTTTCATGAACAAAGACTGCATCATATTTACGAGTAAATGCCCAAAATAATGCAACAATTGATGCAAAGAAAGCATAACTCAAATAATTTAAGGATAGAAGAAATCCTGACGCATTACCGCGCGGAGTTTGAAATGTTCTGTATATATGAACCCCGTTTTTTATCTCAAAACGTCTTTTAAATAGACCGTAACCTTTATAGAAATTCCCTGCCGGGTAATTTGGAATTCCAGCAAGAACATCAACCTGATATTTATTTTCTGCAAGAAAATATGCTATATCATTAACTTTGAATGATTCTGGGTCAAAATATTGACTGACAATGAGAATTCTTTTCATCTTTCACTCCAGACAACTCTCTTTATGTAGTCTGTATAGCTAATAATTATTCGTACAACCTTATCGCTTACATTTGGCATACTATAGTCAGCAACAGGCCTAAACGTCCTGTTGTCTCCTACCTCTTGCAACTGTAATTGGGCTAATCCTTGCAGTATGCGTTCTGGATTAAGTCCTACCATCATTACGCTTGCCTCTTCCATAGCCTCAGGACGCTCATGAGCCTCTCTTAAATTTAACGCTCTAAAATTGAGTATGGAAGACTCCTCACTAATGGTTCCACTGTCCGACAGAACGGCGTACGCATTAATTTGAAGTTGATTATAGTCACTCAATCCCATAGGCTTCATAAGACGTATAAGAGGACTGAAGGTAATATTTTTAGCCTCTATCATTTTTCTTGTACGAGGATGACAAGAGACAATCAACGGCATTTTGTATGTTTCTGCAATGGTATTAAGGGATTCAACCAAAGCATAAAAATGTTTTTCATCAGCAATGTTCTCCTCTCTATGTGAAGAGACTACAAAATATTTTCCTTTTTCAAGATTTAAGTTACTAAGAATCAAGGATTTTTTTATTTTAGGAAGATATTCTGTCAGAACTTCAAACATAGGACTTCCTGTCTTTATTATGCGGTCAGCTGGCAAACCTTCTGCAAGTAGATACTCTCTTGCAATATCACTGTATGTAAGATTGATATCAGATATATGGTCAACAATTTTTCTATTTGTTTCTTCAGGTACTCTTTGGTCAAAACAACGATTCCCTGCTTCCATGTGAAAAATTGGTATGTGACGTTTTTTTGCGGCAATGGCAGCAAGACAACTGTTTGTGTCTCCTAATACAAGAAACGCATCAGGTTTTTCATTTTCAAGAATAGGGTCAATATTTGTGAGAATCTTACCAGCGGTAGTTTGAGCGTTACCACCAGCGGCGTTTAGAAAATAATCAGGCTTTCTTAGACCCAAATCCTCAAAAAACACTTCATTTAATTCATAATCATAATTTTGTCCTGTGTGAACAAGAATATGCTCTATTGCAGGACTCAAATCCAGTTTCTTTAATACGCAAGCAAGTCTGATTATTTCAGGGCGTGTACCAACAACCGTTAATACTTTAAGTTTCTTCATACCTTTTCAAAATAAGTGTCACCATCATCAGGATTATACCATTCATTAATCCAAAATATGGTGTATAAATCGTCAGTTCCTATATTTGTTATATTGTGTGTATACCATACAGGCATATCCACAAAAGCAGGTTGTTCTCCGTCCAATTCAAAATCAAACACTTCATCAGAACCTATTTTTCGCAATTGAATCTTTGCCTTTCCTTTTATAACAGCAAATCGCTCAATTTTGCGAGTGTGGAAATGATTACCTCTTGTAATGCCTGGTCTTGTGGTTGAAAATGATACCTGGCCGCCAACTCCAAGTTTTACAGTCTCTACAAAAGAGCCTCTGTCATCAGAATGTTTTGTAAGCTCAACTTTGCGTGGTGTAATGTAGGAACGGAATGTGTTAAAAAGATTAATCTCATTCTTGTCTTCCAATGATGGTATAATACCCTGTTCCAAATAAAGACTCTTGAACTCAAAAAATAGAGAAAGAATTGATGTTACTTTCCTTTCAAAATCAAACGGCACTTCTATTCTGTTTACACCTTGTAATTCAAAATGTTTAATGATAAATTTGCATAAGGAGTTTACATGTATCAGTCTAACATTGTTGTCAACAAGAACCTGCGGATTTTCACCTTTAATTATCTTGTCTGCAAAAGTGGCTATGAAGGTGTTATAGTTAGGTCTTGAAAATTCACCAAATACATTTGGAATAACCAAACCTGTGAATGATGCTCCAACTTTGGATGCCCACTCTTCAAACATACGTCTTCCTTCTGCTTTTGATTTGCCATACATGTTATCAAGCGTCTCCTGCGTTGATGAACTGAACATTACATGAGGCTTTACACCTTCATGTTCCATTGCTTCAATTAATTGCTTGACAAGGCGTATGTTAGTGTCATATATTACATTAGGGTCATGGTGCCTGTTCATTGCCGCAAGATGCACAATAACATCACAAGAGCGTACAAACTCATTCAGCTTACCAACTTCAGTAAAATATGAATCTTCAAAAGGAATACGTTTGTATTTGTCAGGAAATAATCCCAGCACATTGAATAGTGTAGTTCCAACAAATCCAGTTTGTCCTGTAATTCCAACTTGTAACATAGTATTATTTTAAATCTTCTTGAACAATGTCTAATTTCAGAAGTAAGTTTTTCATCTCCTCAACATTGAGCCTGTGAGTGTTATGAGAATTATAGTCATCAATGACAGAAACCTTCTCTTGTCCTTCTACAAAGAATTTGTCATAGTTAAGGTCTCTTGTGTCACATGGAATCTTATAGTAATTGCCCATGTCAATTGACCTTGCCATTTCCTCTCTGGTAACCAGAGTCTCATAAAGTTTCTCACCATGACGAGTGCCTATAACCTTAACTTCATTATCAGCTTTGTATAATTGTTTTAATGCTTCTGCTAAAGTTGTCAAAGTGGCGGCAGGAGCCTTTTGAACAAATAAATCTCCGTTGTTGCCGTGTGTAAAGGCATATATGACCAAATCAACAGCATCATCAAGAGTCATCATGAAGCGTGTCATGTTAGGGTCTGTAAGGGTGATAATCTGTTTATTCTTTATTTGTTCTATCCAAAGCGGAATGACAGAACCTCTGCTTGCCATTACATTGCCATATCTGGTACAGCAAATTGTAGTGGTGGCAGTGTCACCTAATTGCCTTCCTTTTGCAATAGCCACTTTCTCCATAAGGGCTTTAGACATACCCATTGCATTAATAGGGTATGCGGCCTTGTCTGTACTAAGTACAACCACATTTTTAACTCCATGCTCTATGGCAGAGTCAAGAACATTTTCAGTTCCTAATATATTGGTGCGAACCGCCTGTATCGGGAAGAATTCACAAGACGGCACTTGTTTTAATGCCGCTGCCGCAAATACATAATCCACATTGCCTATGGCGGCATCAATAGAGCGTTTGTCTCTGACATCGCCAATGTAAAACTTTACTTTTGGATTCTGCAAGGCGTGGCGCATATCATCTTGCTTCTTCTCATCTCGTGAAAAAATACGAATTTCTTTAATGTCAGTATTAAGAAATCGTTTTAAAACGGCATTGCCAAAAGAACCGGTACCTCCTGTGATAAGAAGTGTTTTCCCAGAAAAAACATTAGTTGTCATATATCAATAGTATTATGTATTGTTTCAAAAAAATATTTCCAAGATGGACGTGTTGATACATCTATAGGCTGATATCTTTTGCCTTTTTTTATTTCAGAAATGGCATTTGCCCAACCCTCAGCATCGTTGTATTTTACAAATGTAACCCCATCATAATCAGAAAGAACTTCTCTTGCATATGGCAAATCAGATGCTATAATAGGCAATCCTATTGAAGCAGCCTCAGTAAGGGGCAATCCAAATGTTTCTATGTAACTTGGAAATACTAAGGCATCGGAGTTCCAGTAAAGGTTACTCAACGCTACATCACTAACTCTACCAAGCATATTTACATTGATGGAGTTTGGTGTATTAGGAAAATCTTTGTTGGTAACTTGAGTCAGAAATAGAGCAAATGACTTATTAAGATATTCCAATGCGGCAAAAAGTGTATTGTGGTTTTTGTAAAAAAGAGGTTGTGCAGGAAAAAATAGATTTACAGTGTTTTTATCCATTGCAATCTCATTTTTATGAATTTGTGTAGGTGTATCCAATTTTGGATATACAACAAAAATTCTATTTTTGGGAAATTTGAATTTTTCAGCAAAAGACTCTTTAATAAAATTCAATTGAACAAAGACAATAGTCTTTTTGTTTATGAATAACTTTACAAAGAACGGATATATGTTTTTATAGAACCAAAGTAATTTTTCATTCTTTTTCAGTAATGACCATGTATGATCAAAAAACAAGACAGGCTGATGATAATAAATGTAATTTGGAATATTGAATCCTGTTCTGAAATTAGTATTTTGTAATGAAATGGAGGCAACAGGTACTATATTGTGTTTGCGTAACCATCTTTTTAATCCAAAAGCATCCCAACAGAAACGTTTTGTAAATGAAATGACATCAGTTGGTATTAGCGTAACATTGTTTTGATTAAAATTTAATGTAATACCGCTATATACAAATACAATATAATGGTATTTGTCTTCAGGAATTGTGTGCAAGAATTGTTTTAATATTGACAAGGCGCCACTATATCTTAAAGCAGTTGCGTTAACAATAATTGTCTTTTGTTCCATTGGTTAATTCATTAAATAGTTTCACCCATTGCGGCATAATACAATCAGGTGCGTATTTCATTGCATTTAGATACGCGTTTTCTCCCATTTCTTTTCGCAAAGATACATTTTCTATTAATAAATTCAATGAATTTATCATAGATTGTTTATTATTAGGCTCAATTAAGAATCCGTTTTTGCCGTTTTTAATTATTTCTCTTGGACCATATGGACAATCGTATGAAACTAAGGGCAGATGAAAAGCGGACGCTTCAATAAGTACCATAGGTAACCCTTCATGTTTGGATGTCATAATGAAGAAAGATGCATTAGAATATGCCTTTCCTATCTCTTTTGTTGCACCCATCAAATGAACGTTTGATGATAGATTAAGTTTATCAATATGCTGTTGTAAACTATTTTTAAGCGAACCATTACCATAAATCCTTAAATGCCAATCAGGGTTTGTTTTAATAACAGTGTTCCAACAATCAATCATGGAAAAAAAATCTTTTTCATCCTCAAGTCTACCTACAGATATAGCGTTTTTCTCATGTAATGTCTCTATTGATTCATTAGGGGTCAAAGTGGTGTGATTTGCTATTTTTATAACGTTTTTAGCATGTTTCCGCCATTCTTTAAGTTCATATTCAGACAGAACAACTATGGTGTCAAATTTTTTTGCATCTTGTAGTAATTGTTTTGTTCTGATCTTATTTAAAACAAACAATAAGTTAGGATGAAGCATTTCTCTGGCTGATATGGTAAAATGCATTTCCAAAATACTCTTTGAGCAACATTTCAAACTACCTAAAAAAGAAACCTCTTTGCCTCCCATTGAAATACAAATATCTGGTTTCTCTGATTTAATTATATCAGAAAGCATAATTTTGTATTTTCTCATCAACTTGAAATGAGCTATTGTCTTTTTTATCAGATTATAATTTACATGTTCTGCAAAATTGAGGTCAAGGTGAATATACTTTACACGTTTTGGGAATAAGTAGAATGGTGTCATTCCGGCATTATCTGTAGTAACAACAACTATCTCAATGTCAGTGTTTTCAACAAACCAATTTAATTTATTACTCAGGACTCTTTCCATGCCTCCTGAATTATAAATCATAGGTATGCAATATAGAATTTTCATGATTCTAAAGACTTCTTGTTCCTTATTTTGCAAAAAGAAAAGATGTATGTGAAAATCAATATCCAAACAACTATTCTTGGGTCAAATATCAATGGTGCTCTTGGGTAAAATATGGCGTGAGAACAAAATAAGAAATATATGGTTAAGGCATATTTGTTTGTGTACATGTGTTTTTTTGAAACATTTATTATTAAACCTAATAATGCAAAACAAATAATTGTTCCTATGGTGCCAAATGATAAGTAAGCCTCTCCAACCATGGCAGTTCCTAATCCCCAAGAATCCAATGTGTGGAATGTAATGAATGTTGGCATGCTACCGCTTATTGCCATCTCTGGAGGAATATTAAGTACATTGTTTACTGCGTTAAACAGAAATGGGACGGGAGCACAGATATCAGATAGTTGTGTTTTGAAAAATGTAAGTCCGTTGGCATCAGCGTAATCAACAAGAACATAGTGATTCCTGTTATTCATTATAAGGTCAGAAAACATTCTCCAAAAATAGGTGTTGTTCATATTGTCAAAAAGAATCCCACTAGTAATGGATTCAGAAATCCCCGTACCCCTTATTGTCATTATTATATATAAAAAGAATGCTCCAAAAACGGTAATGCATATAATTTCCATCTTTCTGAAAGGTCTTACAGCCATATTGAAACCAAAAAGAAGAATGAACACTAAACGGAACGGAAGATTTCTGGAACCTGTAAGCAGAAAGGCACAAATACTTAAACATACCAGCATTAAGGAAATGTAGCGTGATACTTTTGTTTTGGCTTGAAAGGAATAAATGGCAACCACTATAATCAAACATTGGAACACGCTAAAGAAATAAGAAAATACACCCACATCATTTAAGGAAGTGCCACCAGTATAAACCATTTTTAGGTGTGAGAATCCGCCGGAAAGCCCAAATCCAATCAAAGATATTAAGGTGGTGCAAAGCAGAACAAATATATTTCCTTCCGTAATTTTGTTACCGTTATTGTTTAGTTTAATAGTATCGGTATTATTTTTATACGATACAATCATTAGAAAAGACGTATATGCCAAATATGCAATTGCAGTGGATTTAGAAATTACACATTCGTTATAAGGATAAGAAAAAACATGCGATACTAAATATGATTTGGTTGGGTAAAGAAAGCACGGATGTACAAAATATACTAAAAAGAAACTGATAGCAAAAAAGAATTCAAAACACAACAATGTATTTTCTTTTTTTAATGACATATATAGTATGTTTTGTATAATATATGCAATGCACAACGATACGCAAAATGTCTTTGAAAATGCATCGGGTGCAAAAATATTCATCATCAATGCAAAAAGAAAAAACAATATGTTAATAAAAAACAGCAAATCAGTTTAATTTTCTTTTAATAAAGTACACAATCTTGTAATAGCAAAAATGTAAAAATGACTTATAAACATAGGGGTGGTAGCAATGGTAAATAATTTTGTTCCTTTTGTATGAAGTTACAATTCTGTTTACTAATCCGTTCTTGCGTAGTGTTGCACCACAAACATTATGTCCATGTTGCCTGTAAAGTATGGTTGGCTGCTTAACATAAAGTAATTTGCCATTCTTAACCGCAACAAGTCCAACCCAAACATCATGCATTTCAGTTTTTTCAGTAAAAGGAAGTGACATATCACGCACTTTTGCGTTGAAAAGAGCGGTACAACCAGTTACAGGATTGGAAAGGGGAAAAAAGCATGGAGAACTTTCCAAAATTTCAACAGGCAGATTGCTGTATTCCCTAAGGGATTTATTTATTATATTTAAATTTGAATCAGCAACACTTAAATCAGTGTGAACAAGAAGAGGCATCTGGGCATATTTTTCCTCCAATTTGTGCATTGCGTCCATAGAGATGGAAATCTTGTCTTTAAGCCAATAGTCATCTTGGTCAGAAAACATAACATACTCAGATTTGCTTGCTTCAAGTAAGGTTCCAAATGATTTAGTTACACCTAAATTTCCAAGTGAATCAGAAATTACCTTAATCCTGTCAGGAAATCTTGCAGAGTAATCATTTATAATTTTAAGAGTGCCGTCAGTAGAGCCGTCATCACGGACAAGTAAAGTCCAATCAGTACATGATTGTGCAAGAATTGAATCAAGTTGTTCCCTTAAATACAATTCTCCGTTATATGTTGATAATAGTATGTCTATCATAATAAACTGAAATACACATTAATAAGCACACGCAAAACTCAGTTAGAACTAACGATACAGCAGTTCCTGGTGCTCCGTATTTAGAGGCTAAAATAAAGACAGAAACAATAGCCACTATTCCTGCAATTATATAAGAGTTCCTGTATTTTATTTTACTTGATTTACCTCCTAACGCAAGAAGTAAAAGTTGTGCCATAACTCCTCCCACTCCTATGAATATTGGTGTGAATGACATTATTTTAAATAGAATGTCAGATTCTGCATAATCATTACCAAGATATTTAATGGCAATAGGGGAACCAAAAAACATAACAAGTTGCAACGCTATCATTCCAGCCAAGACAACAAATAGTAATTTTTTTACTAATTCAACCGCCTCTTCCCTTCTCTCCTTTGACATGGCACTTATTTTAGGGTAGAATGCCTGTAGTATAGGTGATAAAATCAAAAAACAGAATGCTCTCATTAATTTATCAACTGCGGCATATTGTCCTACTTCAGCAGGTGAGGCAAAATAGCCTAATATTATAACAAAACATGCTGTATAGATACTTGTGGCTGCTATTGACAAAAATAGTGGGAAACTTTCTTTAAGTTCACTTTTAGTACCTTGTTTTGTAAAGTGTATGTATTTAACCCAATGTTTTTTTATGATAATGCCAATTGAAATAACCGTAGATACAATATATACGGAACTTTGAACCAA
>JAZLIE010000116.1:0-5446 GCA_045617165.1 Candidatus Enterocola sp. | reverse complement strand
GACACGTTTAGCGATGATTATATAAAGGAAGTTCAATATAAAATAAACAGGAGACCGAGAGAAAAATTAAAGTTCTCAACCCCGATGAAAGAATTTTACAAACATTTTTAATATTTTCGCACTTGATACTTGACTCTTTAATTTTTATTTTTTAAAAATTAATTTTGAAATATAGAATAAATTTTATAACTTTGTAACGTTTTGCTATATGAGAGTGATTTCAAGAAAAACTATTGTAGATTATTACACCGTGCATACAGATTCAAAGGTTGCATTGGAGGAATGGTTTACAAAAACAGAAAAAAGCCAATGGACTTGTTATCAAGATATCAAGAAAACCTTTAATTCAGTTGATTTTGTAGGGAATCAGCATTATGTATTCAATATAAAAGGCAATCAGTATAGATTAATAGTTGTAATTAAATTAACACTAAAAACAGTCTTAATTAGGTTTATTGGCACGCACGAGGAATACAATAAAATAGATGCGGCAAACATATAACAGCATGACCGAAATAAAGAATGAATTAGAATACAAGGCAATAATGGAGAGAATTGAAGAACTTCTTCCATTGGTTAACGACGAAACGCCTAAGTATGACAGAAACTTCATTGAATTGGATATCCTGTCAGGACTTGCTAATGAATATGAGGCCATTCATTACCCTATTGCAATCCCAACACTTCCAGAGATAATTAAGTTAAGAATGTTTGAGATGGGACTCAACCAGACAGCCTTAGCAAAATTACTTCACATCAGCACATCCAGAGTAAGCGATTATATGACGGGCAAATGCGAACCGACTCTCAAGGTTGCAAAGACCCTTTGCAAAACACTCAATATTGACGCAAACATTATCCTATCAAATTAATGTCTCGTCGTGGTTAATTGCCATACAGTCGCTTGATTTGAGCGGAGTCCTTTGCAACGGTTGGATTTTCGCCCTTCTTGTATAGGTTCAGACCATTTATCTGCCACAGAGGTTTCTTTACACCCGGTTCTTTACGTGTAATGTCAAGTGACGCGCCATAGCGTGCTTCTGAGCCCTTGTTCAGCACAAAACGCTCAATGAACATAAAAATCTCCTGAATATTCTCCTTAATGCCAATCCAAGAGACCTCGTGACCGAAATTCTCATATCTCAGAATCTCATAACGCCAGCCGTTCTTTTTGAATACATCTACCAAATAATCAGAGCCGTACATTCCCTTTCCAGCCACTGACATATGAGTGTATGGCACAAGTTTATCTTTGGTACCGTGTACAAAAAACGTAGGTGCCGGTTGGCTGGTGTACTTTATCCTGTCGCCAAACGATGTCACTGCTCCGGAAAAGCTCAAAACTCCTGCAAATTTAAAGCCCGCAGGCAAATCAGCCGCCATTTCATTGTCGCTGTGCAAGTAATAATCGGCTTGCAATGACATTATTGCTCCCGCACTTGACCCCGATGCCATAATAAGGTTCTTGTCCACCTTCAGTGCCTCCGCGTTAGTGTATATATACGCTCCGGCGGCAAGCATATCCTCTGTAGCCATCTCCACAGATGTGACCAGATATGGAAGGGATTCAATTGGGTTCTTGAAACTTTTATTCTTCAGACCAAGCCTGTAATCTATTGCAGCACAAACAATTCCTCGTTTGGCAATGTTATTCATAGCACTTACTATATCAGAACTGTTCCTGGTTCCGTTTTTGAATCCCCCGCCAAAAGCAAAGATAAGGCACGGATGCTCTGACAGCGTGTCATCGGGGAAATAGACATCCATCTTAAGCACAGAGTCACGCTCTACATAGACAACCGTCTCCATCTCTACCGCACTGACTGTCAAGCACATCAAAAGAAGAGCAAAAAAAGTAAGAAGTCTGCATTTCATAATATGTAACTCAAATTTTTTGGTTTTAGATTGTAAATGTAGCAATTTTTAAGTGAAATTCTCCTTGCTGGCATAAAAAACATTATCTTTGCGGATTGTTAGAGATATGGGATTTGGGATAAATACAAATACGCCGCCAGCGGTTAAGAATATTATTATAATTAACTGTCTCTTTTTTCTGGCGTCAATAGCTCTGCCTAAATTTGCGGGCATTGATGTGGTGAACCTGCTTGGACTGCACTATTTTGAGGCGGAGGCGTTCAATCCCGTACAACTGCTCACATATATGTTCCTGCATGACACATCGGGGCTGACACATATTTTCTTCAATATGTTTGGTCTGTGGATGTTCGGGCGAGGCATTGAGGAGACGTTAGGCACAAAACGGTTCCTTATATTCTACTTTGTTACGGGTGTAGGTGCGGCACTTGTGCAGGAGGCTACTTGGGCTATAAGCCTCAGCCAGATAAATGACGCCTTTAACCAATATATAAACACAAAGGACATAAGTCTGCTGACACCCTATTTCCAAAACCTCGATGCCAATACATATATTCCTGTAAGTCAGGTACTTCAACTAAAGGCGTTGATTCTCAACAAACCTGTTACAATTGGCGCCAGCGGCTGCATATTCGGTCTGCTCATAGCCTTTGCAATGCTGTTCCCAAAGGCAGAGATATTCCTGCTCTTTATTCCAATTCCAATAAAAGCCCCTGTGTTTGTTGCGATATACGCTGTGGCTGAGTTGTTTATGGGAATTGCCGGCACGGGCGACGGTGTGGCACACTACGCTCACCTTGGCGGTATGCTATTTGGATTGATACTGCTTCTTATATGGCGCAATGATGACAACGGAGTGAATTTCACACAAAAAATAAACAACTGGTTCTCCGCCATCGGGGATAAGATAAGAAAGACTTTCAACGGCTCTAATATGAAAGTCAAGAGACCGCAGCGGAATGCCTCAGATGCTGAATGGAATCAATATAACCGTGAGGCAAAGGCTAAGAAAAACGCCCGCATTGATGAGATTCTTGAAAAGATAAAACGTTCAGGTTACACCGCTCTTACAGAGGAGGAGAAGCGTGACCTTTTTAATATGAGCAAATGAGAACATTCTTTAAAGTTATATTAGGGATTCTTAGTGTGATAGTGGGGCTGGCTCTGCTTATGACCGACGTAATATCATACGTACAACCAATATCAGCGTTCTACATACTCTGCCCGCTTACACTATTCTTCTCAACACTATTTATACTTACACTGTTCCTCTCTGTCTATTGGTTCTGCAACCGCTGCTGGCGTATGGGTATTGTGGGAGTGCTCCTGCTTGCGGCATCGGTACCGAATATGATGAAAACATATAGTATGGCTCCTAAATATGAGACCCAAAGTGACCCCGATGCCATATCTGTTATGACATACAATGTTCATCTGTTTGACTGGTTTGAGGGCTCAAAAGGCGTAGCCAACGCAGATAAGATATTTGATTACATTTCATCATCAAACCCCGATATAGTATGCCTACAAGAGTTCCTTTACTACCCTACAGGCACATACACGCTTGATTACATTAAGGGCAAACTGCCTGATTATCCATACTGTAGTGTAGAGGTGCTGAACAACAGCATACGTGTTGCAAAATGCGTGGCTACATTCTCAAAGCACCCTATAGTGGAGAGTGAGAAGATTGATTTCAAATCATCTTGTCACGGTGCTCTGAAATCAAGGATTGCAGTTGGCGCAGACACACTAACAGTGGTAAATTTCTATCTTAAGTCAAACCAATTGACACAAAAGGAGAAGGATCTTGTGCCTGATGCAGTAAACCCAACAGACAGTACCGCAGATTTCTCAAACGGAGTGTTCCACAAGATTTACAACAAACTGGTGAAGGCAAGCCTTGAGCGTTGCACACAGGCAGACACACTTGAGAATAAAATAAAAGATATTGACAGCAAGCTTATCCTCTGTGGTGATATGAATGACATTCCTGCATCATACTCTTACCGCACACTGAGTGAAGGACATAATGACGCCTTCCTTTTGATGACGGCATTCAGTTTGGGCAGCACCTACCACGAAGGCATATATAACTTTAGAATTGATTATATTTTCACATCAAAGGATTTGACTCCTGTTGAGTTCAGCCTTGATGAACAAAAAATGTCAGACCACTATCCTTTAATTTTGAAATTCAAAATTAAAGGATAGTGGTCTATTGGAGTATATTACCCCACCCCAAACCCCTCCCTCAGGGAGTGGCTTAGTCGCAACAAAGTTGCTCCGTAAGGGTGCTTTTTATAACTATTAACTGTTATCTTTTAACTTTTAACTTTCAATTTTCAATTTTCAATTCAATATGATTCCTGTAGTATCAATCATTATGGGCAGCACTAGTGACCTTCCGGTTATGGAGAAGGCGGCTCAGGTGCTGAATGACTTCAAAATCCCATTTGAAATGAACGCTCTTTCAGCACACCGCACTCCGGAGGCTGTTGAAGAGTTTGCAAAGAACGCCCAACGCCGTGGCATTAAAGTTATAATAGCGGCGGCTGGTATGGCGGCGCATCTTGGTGGTGTAATAGCGTCAATGACAACGCTCCCTGTCATCGGGGTACCTATTAAATCATCAATTGAGGGTCTTGACTCACTGCTATCTATTGTTCAAATGCCTCCCGGCATACCCGTTGCCACAGTTGGTATTAACGGTGCTATGAACGCCGGCATTCTTGCTGTTCAGATTCTTGCTGTAAGTGATGACAAGTTGCAGAAGGAGTTTGCGGCATTCAAAGAGAATCTTAAAAAGAAGATTGAGAAGGCTAACGCTGAACTTAAAGAGGTTAAGTACGAGTATAAGACTAATTAATAGTTAAAAGTGAATAAAGAATAGTTAACTATTCACTATTATCATCATAATCACATCCACCCATCCGGTTTCACATTGAATCCAATCAGGAAGGGTGGCTGTCTTTTTGTAGCCCGCTTTTGTGAACAGAGCCTCAGATGCCGTGTTGTCGGCTGGAATATGGCAGTATATCTGGTGTAGATGAAGGAAATCAAAAGCATACTCACGTGCCACTTGCAACGCTTCTGACGCATAACCTGAACGGCGGAACGGCTCCGCTATTATTATCCCCACCTCAAGACGTGAATTGTGATGGTCAAAATTAAAAAGGTCAAGAAAACCTACTCTTTCCCCATCTTTTTTCCGCTCAATTATCAGTTTCAGCTCTCCTTGTGAATATATGTCTCTTGGCGATGAAGCAATGTATTGCCTCAGTTCATACTTTGAGTATGGAGAGACTGTATTTGTAGTCCTCCATAGAGAGGCGTCATTCTCAATGCTGTATAGGAAGTCCAAATCCTCTGGTTCCAATGCTCGCAGCACAATATTATCTGATTGCAAAAACATATTAATTATTAATTATTAATTATCATTAGTGTCCACTAAAAAATTGGACACGATTTAAAAAGGTTAATATTCAAAATTTTCAAACAAATCTAACATATAAGGCTCTTTGGAGCCATTGCGTTCATTGACATTATTGAAATTAGTTTTAGCAAAGAG
>JAZLIE010000115.1:0-1833 GCA_045617165.1 Candidatus Enterocola sp. | reverse complement strand
TGCCGTTTTGGTCAAACAATATATCTCTTCCCCAGAGAGCCGCCTCCTGGAGATAGTAGATAAATATCTTCTGTTTCAAACTCAAGTCCTCAAATCCTTGAACCTTATACCTAAGCATCTGCAAGTCCGCAAAACGCTCATCATTATAGTTGAAATTCTCAGTTGTCATTGTAAATTAGTTTATTGACTGAAAGCATTAAGCTTTGTGTTTCTATGATTTCCTCCTGAATTTCCCCGGCGTTCCCCCCTCATACTTCCTAAAAGCCTGAAAGAAAGACACCTTATTTTTGAAACCCACCATCAGCCCAATCTCCTCAATCTGCAGATTGGTTTTTCGGGGGTCAAGCAAATGCTTTTTTGCCTCATTGATACGTAGTTGCAGTACGATGTCAGAGTAAGCCATCCCGTATTCCTTCTTCAACAGTCTTGCCAACTGGAAAGAACTTATTCCCAGATCATCTGCAAGTTTTTGAGCAGAATAATCCGGGTCACGGTACTTCTTCCCTTGTACTATTATTTCATCAATCTTTTTCTTCATCAAAACCTCTGCAAAGTCAATTATTTTGCAAAGTAACGCAAAATTATTGACTCCACAAAATGTACAGACATCTTTTGCTTCTGCATGCGGGTAGTATGACACAATTTTTTTTATGCAAAGTATGAAGTCATGTATTTTCACCCGTTCGTAACATCGCTTTCCCAAGGAAAGCTTCATCTGTTACATAAAAGCTTCATTATGTAACATAACATAAAATTCTTATATATTAATATGTGTACCTTTGCAGCGGAAAAAGAATATGTTTTTAAGATCCAATGTGTAAATGAAAAAACTTAGTGCATTATTAATCCTTTTGTTTGCTCTCGTGGCAAATTGTATGGCGAGTGTCAAGACAAGCATTACTATCACTGTGAATGGACAGCAGCGTAGCATGATTGTCTATACCCCAAATCAGATGCAAAACAACTTGCCTCTTATGATTGTCACCCATGGTATGAACCAGAGTCCGGAGTATCAGAGTGTGGGTGATGCCCCTAATTATGATGGTGGTGACAGACTTTGGGAACTTATTGACACAGAAAAGTTCATCTGTGTTTACTTGCGTTCAGATGGTGGTATGTGGGATATCGGTGGTGATAAGGACGTGAATTTTGTTTCACAGACCATCGACGAGATGTATAGTCGCTATAAGATTGACCGCAACCGCGTGTATTGGTCAGGATTCTCGATGGGTTCAATGCTCATATACAATGGTATCAAGAAGATTGCAGATAAGATAGCCGCATTCGCTCCAACGAGTGGCGTGAAGTTTGACCTTAACCCTGCCAATGAACTCAAGTCCAAGGGTATAAAGGTCAATCTCATACATCATCATTCCAACCAGGATGGAGTATTCCCTATTGGTCAATACAAACCTTACGAATATGTGCAACAGATTGCTCAGAGCAATGGAAGTGGCACACCTACAGCCGTGAGTTACAGTTCTCAAGAAGGCAACTATAGAGGTACCAAGACCACTTGGAAGAATAGCGAAGGCAATGAAGTGGTTTGTTTCATGTATGATGGTGGCGGACACTGGCCTTCTTGGTACAACCGCAAGGAGATTTGGTCTTTCTGCAAGCGTTTTTCAAAAGGGAATAAATACCCTCTTTCAGGAGAAGGCGCCTACGTTAAAACCACTAAGAATGTCACTCTCACTCAGACAGATGACAACACAGCTAAGTGTTCAATGTCTACATCAAATGGTGTGACAACTTTCACCACTATCAATGATGGAGACATTGAAGTGATTTATAAGATGCTCAATGTTGATGTGACAGATTATAACAAGGTGA
>JAZLIE010000114.1:0-16207 GCA_045617165.1 Candidatus Enterocola sp. | reverse complement strand
CTTTGAAAGTCTGGTCTGCCGGTATGTGGTCTATTACAGTGCCATTCTCCAGTGCTGATACCACTAATTCTTTTTTACTCATATATATTTATCTTGTTTAATCGTTTAATCGGTTAATCGTGGAGTCGTTTAATCGATTCAGCAGTTCACCGATTCACCGTTAATTTATTGTCTTAACAGATTGCTAAGATAGAGCATATCACTGCTTGACGGGCAAACACTCCGTTTCTTGCCTGCTCAAAATAGTATGCCTTTGGATTGTCATCAACATCTGCCGCTATCTCATTTATACGTGGCAGCGGGTGCAGAATACGCAAGTTATCCTTTGTGCCTTCCAACATACTGCTACGCAGAGTGTACGTGTTTTTAACTTTCTCATACTCAACTAAATCTGTAAAGCGTTCCTGCTGTACACGTGTCATATACAGAATATCAGAGACAGGAAGAACAGGGTTCATATCCTCAAGTTCATCAAATTTTATGTTGTGTGCTCTCATAAACTCTGGATATTGGACAGGCAGACGCAACTCTTGTGGTGCTACAAAGTGGTAGGTAGGGTTGAAATAACGCATTGCCATAAGCAGAGAGTGAACTGTGCGACCATATTTCAAATCCCCAACCATACTTATTGTAAGGTTCTCAAGCGTGCCTTGTGTCTTTTTAATGGAGTAGAGGTCAAGCATTGTTTGGGTAGGGTGCTGATTTGAACCGTCACCTGCGTTAATTACAGGTACGTTTGTTATCTCTGACGCATAGCGTGCCGCTCCCTCCACAGGGTGACGCATTACTATAAGGTCAACATAGTTGCTTACCATCTTTATGGTGTCGTGCAGAGTCTCACCCTTTGATGAACTTGATGTGGCGGCGTCAGAGAAACCTATGACCCTTCCGCCCAGACGCTGTACCGCTGTCTCAAAACTAAGCCTTGTACGTGTTGACGGCTCAAAGAATAGCGTGGCTACAAGTTTGCCGTCAAGCAGATGCGGGTTGGGGTGCTTCTCAAACTGTTCCGCAAGGTTTACAATGTTCAGTATGTCCTCTTTACTGCAATCTGATATTGATACTAGTTTGTTCATTGTTTTATTGTTTAATCGGTTAATCGTTTAATCGGTTAATCGTGGAATCGTTTAATCGATTCACCAGTTCACCGATTCACCGATTCACCGTCTTTATATTAGTTTATGTATCACCAATCCTGAGCGTAATTTTGGTTCAAACCAAGTGGTTTTAGGTGGCATAATGTTACCTGAATCAGCAATGTCAATGATTTGTTGCATAGTTACAGGGTAGAGAGCGAGTGCCACTTTCATCTCTCCGCTATCAACACGCTTTTTCAGTTCTCCAAGCCCGCGAATACCTCCTACAAAATCAATTCTCTTGTCACTTCGCAAATCTTTGATTCCCAAAATCTTGTCAAGAATCAGGTTTGATGACACTGTTACGTCAAGCACCCCTATAGGGTCTGCGTCATTGTATGTGCCAGGCTTTGCTGTAAGTGAATACCACTTGCCACCAAGGTAGAGTGAGAAATTATGCAGTTTGCACGGCTTGTAAATCTCAGCACCCTTCTCTTGGACTGTGAAGTTCTCTGAAAGTTTAGCGAGAAACTCCTCATCTGTAAGGCCGTTGAGGTCTTTAACCACACGGTTATAGTCTATAATGTTCAGTTGGTTGTCTGGGAAGCATACAGCCAGAAAATAGTTATACTCCTCATCACCCTTATGGTTAGGGTTCTGAAGTCTTTTCTCATTGCCTACAAGTGCCGCTGCGGCGCTACGGTGGTGACCGTCAGCAATATACATTGATGGTATGCCAGCAAAAATCTCTGTTATACGCTTTATGGTGGCGTCATCATCAATCACCCAGAAGTGATGTCCGAAACCGTCTGGTGCCACAAAATCATATTCTGGCGTGCCTGCGCAGGTTTTTGCCACTATGGCGTCAAGTTCATCATTGTGCTTGTAGGCAAAGAATACCGGCTCAATGTTGGCGTTGTTCACACGCACGTGTTTCATACGGTCTTCTTCCTTGTCACGGCGGGTAAGTTCGTGCTTTTTGATTTTGCCTGTCATATAGTCATCTACGTACGCACATACGCATAGACCATACTGCGTTCTGCCGTTCATTGTCTGGGCATATACATAGTACTGCTCCTTCTTGTCCTGAACCAGCCAGCCTTTCTCCTGGAACTTTTTGAAGTTCTCAGCAGCCTTAAGATATACATCCTCATCGTGCTCATTCTTCCCCGATGGAAAATCTATCTCAGGTTTGATTATGTGGTAAAGAGACTTCTCATTGCCCTCTGCCTCTGCTCTTGCCTCTTCTGAATTAAGCACATCATACGGACGTGAGGCAACCTGCTCTATCAACTCTTTTGGTGGGCGTATGCCTTTGAATGGTTTAATAATAGCCATAGTATAATTAACAATTAATAATTAATAATTAACAATTAAGGTGCGAGCCTTATTTAATCTTACAAATATAGTCATAATAGTTTTAACAATATTAAAAGAGAGGTTAAAAGTTATAAACAGAAAAATGTTGATATTAATTGTTAATTATTAATTATCCTTTGTAAATTTGTGGCACAAAATTTTTAATGATATGACATACGGCATAATAGGTACAGGTGGTATAGGTGGATTCTATGGCGGCATACTTGCAAAGAGCGGGTGTGACGTGCATTTCCTCTTTCATTCAGAGTATGAGGCGGCTATGGAACACGGGCTCATAGTTAACAGTTGTTGGGGTGATTTTACAATAAACCCTATAAACGCCTATAATTCAACCTCCACGATGCCTAAGTGTGATGTTGTTTTGGTGGCGATAAAGACTACAGCGCAGAATAGACTTGCGGATATGCTCAAACCTATTCTTAAACCAGACTCAACAGTTGTCCTTATTCAGAACGGACTTAATATGGAGAAAAATCTTGCCGCTCTGCTGCCTGAGAGCGTCGCCATTGCCGGCGGTATGGCGTATATTTGCGTAAGTCGTATCGCTCCGGCTGTGATTCACCATCAGGATTTAGGTGAACTTACCATAGGTATGCATCGTGGTAGTGATGAAAAAGCAAAGGAACTATGCAGACAACTTAAATGCGGTGGTGTTAAAGTTGCTGAGATTTGTTCTGATTTGAATGCACACAGATGGAAAAAACTTCTTTGGAACATTCCGTACAACGGTTTGACTGTCATACTTAAATCAACTACAGACAGACTGATGAATAATGAGGCGTCTGCAAAACTCATCTATGATATTATGCTTGAGATTATCAGCGGGGCAAAGGCTTGCGGTGTTGAAATTCCAATATCCATAGCAGATAACCTTGTTGAGATGACTCGTCATATGAAGCCATACAAAACAAGTATGCGACTTGATTATGACAACAAGCGACCTATGGAGATTGAATATATGTATTCAGAGCCGATAAAAGAGGCTGACGCACACGGTTTCATTATGGCTAAGACGCAGGTGCTTGAGCAGCAACTTAAATTTATTCAGAACGGATATTTATAAAGGTTAGTTCTGTTTAGCCCACTGCATCAGGAAGCCTTCAGGGTATGAATTGAGAAGTTTCCCATCCTCCCACTTATAATCAGGGTAGGTTTTTCTAAGATATTCAATGGCAGGTGCTATCTGGCTTGACCCCGATGTGGCGAAAGGAATCAACTTCTTGCCCGTCAGGTCATTGTTCTCAATCCAAGAGTTAATCATACGCGGGCAGACTCCCCACCATATAGGGAACCCTAAGTATATGGTCTTGTATGAACGAATATCAGTGCACATTTTTATTGTAGGACGCTCATACGGGTCATTCATCTCCACACTTGAGCGAGATTTTGGATTTTTCCAATCCAAATCCTCAGCGGTGTAGGGTACAAGCGGTACTATCTCCCAAAGGTCTGCATCGGCTGCGGTGGCAAGTTCCTCAGCAACCTTCCTTGTGTTTCCTGTAACAGAAAAATAGGCTACAAGTATATCTTTCTTCTCTTTGGGAGCCTCGCTTGCTTTTGATGCGTCAATTGTGAACTGGGCTGTGGCGGTTATTGTAGCACAAATAGCAGTTAATAGAATGGAAAATAGTCTTTTCATAATAATATATATGTAAATTTTCTGTGTAAAGGTACAAAAAATTCAGTTTCCCCAAAAACAGTTTGCAACGTGAGTGCGGAGTGTTATAAAAAATTAGTTGTAAATTTGCAGACTTATATGAATTAAAAACATTAACTATGTTTAATGCGGAATTTTTACAAAATGTATTATGGGGGCTGCAAATAGGACAGTGGTTTGTGCTTCTCATTATTCTTGCAACGTTCATTACATTGATTTGTACCAAGATGCATCCAGAGATGGTATTTCTTGGTACTATTATGATGTTCTATCTTTCCGGTGTGCTTACAGTAGAGGAGAGTTTCAGCGGATTGTGTAGTTCATCTGTGGTTATAGTGGGCATTATGTTCGCCGTTATAGCAGGGCTAAAGTACACAGGTGCTCTTGCTTGGATAGTGAATCATCTGATGGGACGTCCTAAGTCCTATTCAGGAGCCATTGTCAGAATGATGCTGCCCGCAAGTTTGCTGAGTGCCTTTACAAGCAACACCGCCACCACACTGCTATTTATGGACGCAGTCAAGAGTTGGTCAAAGGAACTTAAACTTGCCGCCTCACAACTGCATATTCCTCTTGCCTACGCCGCCTCAATAGGAGGGGCGCTTACAATGCTCGGCTCACCCTGTAACCTTATTATTCTAGGAATGTATGAGCAGCAGACGGGTGACAGCATAAATCTTTTTGCTCCGTTCCCAATAGCCGCTTGCGGACTTCTGCTAATGGTGGGTATAATTATTCTTATGAAAAAGGTGCTCCCAATAAGAGAGGCAGTGGAGAAGGAGAGTGATACAGACCTGCTCAAGTACCCAAAGACACGAAAGACATTTGTAAGCATAGGCATACTTGTTGCAATGATTCTCTGCGCCGCATTTAATTTGGCTTCTCTTGCCACCTGTAGTTTCATAGCCGCCATTCTTATGGTCGCCACAAAATGCTGCAACGTGGAACAACTTAAAAAAGAGATAGATTGGGATGTTATTTTGGTTTTTGCAGGCAGTATAAGCATAGGCACTGCCGTGGCTAAAGTTGGTCTTGACTCCCTTGTTGTCAAGAATGTGCTTACAATTTGCGGAACCAACCCGTATATGGTGCTTGCTGTAATATGTGTAATAACATCATTGATGACAGAAGTTATAAGTGACACCGCATGTGCCGCTCTCTCATTCCCTATAGCATACGAGGCAGCCACCACTTTGGGCGTTAATCCGCTACCGTTCTGTATGGCTATAATGTTTGCCGCTTGTAATAACTACGCCACTCCAGTCTCAACACCACCTAATACAATTGTCTATATGTCTGGTGGTTACAGGTTCAGTGACTTTGCAAGAATAGGTTTGGTACTAAAGATTGTAATGCTTGCCGTTACAATATTCCTTGTGCCGCTAATCTTCCCAATGTAAAAATTTACCCCGATGTCTATGGACTCCAGGACATCGGGGTAATACTTCTAAAAAACAATCTTACTTCTGTGCCTTAGGACAGTCAGGTCTCTGACCTTTAGGACAATCGTGACCTTTGTGATGCCTGTGACCTTTGTGGCAGCAGTGTCTGTCACCCTTGTGGCAAGGCTTGTGACCGAACTTGTGGCAGCCTTTTTTTCCGAACTTGTGGAATGACTTCATATCCAGAAGCCTCTTCTGCTCATCAATGCTGAGGTTGTCAAAGTTTTCCCAATCAGCCTTCATCTTCTCAATAGCAGCCTTGCGGCGTGCGTCCATTGAATCTATGAGAGCCTTCTTCTCTGAGATTAGTGACTTTTGCTCAGCTTCTGAGAGTTCGTCAAACTTAACCCACTTCTCATCAATGTCACGCATCTTCTTCATATCCTCTCTCATCTGAGGGCAACCCTTCATAGGGCACATCTTCTGACAGCATTCTGGTTGTGCGTCACACTGTTTGTCACTGTTGTTACAAGAAACAGCCATCAAGGCTAAAACTGCTAAAGCAGAAATCTTAATTAAATTTTTCATCGTTGTTATTAATTTTAAATTTCAATGCTTTGACGGAAAGCAATTAGCAAAGGTTTATTTTAAGTGTAAAAAAATTTAGGGGAGCCTTTATTAAAAGACTCCCCATATACTTAAAGGTGTGCTTCTGCAATTACTTGTTTACACGGAAACGCTCATTGCCGTCTTTAAGGAAGCCGACAATTTGGTTGGCGGCGGCAATACCTGCGTTGATGTTAGCCTCTGCTGTCTGGGCACCCATCTTCTTAGGAGTTGCAAAGTAGCGTCCTGCAAATTTGGAAGCGAACTCATCGTTAGCCGCTGGCATAATGTCAGTGATGTAACGGAAGTCCGCACGCTCTTCCATAAGTTTGATAAGTTCAGCCTCATTAATAACCTCTTTGCGAGCGGTATTAAGAAGCATAGCGTTCTTAGGCATCTTTGAGAGCAGATTGTAGTTTATTGAGTTCTTTGTCTCTGCTGTTGCAGGAATGTGAAGTGATACAACCTGACAAGTCTCAAACAACTCCTCTGTAGAGTTGACAGCCTTTACACCGTCTTTCTCAATAACATCTTTTGGGCAATATGCGTCAAAAGCATAAATCTCCATACCAAAGCCCTTTGCAACACGAGTGACGTTTCTACCTACGTTACCGTATGCCAGAATACCAAGTTTCTTGCCCATAAGTTCCGTGCCTGATGTGCCGTTATAAAGATTACGAACACCGTACACCATAAGACCAAGAGCAAGTTCGGCAACTGCGTTGGCGTTTTGACCAGGAGTGTTCATAACACATACGCCAGCCTTAGTGGCGGCTTCAAGGTCTACATTGTCATAGCCTGCACCTGCACGTACAACTATCTTCAGATTCTTTGCTGCTGCAAATACCTCTGCGTCAATAATATCTGAACGAATTATAATGGCGTCAACATTTGCAACTGCCTCAAGAAGTTGTTTTTTCTCTGTGTACTTCTCAAGAAGAATAAGTTCATAACCAGCCTTGTCTGTTACCGCTTTAATGCCATCGATAGCCACCTTGGCGAATGGCTTCTCTGTCGCAACTAAAATTTTTGCCATAATATTGTTAATTTATAATTTGCTTGCCTCAAACTCCTTCATACAATCAATAAGTGCCTGAACGCTCTCAATTGGGAGTGCGTTGTAGCAAGAAGCGCGGAAACCGCCAACAGAGCGGTGTCCTTTGATGCCCACCATACCCTTAGATGTGGCAAACTTCAGGAACTCCTCCTCATACTGTTTGTACTCATCTTTCATTACAAAGCAGATGTTCATACGAGAACGGCTCTCCTTTTGTGCTGTGCCCACAAACATCTTGCTGTTGTCAATAGCGTTATAGAGTAGGTTGGCTTTCTCTATGTTCTTCTTCTCCATAGCAGCCACGCCGCCGTGAGCCTTCAGGTAACGGAGGTTAAGAAGCGCCGTGTAGATAGGAAGTACAGGAGGTGTGTTGAACATAGAACCGTTATCAATGTGTGTCTGGTAGTTAAGCATTGTAGGAATGTAACGGCTTACCTTGCCAAGAACATCATTTCTGATGATAACGAATGTAACACCTGCAGGAGCAAGATTCTTTTGAGCGCCACCATAGATGATTGCATACTTGCTTACGTCAATAGGACGTGAGAATATGTCAGATGACATATCAGCAACCATAGGAATTGGAGAGTCAAAATCCTCAAGAATCTCTGTTCCGTATATTGTGTTGTTTGTTGTAATGTGGAAATAGTCTGCGTCAGCAGGAATTGTCCAGCCCTTTGGAATGAATGTGTAGTTAGCGTCGGCTGAAGAGGCAACCTCAACTACTTCACCAAAACCTTTGGCCTCTTTCATAGCCTTCTTTGCCCACACACCTGTGTTAAGGTATGCCGCCTTCTTTTCAAAAAGGTTGAAAGGAACCATACAGAACTGTGTGCTGGCACCACCGCCAAGGAAGATTACCGAGTAACCCTCCGGAATGTTCAGCAACTCTTTGAAAAGAGCGACTGCCTCATCAACTACTGGTTGGAAATACTTGGCACGGTGGCTTATCTCAAGAATAGACAAACCCTCGCCTTGAAAATCAAGAACAGCCTTTGCTGTCTCTTCAATGACCTCTCTTGGTAGAATAGATGGTCCTGCGTTGAAATTGTGCTTTTTCATACAATTATGTATAGTAAAATATATTGTTTTTCCTAACGGGTTGCAAAGTTAAACTTTTTTACTCTCTAATAAAAAATATTCACGCTTTATTTTTCAACACGCCACGCTTTAATTTTCCGTGCGTCAGTTATAATCCACATTATTGTCTCTGTAGCAGAATGAAGTGAGTGGACTGGTATGTACTCATTTCTACTGTGAAAATTAATGCCACCGGTATATAAATTAGGGCATGGAAGCCCTTTAAAGCATAGTTTTACTCCGTCTGTCCCTCCTCTTATCGGGGTCATTTTTGGAGTGACTTTCGCTTTTTTCATTGAATTTTTAGCCAAATCCACAATCTCAGGATAGTTTGAAATTATTTCAAACATATTTCTATATTGGTCTGTTATGCAGATTTTGGCTGTTCCTCTGCCGAACTGCTCATTCAAAGCATTGACCATATATTTCAAATAGCGTTTCTTCTCATTAAACTGTTCCTCGTCAAAATCTCTTATAATACACTCCACGATGGCTCCCGCCACATTTCCAGCCACCTTTGTTATATGGTAGAAACCCTCACGCCCCTCTGAATTCTCCGGAATACGCTCAGAACTTATTATCTCAATAATTTTACCCGCAAGAATGGCGGCGTTCACCATCTTGTTTTTTGCGTAACCGGGGTGCACGGGCTTACCTTTTATAACTATTTTAGCAACGGCGGCGTTGAAATTCTCAATCTCAATCTCTCCCTCCTCGCCTCCGTCAACGGTAAAGGCGAAATCGGCATTGAATTTGTCAAGATTAAAATAGTCTGTGCCTCTGCCTATCTCCTCATCAGGGGTGAATGCAATATAGACATCACCGTGTTTTACATCGGGGTTGAGAGTGAAGTACTCAACGGCTGTCATAATCTCCGCAATGCCCGCCTTGTCATCAGCGCCAAGCAGAGTATTGCCGCCAGAGACTATTATATCCTCTCCATACTCATCTTTGATAAATAGAGGTTTGACACCGCTACCTTTTTCATCAGGTGACGTGTCCAAGTGTGCGACGAACCCTATTTTAGGGCATTTAGAACGTGTATTCGCAGGTAGTTTGGCATAGAGATATCCCTTGCTGTCAACCTCAACGTCACTCAGTCCCATCAGCTTCATCTCTTTTTCAAGAAGACGGGCGAGTGTCAGTTGACCTTTGGTGCTTGGAGAGCAACTCTTGCTCTCATCACTTTGGGTGTTGATGGATACATACTCAAGGAATCTCTCTACTACACTTCTCATCTGCCACTATACTGTTTCTTGTAGTACTCCTGATATGCTCCAGATATTATGTTGTCAAGCCACTGCTCATTCTCAAGGTACCAGTCAACGGTTTTCTCAAGTCCCTCAGCAAATTGAAGTGATGGCTTCCAACCAAGTTTGGTGCCAAGTTTTGTAGGGTCTATGGCATAGCGCAAATCGTGGCCGGCACGGTCTGTGACGTATGTTATAAGTTTCTCTGATGTGCCTGGTTCACGACCAAGTTTCTTGTCCATAATCTTGCAGAGTAACTTAATGAGGTCTATGTTTGTCCACTCATTATGTCCACCAATATTATATGTCTCACCATTCTCTCCCTTGTGGAAAATCATATCAATGGCACGTGCGTGGTCATCAACCCAAAGCCAGTCTCTCACATTCTCACCCTTACCATAGATAGGAATAGGCTTGTTATGCTTTATATTGTTTATTGATAGTGGAATAAGTTTCTCAGGGAAGTGGTGCGTACCGTAGTTGTTTGAGCAGTTTGAGATAACTACAGGCAGACCGTATGTATGGAAATATGCTCTTACAAAGTGGTCTGAACTTGCTTTTGATGCTGAATACGGGCTGCGTGGGTCATACGGAGTCTTCTCTGTGAAGAAACCATCTTTGCCAAGTGAGCCGTAAACCTCATCGGTTGATACATGGTAGAAACGCTTGCCCTCCATATTGCCTTTCCAAAGGTTCTTAGCGGCATTCAACAAATTTGCAGTACCCAATACATTAGTTCTTATGAAGCAGAGCGGGTCTGTTATTGAGCGGTCAACGTGAGATTCGGCGGCAAGATGTATTACACCGTCAAACTTGTATTTCTGAAACAGGTTCTCAATGAACTCAGTATCTGTTATGTCCCCCTTTATGAACTCATAGTTAGGTTTGTCACAAATATCCTTCAGATTCTCAAGGTTTCCCGCGTATGTAAGTGCGTCAAGATTGTAGCACATATAGTTAGGATAGTTGTTTACAAATCTGCGAATCACGTGTGAGCCAATGAATCCGGCGGCACCGGTTATCAAAATTTTTCTGTCCATAGTATTAACAATTAGTAATTAGCAATTAGTAATTAACTTTCAATTCTAGAATCCAGGCATCTGAGAATCTTGGGTTTGAGGTGGTGAAGGTTTCAAGAAAACTGTCACATTCACTCTCTGTGCCGAATCGTTTGTAAGAGACTCTGTATCTGTGTTCTGAATTTACTATCTCGCACTCTTCCTTGCACCCCGATGGTAACTCGTCTAAAAATTGCAGAGCCTTGTTCCTTGAGTAGAAACTACCTATTATGACGTGGTAGGTCATATCATTCTCAGGCAATGAGGCTAAATCAACGGTCACGGGTGATGCTTGCTGCTGCTCAACGGTATCAATATTTGGTATGAGAGACGCCTGTTCTAACGCCAGTGGGGTTGTGCTTCGTCCGTCATATATGCTCAGTGGAAATACTAAAAGAAGCAGAACTATTGCCACTGCGGTAACTATCTTATAACCGAGTGTGTTTTGTGTCTCACGCTTTGTGAACCTCACGCCTTTTGTCTCCGCCACTACTGTAAATGTCTCATTCTTAGGTATCGGGGATGAAAGAGAAGGCTTGATTGCAGGGAAATATACTGGAACAAGTCCGTATGATGAGTCAAGCAGGTTATTTATGAGAGAGGGCTCAAACTGCAATCCGCTCTCTGTGAGATGGAACATTCCCAAACTGCCTAAACGCAGGTGCCGCCAATGTTCAAGTGACTCCTTTATTTGTGCCACGATGGTCTCTATGCGGGCTGTAGCCTCATCAAATGTAAAACCGTACTCTCTTACGTATTGCTGTGCAAGTAACCCGTCATTATAACTGAGTGATGGGTTGAATCCTATGGATTTGCGAGGAGGATATAGTGTGCCGTCAATCTCTGTGGCACCTGTTGTCTCCGCCACAAACCCGCCGAACCCAGGCACTATTACAAAGTCGTGGTTCCTCAGAAGTGATTCTATATGACTGAACAAGTCCTGCATAAACTTCACAAAGTTAAAATATTTTTCTTTTATGAATTGTTTTCACTCTTTATAAGTTATCAACAACCTATGATGTTGAAAAAAATATTAACTTTGCAGTTGATTGGATAGTGAATAGTGAAGAAAGAATAAAGAATAAAGAATAAAGAATAGTTAATAAAGGAGATTGTTAATTATTAATTGTTAATTGTTAATTGAAATGTTTCATAACGTAAAAATATTAAAGTCCCTATTAATCTCATTAACAGCACTGTTTAGCGTCTCAGCCTATGCAAACGGCTGGCTGCCACCGTCAGAGGATATTGTGGCTGAGCGTTTTGATGTTTATGTGGAATTTGATACCACTCATTACGCAGGTGCGGAATTAAGCAAGCGTGATAGTGTGTTCCGTTATATTGAGAGACAGGCGGTTGCATTGAATTCTGACCAGATGGGAAGAATAGCCGTATGGCGTATGCTTCCGTCAATGGTTATGGTGCCTGATGATATTGTTGATAAAGTTGGCACAGTCCGCATTATTGTTGAGAACGCTCCCATAGCCACGCTTCCAGACACGGTCAGAAATGATGACTGTGATTTGCTGTTGCCATACAGCATCTGGGCGAAGGTTGATGTCAGGGATGCCTCTGGGAATAAGTTGTATGCTGAGGACTTTGGTTTGGTAAACGGTTTTGAGCCGCTTTCAAATGTAAAAAAAGACGGGAGGTTCAAGCAAGCGGCGGCCATCGTGGGTATAAGCAATGTTTTGGAGCGTGTGCGTGATGATGTTTACGGCAAGTACGGATTTGATATGTGCAAGAAGGTTGACGTTTGTCCGGTTCCTGAGAGTTCCAAATATTACACGTTCCTTAAGATTGTTAACGGCAATATTAGGAAGTTTGTGGATTTCTACGCTTATAATGACTTGCTTTGTCAGCTTTACAAACTCAATTTCCCGTTTGAATTTCTTCCGTATGACACAACTGGCACCGCACTTAAGGCTGTGGAGGGAACCATAATCCGTAATTCAGAGGTTATAGGTGATTATATAGTGGAATATGAGAATGGTCGCATTCGCAGTTTTAGCGGAAATCTTTTCTCAAAAAATGAAGATGGCAAGGTTGAAAAACAGAAACTGAATAAACTGAATGTGCAGTATGACAGGAAGACCGGTGAGTATAAAGGTGTGACAACTGCAGACGGAAAGTTCACTCGTTTCATATTCCCAGGATATGATAATGTTACGGAATGGGGTAAGAAAAATAAACTTTATAATTACTGTAGGACAGAGAATATAGTTGGTATTTTTCTTAAAATGAAGGCAGAGACTGTTGAGTCTGTTGAAATTAGCCTGGATTTGTTTGGTAAAATATATATTGACGGTTCCACAACCTCATCACTGCCTTTTGATATGTTAAAGGCGGTTGCTGATACAAATAATGTGAGGTTTCCCGCACTTACAAGTGAGAATCGCTCAGAGTTTAAATGTGAGATTCAATTTGACAAGAATCTTAATGTCATTGACAGACAGTGGAGTGGCTCTCTGCTTCTTGAAAAGGATCGAGGCTACAATAATTACTCATACATAAAACTTGATAATGTAAAAACCTCTTTGAATGTTAAGAAGTTTGACAAGCACGGCAATCCTGTCTATTTTGAAAGAACCGCGTCCGGGAACCTGACAAACAACTGGGGGCTTGGTGGTAAGCTAAAGGTGTTTGATACATACAAGGAGGGTAAGTCTACCGTTACGGTGGTTCCTGAGAAGGGAAAAGATGACCTTGTGGTGAATTATTTGGGCTCAGGCAGGGTTCATATCTCCTATGATGACAATGGGAACATCTCGCAATACAAAATAGGTAGCACGCTAATTGTAAGAAAATTCAAGTATTAGTTGTGTTTTTCAGAAAAAAATGCTACTTTTGCACCCGCATTCGGGAAATGCAATGAAGTATTAATTTAATTTTATTAAAATGGCAACAAAAATCAGATTGCAAAGACACGGTCGCAAGGGCTATGCTTACTATCACATAGTTATTGCTGACGAGCGTGCGCCACGTGATGGCAGAATCATTGAGCGTGTTGGTGCTTATAATCCTAACACCAATCCCGCTACAGTTGATTTGAACTTCGACAAAGCTCTGGCTTGGATTATGAAAGGTGCACAACCAACAGACACAGTACGTAACATTCTCTCTGAGCAGGGCGTAATGCTTATGAAACACCTTCTTGGTGGCGTAAAGAAAGGTGCGTTCACTCAAGAGGTTGCAGACAAAAAGTTTGCAGAGTGGAAAGAGAAAAAGGCTAAAGAAGCCGCTAAACTTGCAGAGAAACTTGCAGCAGACAAGAAATCAAAAGATTCGGCTCGTTTGAAGGCAGAAGAGGCTGTTAACGCTGCAAAGGCTAAGGTAGTAGCAGAGAAGAAAGCCGCCGCTATGGAGGCTCTTGAGGCTGCCGCTAAAGAGGCTGCCGCTGAGGCTGCTGAGGCTGAGGCAGAGGCCAAAGGTGAGGCTCCTGTAGAGGAGGCTGCTCCTGTAGAAGAGGCTCCAGCCGCAGAATAATTAAAAGAGTTGACAGTTGACAGTTGATAGTTGACAGTGATGCTGATTATTGATGTTACTGTAGAAATAAAGGAGAAATGAGTAATTGTTTCTTCTTTTTTTTTAAATTGTCCACTGTCCACTGTCAATTGTCCACTATGATAAAAGAATATGACATCCGGGTTTTGCCTCAAGTAGCCGCTGATGAGCGGAGACTGAAGGAGTTTCTAAGCAGTGAAAAAGGCTTGGACGCAAAACATATTAACGGTGTCAGAATACTTAAACGCTCAATAGACGCCCGTCAGCGTACGGTTTTTGTAAACCTAAAGGTGCGTGCCTTTGTAAATGAGCAACCTACAGCACCTGAACTTGTTAAAACCAATTATCATAATGTGGCAGACCGCCCACAGGTAATAGTGGTGGGTGCAGGTCCTGGCGGATTGTTCGCCGCATTAAGGCTTATTGAGTTGGATTTCAAACCAATAGTGCTTGAACGTGGTAAAAATGTCCACGACCGCAGGCTTGATATTGCACTTATATCACGTGAGGCAAAAGTAAATCCAGAGTCAAACTATAGTTTTGGAGAGGGTGGTGCCGGTGCGTTTTCTGACGGCAAACTCTTTACCCGCAGTAAAAAGAAAGGCAATACAGACCGCATACTCTCAATTTTTTGTCTGCATGGGGCTAATCCAAACATACTTGTTGATGTACACCCGCATATTGGCACAGACAAGTTACCTGCCGTTATTCAGGCAATGCGTGAGCGTATTATATCTTGTGGTGGTGAGGTGCATTTCCAAACCCGTGTTGATAACCTTATTATAGACCACGATGAAGTGAAGGGAGTTATAGCAACTCGTCATCCTGAGCTTCCCTCACGTCATCCTGAGCTTCCCTCTCGTCATCCTGAGCGAAGCGAAGGATCTTTATCCCAAACTGAGTACCTCGGCCCCGTAATCCTTGCCACAGGGCATTCCGCTCGTGATGTCTATAAAATGCTATATAATAATAAGGTGGCGCTTGAACCTAAAGGCATTGCCGTAGGCGTGCGTCTTGAACATCCGCAAGCACTTATAGACCAAATACAATACCATAACTCTAAGGGCAGGGGAGAGTATCTGCCTCCAGCGGAGTATAATTTTGTTACACAAGTGCAGGACAGGGGCGTATATTCATTCTGTATGTGTCCGGGTGGATTTGTGGTGCCAGCCGCAAGCGGAGTAGAGCAGGTTGTGGTAAACGGAATGTCACCAAGTAATCGTGGCTCACGTTGGGCTAATTCAGGTATGGTTGTTGAAATCAGACCAGAGGATATAACCCCCGATGCCGCCACAGACCCTCTTTTTGCCGTTATGCACTATCAAGAGGAAATGGAGCGTATGGCATACATTAACGGTGGCGGAACACAGGTTGCTCCAGCACAAAGAATGACAGACTTTGTGAACCGTAAAATATCATTTGATTTGCCTGAAACTTCATACGTGCCTGGGCTGTTGTCAACTCCGTTGCATTTTCTGCTTCCACAGGGTGTTTCTGATAGGCTTAGACAAGGTTTTCTGAATTTTGGCAAGTGGTCTCACGGATTTCTCACACGTGAAGCTTGTCTTATCGGGGTAGAAACCAGAACCTCATCACCAATCCGCATAATAAGAGACAGGGATACTCTACAACATATCCAAATAAAAGGTCTATACCCTTGTGGAGAGGGTGCAGGCTATGCAGGAGGCATTGTTTCCGCCGCCATAGACGGTGAACGCTGTGCAGAGAGCCTTGCTGCATCTTATTAAACTATTGCACTTAAAATAGTGCAACTTTTACAAATTCTGCACTTTTTTTAGTGCAAAATTTGGATGCTTTGAAACTTAAAAAATTTACAAGTTTTTTTGCAAAATAAAAAATAATTCATAACTTCACGCCCATAAAATTTGGAAATTACAAAAATTATGATAAACACACACACACACACACACACACACACAGTATAACAACTATAGGTGTATTTGCAGTGAAAATTCAGGCTGGATAGTCTTTCCGTTGGGAATAAGACTATCCGGTTTTTTTTGTCGCATTACCGCATCACCGAAAAAGAACGAGATTAACAAAATATTTATTAACTAATTTTTTAATTTTCAACTTTCAACTTTCAACTATGAAAAACAACTATTCCGCTCCTGTATTGGAGCAAGTAAGAATGGA